>NZ_KB912942.1:6863966-7170323 GCF_000383915.1 Amycolatopsis benzoatilytica AK 16/65
GAGCCCAGCCTCCTCCTCCGCAGCCGCGGGCAGCTTCAGCGCGCCGAACAGCGCCACCAGCCCAGCGGTGACCGATAGCGCTTCGAGCAGCACTACTGGACCGACCGTGACCGCTGCCACTGGTTTCGCAGGCCCAGCCGCCCCGGCCACGACCACCGCGCCGTCGGCCAGCCCGCCGAACCCCGCCGCCACCACCGCTGCCTCAGCCAGTCCTGCCGCCGATGCCCCGGCTGCGCCAGCGAGCCCGGCCAGCGGCTTCGCCGCCCCAGCTGTTCCTCCGGCCCCCTCGACCGCTCCGGCACCGCCGCAAACCGCGCAGTCCTCGCCGTACCAGCAGCACCAGCCGGCACCGGCACCGCAACCGGGCACTTGGGCCGGGGTTCCGCCCGTCCAATGGCAGACCCCTGGCCAGCAGACCCCTGGCCAGCCCGCACCCGCGCAGCCGAGCCAGCCCCCCGTCGGTTGGGCCAGCACAAATCCGGCCATGCCGCCGTCCGAGCCTCCCGCTGTCGAGGCGTTCCTTGCCTCCGCGGCGCCAGCGGCACCAGCCGCGACGTCCGACGCCGCGAAGCCCCCAGCCCAGCCTGCCTTCTCGCACACCCCGGGCAGCCCGTTCGTCACCGACCGGCCAACCACCGCGCCCAGCCCGGCCGACGACAGGCCCACCGCGGTCTTCGGCGCGATCACGAGCGACGGGCAGCCCGCGACGCGCCGGCTCTACGACGAGGGAGCCAAGCCGCGCGGTTCGAAGCCGACCTGGCTGTTCTTGTCGCTCGCCGTGCTGGTCGTGCTGGCGCTGGTCGTCGGTGTCATCTGGTTCATCGGCAACAAAGACGAGAACACCACCGCGGCGACGCCTCCGCCTGCCGCGTCGTCCGCGCCGAACACCCAGCCCGCTTCGCTCGAAGACAAGCTGCCGGCGCTGCCCGGCACGCCGAACCCGAACAACTCGACGCTGGCGCTGGACAAGGCCGTCCAGCTCAAGGCCGTCTCCGACGCCGACGCGAACCTGATGCGCGCGGCGGGCGCGGACCAGCTCGTCTACCACGCGTACGGCTCGGCCGACGGCGGCACGACGCTGCTCGCCGTGCCGACTCCGTCCAAGCAACAGGCCGGAGAACTGGTCAAGGGCCTGCGGCAGAACCTGGGCACCGGCGGGTTCGCGAGCAGCCCGTTCGGCCCCTCCGCCGCCGATCTGCTCTACACCGGCAGCAGCCCGGCCGGACGCGTGCTGGCCTTCTGGTACACCTCGGGTGCGGTGTCGATCGGCATCGGCGTCTCGGGCCCGGTGAACCAGGATCCGGCGGCGCTGAAGGCACGGATGGAACAGATCCGGGCGAAGGTCGCCGCCGCCCTGCCCGCTGGCTGAACAAACCCGGCGCGCAAGGCGACCCGGCAGGTCACACGGGGTCGTGGCCGTGCACAATGTCCACGTCGTCACACACCTGAGTTGCGGTGACGCATCGAGTGTCGCCATGCCGACAGATAAGGGGGGGCCTGGTGTCCTGGCAGGAGGAGCTGCGCCGGCTGGACGAGGAGCTCGCTTCCGGGCGGCTGTCCGCGGACGATTACCGCATTCGGCGTGATCAGGTGCTGTCCTCGGCCGTCGGCCAGCAGGATCAGCCCGCCCCGCAGCAGCCGGGCCCGAGCGCGGATTCGACCCAGGTGATCGCCCCGGTCAGCCCGCCCGGCGGAATGCCGCAGCAGCCGGCCCCGCAGCCGCCGCCCGCGGACGGCGGCGCCGAGCGCACCCAGGTCGTGCAGAGCTGGCAGACCCAGCAGCCGGGCGCCGACGCCGGCCCGGAGCGCACCCAGGTCGTGCAGCCGCAGCAGCACCAGCAGACGCACTACTCCCCGCCCGGCGGGTTCCAGCAACCCGCGTCGCCGGCAGGCGGCTTCCCGCAGCAGCAGCCGTGGAACGCCCCGGAGGGCGACCAGACCCCGCCGTGGGGCGGCGGCGACCTCCCGCCGCTCGGCCCGCCCGGCGGCGACTCCTTCCAGCAGGGCCCGGAGTTCTTCGCGGAGAAGCCGAAGAAGAGCAACGGCATGAAGATCGGCGCGATCGTCGCTGCGGTGATCGTGCTGGCCGGCATCGCGTTCGGCGCCTACCTGCTCTGGGGCCGCGACACCGGCAGCAGCGCCGGCCCGCAGCAGTCCACCGCGCAGCAGCCGCAGGGCTCGTCGTCCGCGCCGAAGCCGGCCGACCCGCTGGCGGTCGCGACCATGCCCGGCAAGGCGGAGAACCACGCCGACATCACGACGTTCGCCCAGGTCAACGGCCTGAACTACCTGAACTCGGACGAGCTGGCGGCCTACCAGACCGCGGGTGCGAGCAAGGCCAAGATCGTCGTGTACCGGCTGCAGAACGGCAACACCATCATCGTGCTGCTGACCCAGGCGAGCAGCCCGGTGGCGGCGAAGACCGGTGCCGACAAGCTGATGAAGATCCAGATCACCAACGGCGCCACCCGCAACGCCTCCGCCCCGAACGGCGTGTACGCGACTTCGATCGACCCGAAGAACGGCAACGCCGGCCAGGAGCGCGCCCACTACGCCCACGGCAACGTCATCGTCCGGGTCGAGGTGACCGGCCCGGCCGCGGCCTCGCTGAAGTCGGACGCCACCGCAGCTCTGAACCAGCAGCTCGCCGTTGCGCCCGCCGATGTCTGAGCCGGATATCGCCACCTGCACGATCGTCGCCCGCAACTACCTGCCCGCCGCGCGGGTGCTCGCCAGGTCCTACCTGGCCCAGCACCCGGGCGGGCGGTTCGTCATCGCGGTGATCGACGCGCCGCGCGACGAGAAGCACCGCGACGAATCCGGTGCGGAGATCGTCGGTCCGGCCGCGTTCGGCATCGACGAGGACGAGTACCTGCGGATGGCCACCGCCTACTCGGTGACCGAACTGGCCACCGCGGCCAAGCCGTACCTGCTGCGGGAGCTGCTCGCGGACTCCCCGACCGCGATGTACCTGGACCCGGACATCGAGCTGTTCGCGCCGATCCCCGAGGTCGCGGTGCTGGCCGCCGAGCACGGAATCGTGCTCACCCCGCACATGCTCAACCCGCTGCCGAAGGACGGCCTTGAGCCGAGCGACGCGGCGATCATGGGCAGCGGCATGTTCAACCTCGGCTTCATCGGCGTCGGGCAGGGCGCGAAGCCGTTCCTCGACTTCTGGGCAGGCCGGCTGCGCCAGGACGCGATCGTGGCGCCCGAGAAGCAGCTGTTCACCGACCAGCGGTGGGTCGACCAGGTGCCTGCGCTGTTCCGGCACACGGTGCTCACCGACCCCGGCTTCAACGTCGCGTACTGGAACCTGCACGAGCGCCCGGTCGGCCGCGCCGACGACGGCACGCTCACCGCGGGCGGCGAGAAACTGCGTTTCTTCCACTTCAGCGGCTACCGGCCGGAGAAGCCGTGGCTGTTGAGCCTGCACTGCGTGCGCAAGCCGCGGGTGCTGATGTCGCAGAGCGCCGAACTGCGAGCCACCTGCGACGCGTACGGCAAGAAGCTGCGCGAAGCGGGCTACGCCGAATCGCTCGACTCGATTCCCTACGGCTTCAAGGACTTCCGCGACGGCACGCCGGTGCCGAACCTGGCCCGGCGGGTCTTCCGCGACGGCTGGATCAAGGCCGAGCTCAAGAAGAAGCCGCTGCCGCCGCACGCCTACGGCGACGACGGCGGACGGGCGCTCTGGGAGTGGCTGGCCCGGCCCGAGGACCGCGCGCAGGCTTCGGCCGGGCTGAACCGGCTGACGCACGCGATCTGGGCGTCGCGCACCGACCTGCAGATCGCGTTCCCGCATCCGCACGGCGAGGACGCCGAGAGCTTCCGGCGGTGGTGCCTCACCTCCGGCGTGGCCGAGGTCGGGCTGCCCGAGTGGGCGCTGCCGGTCGAACCGGCCGCGATCGAGGCGCCGGCGGACGAGTTCGGCGTCAACCTGCTCGGCTACCTCACCGCCGAGCTGGGCATCGGCGAGATGGGCCGGATCGTCCTGGAGGCGATCGAGAAGGCGGACGTCCCGGTCGCGTCGGTGCTGGAGGAAGAGGCGGTCTGGAACCGCACCGGGCTGGACCGGCCGGACACGGTCAGCGAGCCGAAGTTCCCGGTCAGCGTCCTCGCGGTGAACGCCGACCAGACCCGCACGATCCTCACCAACCACCCCGAGGTGGGGGCCGGCCGGTACCGGATCGGGCTGTGGGCCTGGGAACTCGAGGACTTCCCGCGGGGCCAGCACGAAGCGTTCGGGATGCTGGACGAGGTCTGGACGGTCAGCGACTTCTGCCGCACCGCCTTCGCCGCGCACTCGACCATCCCGGTCAAGACCATCCCGGTGCCGGTGCGCGACCCGGGCGAGCCGGCGCGGCCTGCCCGCAAGACCGGCGACCCGGTGCGCTTCCTGTTCGCCTTCGACTTCTACAGCGTCGCCGACCGGAAAAACCCGTGGGGCGTCGTCGAGGCGTTCCAGCAGGCTTTCCCCGGTCGCGACGATGTCCGGCTGACCATCAAGACGATCAACGCGGTCGATCACCCGCAGCGGGCCGAGCAGCTGCGCGCCATGATCAGCGGCGACGACCGGATCGAGATGCTCGAGCACTACCTGAGCGTCGCCGAACTGCACGAGCTGTACGAGACCAGCACCGCGTACGTGTCGCTGCACCGCAGCGAGGGTTTCGGCCTCACCGTCGCCGAGGCGATGGCGCGTGCGATGCCGGTGATCTCCACGGACTACTCGAGCACCACGGAGTTCCTGGACGAGTCCACCGGCTGGCCGATCCCGTATCGGATGGTGCCGGTCGGCAAGGGGAACGAGCCGTACCACGCCGAGGCGGTGTGGGCGGATCCCGACGTGAACGCGGCCGCGGCCGCGATGCGCCAGATCGCCGACGACCCGGCCGAGGCCGAGGCTCGGGGCAAGCGCGCACGGGAGTACATCCTGCGCGAGCGGTCGATGGAGACCGCAGCCGAGTGGATGCGGAACCAGCTGGAGCAGGCGTACGAGACGTGGCAGGAGCGCCAGCGCGCCGCCGTCCCGCCGCCGGAACACCCGCTCAGCCCGCTGAATCAGGCCACCGAGGCACTGCGCTGGCGGCCGGAGGCGGGTGCCCCGTCCCGGCTGCCGCTCGCACCCGCGCTGCGCAAGGCCGTGCTGCGCGCGATCGACCATTACGACGTGCACCAGCGCACCGTGATGGGCGCCCTGCTCGCGGCCACCGAGGAAAGCAACCGGCGGCTGCTGGACCGGATCGAAAGCCTGGAGGACCGGCTCGACGAATCGCGCCGGTCCGCGGTGGCCACCCGTACCCTCGCCGAGCGGCTCGAAGAGCTGCGCGGCTCGGTCAACGAGATCCGCCGCAAGACCCCGGAAACCGGTCTGGCGCTGCGCAATCTCGAAGCGGACGTAGCGAAGCTGACCGAGGGCTACGCCGGCGTCGGCGCGGAGATCGAAACGGCCGGGGCGAAGGTGCACGAGATGTTCGCCGCCCGCGACGAGCGCCTCGACTCCGACGAGGAAGCCATCCAGCGGATCATCGTCGAAGCCGACGCGGCGCAGAAGGCGGCGCGGCTCCGGCACGCTCCGGTGCCGCGCGGGGCCGAGGTGGTTCCGTGCGACGTCGGCGCGCTGCTGATGCCGGTCGACGAGGTCATGCTGCCCTGGATCGAGTACAACCAGACCTGGGAGGACAGCGAGGCCAAGCTGATGGCGACGCTGGCCGACGGGGCGTTCCTCGACGTCGGCGCGCACGTCGGCTACCACACGTTGCGGCTGCTGCGGTCGGCGTCCGGGGTAAGCCGGGTGATCGCGGTCGAGGCCGACCCGGTCAACGCCGCCTACCTCCGCCGCAATGTCGAGGTCAATCTGTCCGCGGCGGGTGCCGAACTGGTCACCGTGGTCGAGTCGGCCGCGTGGAACGAGTCCGGCACCGTGCACCTGGCGCAGGCGACTCCCGGCAACAGCGGCGACAACCGGGTCACCCTCGACGGTTCCGGCGTGGAGGTCCCGGCGGTGCGGCTGGACTCCGTGCCGGCGGTGACCGAGCAACGGATCGGCCTGGTGAAGGTGGACCTGCAGGGCCGTGACCACCGGGCGCTGGCCGGTCTCTCCGAGGTGCTGCGCCGCGACCGGCCGCACGTCGTCTGCGAGTTCGACCCGGGCGCGATCACCGAACTGGGCGACAGCCCGGCCGCGGTGCTCGCCGAATACCGCGACCTCGGCTACACGGTGAAGATCGTCACCGACGCCGGGCCCGGCGACGAGATCCGCGACGACGCCGCCGTCATCGCCGCGGCGAAGGCGGACACGAAGGAATTCGTCACGCTCTGGCTGGCCCCCTGACCTGCTGCCCGGTGCCCCGACCAGTGGTCGGGGCACCGGGTGTGCGCTGGCCGACAACTCCGGGGAGCTGACCCGGGACCACCGCTCCAAGCGCTACTCTGTCGAAGTTGTCCGGGGCGATAGACGGGGGTGAGCGCGCTGGCCGAACAGCATTCCGCCGCGCCTGCCAAGGCCCCCGCGCCGGCGGCCGAAGCTCCGGCGCCGGCTAAGAAAACCCGCATCGTCTTCATCGACATCGGCCGCGGACTCGGCGCTCTGCTGGTGTTCTACAGCCACATCGTGCATCCGTGGATCTACGCGAAGAACGACAAAGCACCGTACGTCGACTTCATCGAGGCCCTCACCACCAACCCGATGCACATGTCGAAGCAGGGCATCGGGCAGATCGCCGTGCCGTTCTTCTTCCTGGTCAGCGGGTTCGTGGTGACCCCGATCGCGCTGCGCCAGGGGGCCGGCCGGTTCGCCCTCAACCGGTTCATCCGGGTGTACGCGCCGATGATGTTCGTCGTGCTGCTCACCGTGGTGCTGCTGCTGGTGAACCTGCACCCGCCGTCCACCGGACAGCCGCAGACGCTGAACCCGCTCACCGTGCTGACCAACACGACGCTGGCGAACTACCTGATCACCCCGCAGGTGGTGCTGGTGCCGGTGGCCTGGACGATGATCGTCGAGGTCCTGTTCTACCTGCTGCTGATGGCGATCCTGCCGCTGCTGAGGCGGTCGGTGTGGCTGGCGATCGCGGTCGAGCTCACCTTCATTTTCGTCGTGCTGATGAGCATGCACCAGCTGGGCGCGACCTGGTTCCTGTTCGCGGTGAACGTTTCCTACCTGCCGTCGATGCTGATCGGCCAGGTCATCTGGGCGACCACCGCGAAGAAGATTCCGCTGTGGACCGGCGCGCTCTTCGGGGCCTGCGCCTGGTCGCTGTACGTGCTGGCGGACATCATCGGCGTCGGGCGGGTCGACAACTCGTACAACCTGGCGCTGGCGTTCGCGGTCGTGTGCTTCTTCATGGGAATGTTCGCCGAGGACCGGCTGAAGCAGCGCAAGGTCTGGACCATGCTGTCCGAGCGCAGCTACTCGATCTACCTGCTGCACATGCTGGTCACGTTCGTGCTGCTGCAGCTGCTGCGCCCAGCGGTGCCGTTGCCGCTCGCGCTGCTGATCGTGATCCCGGCGGTGTTCGGGGTGGTCGAGGTGAGCTACCGGTACGTGGAGCGGCCGAGTCACGCGCTGGCGCGGCGGCTGTCTCGGAAGCCGTCCGGGAGCAAGCCCGCGAACCCTCCGGCCACGCCGCCCGCGTCGGCGAAGCCGGCGGAGCCAGCCGAGGCGGAGAAGACCCAGGTGGTGGCCCCGGTGCCGCCGGTGCGCGACGTCGAGGACACCATCGAGATCCCGGTGGTCCGGGTCGATTCGCGGCCGCCTCGTCGGCCTGCGCCGCGGCCGCAGCCGGTGCCGGGCGGCACTGGCACTGGCACTGGCGGCAACGGCCGGATGCCGCGCGGTGGCCAATTGCCGCCGCCTCCGCCGGGGGGCGGGGCGACGCGCAGCGAGCGGACCGCGATCACCCGAGCGGCGGGCGGTTCGCACCGCGCGCGGCCGCTGCCCGAGGCGGGGGCGGACCGGATCGCGGAACCGCCCGCGCGCCGGCCGATGCCGCCGCGGCGGCCGTCAGCTCCGCCGGAGCTGCGCAACCAGCCGGACCAGGAAAACCAGGGCCAGCGTGGCGACTACGACGATTTCCCACGCCACGGGAACTCCTTTCGCCCCACCCCTCGCTGAGTGGTGATGCTCTGCCTATAGGGCGTGCGAGGGTGGGACGACGTTCACCGACACGGCGTAAGTCACACCGCCGGATTAGCTCAGCCGTGCGAAGGCCGGCGCGGCGTGACCAGACCGGATTCGTAGGCGAGCACCACCAGCTGCGCCCGGTCACGGGCACCGATCTTGGTCATAATGCGGCTGACGTGCGTACGCGCGGTCGCCGCAGAAATCACCAGGTGCTCGGCGATTTCGTCGTTCGACAGCCCGCCCGCGACCAGCGCCAGCACCTCGCGTTCGCGTTCGGTCACCTCCCGCACCGCCGACGTGTCGATCCGGCGGTGTTCCGGGCGGCCGACGATCTCGGCGATCAGCCTGCGGGTGACGGTCGGCGCGAGCAGCGCCTCCCCGGCCGCGACGACGCGCAGCGCGTGCAGGAGTTCGACCGGTTCGGTGTCCTTGAGCAGGAAGCCACTGGCTCCCGCCCGGAGCGCTTCGTAGACGTACTCGTCGACGTCGAAGGTGGTCAGGACCAGCACTTTCACCCCGCCGAGATCGGGATGCGAGGTGATTCGGCGAGTGGCTTCGAGTCCGTCGGTGCCGGGCATCCGGATGTCCATCACGACGATGTCCGGCCGGTGCTCGACCGCCTGCGCGACCGCCTGCTCGCCGTCGCTGGCTTCGCCGGCCACCTCGAATCCCTCCTCGGTTTCGAGCAGTACCCGGAAACCGGCCCGGACCAGTGCCTGGTCATCGGCCAGTACCACGCGGATGGTCATTTCTCCCCCTCCACGGGCAGTTCCGCCCGCACTTCGAAACCCTGTCCGGTCAGGCTCGCTTCAACGGTGCCGCCGAGTGCCGTCGCCCGTTCCCGCATCCCGCGCAGGCCGTGGCCGGGCGTCGGCTGGACGGTGCCGCGGCCGTCGTCGCGGACGGTCAGGACCAGCCTGCCCGGCGTCCGCTCGAACCGGACCTCCACGCGCTGAGCGCCGTCGGCGTGCCGGACGACGTTGGTCAGCGACTCCTGCAGGATCCGGTACGCCGCGCCGCCCACCGGGGCGGGCAGCTCGCCTGGTTCGCCGTGCAGCTCCACCTCCAGCCCGGCGGTTCGCGCGTGGTCGAGCAGTTCGCCGATCTGAGCAAGGCTCGGCGCGGGGGCCCGGTTCTCGCCGGATCGAAGGACCGCGAGCGTCGCGCGCAAGTCGTTGAGCGCGGACGCACTGGCCGCCTTGATGTTCAGCAGCGCCTCTTTCGCCTGCTCCGGCCTGCGATCCGCGACGTGCGCGGCGACGCCGGCTTGGACGTTGATCATGGCGAGGCTGTGCGCGACGACGTCGTGCACCTCGCGGGCGATGCGCAGCCGCTCCTGCTCGGCCATCCGGTGCCGGTGCTCGGCGGCCTGCTCGCGCCGCGCCGCGACCGCCGCGAACTGGAACCGGAACGCGGTCGCGATGCCGATCACCGCGACCATCCAGACCACCGCGAACAGCGCCCAGGCGTCGATGGCAAACGTTTGCGCGACGACCACGTGGATCAGGTACGCACCGGCGAGCACGACTGACCCCGTGCTCCCGGCGACCACCGGCCCCTTCTGCTTCGTCAGGACGAACAGCGCGATGGTCGGAACGACGACGACCGGGCCGCCGGGTTCGGACGACAGGTAGTAGGCGTACGCGGACGCGGCGGTCAGCACGAACAACGGCAGCGGATAGCGGTGGACGAGCAGCAGGAGCAGCACGGTGGCGGCGAGCCAGGCCGCGCCGAGCGGGCTGAGCGGGTGCGCGAAGTGCTGCCACCGGCCGGACGCGCTGGAGCCGCCGAGCACGAAGGCGAGCACCACGATGGTGCGGAACACGCGTCCGAACCACGGGTTGTGGGCTCGCCACCAGTAGTGCATGGTGCGAAAACTACCGGGAATGACCGGTGGCCGCGTCCGTCGTGGAGCGCGAAATCCGGCTACGCGTTGCGCGGTACAGCCGCTTGAAGTTTCTCCGCTGTCTCCGGGTTCGCCGGGGTGTAGACCGACAGCCGGGTCTCCGAGCGACGACCGAGGTACAGGTAGGTGAAGTTGAACGTCAGCAGCCCGACTTCCGGGTGCAGATAACGCTTGGTCGGCGACAGCTCCGAGTTCACGTCGTGCCGGCGCCACAGCTCCTCGAAGCACGGCGATTCCGCCTGCAGCCGCTTGACCAGCGATTTCCACGCCGGTTCCGCCATGTGCTCGGCCATCGCGGCGCGGAACGCGGAGACCAGCCGGCTCACGTTCTGGTCCCAGTCGAGCATCCGCTTCTTCCACTCCGGATTGAGCAGGACCTGCACGAGCGTGTTGCGGTCCTCGAACGGGATCCGGTCGACGCCGCCCATCAGCCAGTCGTAGCCGGCGTTGTAGCCGAGCACGTCGTAGCGGGCGTTGCGGACCGCGGCCGGGAACGGCTCGAGCTGGACCAGCGTGTCTTGCAGCGATGGGGTGATCACCGCGCACGCCTTCTGCTCGGTCATCGGCTCCGGTGCGCCGGCCAGGGTGAACAGGTGCACATGCTCGTGCGGATCGAGCCGGAGCGTGCGGGAGATCGCGCTGAGCACCTGCTCGGATGCGTTGATGTCGCGGCCCTGTTCGAGCCACGTGTACCAGGTGACGCCCACCCCGGCGAGCTGCGCGACCTCCTCGCGGCGCAGCCCCGGCGTGCGCCGCCGTCCGCCGACCGGCAGGCCGACCTGCTCGGGCGTGATTCGCGCGCGCCGGTTGCGGAGGAACTCGCCGAGTTCGGTGCGCCGGAGGCGGTCTTCGAGGGCAGTGGTCACGAATACCAGGTAACCACTTCGCGCACCCTGTTACCAGGTACTCGGAGTACCAGGATAGAGCCACACCTGGTACCAGGGTTTTGCCCGGCGGAACGTAGTACTCATGACGACTACCACCACCGCCTCGGCACCGGCTACCGCCGTTGTCGGGGCACCGGCCCGGTTCACCGCCGCGGGCCTGATCACGGTGCTGCTGGGAGCGGCGCTGCCGATCATCGACTTCTTCATCGTCAACGTCGCCCTGCCCACCATCGACACCGACCTGCACGCGTCCGCCGCGACGCTCGAACTCGTCGTCGCCGGCTACGGCATCGCGTACGCGGTGCTCCTCGTACTTGGCGGACGGCTCGGCGACACGTTCGGACGGCGGCGGCTGTTCCTGCTCGGCCTTGCCCTGTTCACCCTCACCTCGCTGGCCTGCGGCGTCGCTCCGGACGCCGGGACGCTGGTCCTCGCCCGCGCGGCGCAGGGCGCGGCTTCGGCGATGCTGCTGCCGCAAGTGCTTTCGATCATCCAGGCCGGCACCTCCGGCGAACGCCGGTCCCGCGCGATCGGCCTGTACGGCGCGACCGGCGGCATCGCCACCGTGATCGGCCAGCTGCTCGGCGGCGTGCTGGTGTCCGCCGACCTGTGGGGCCTGAGCTGGCGGCCGATCTTCCTGGTCAACGTGCCGATCGGCCTCTTCGGCCTGCTGATCGCGCGCCGCACGGTGCCGGACAGCCGGGCGAGCAATCCGCTCGGCATCGACCGGTTGGGCACCGTGCTGCTCGCGGTCTCCCTGTTGTCCCTGCTGATCCCGATCATGGAGGGCCGGGCGCTCGGCTGGCCATGGTGGACGATCGCGCTGCTGGTCGTGTTCCCGTTCGCGACCTACGCGTTCGCCCGCGTCGAACGCCGCCTGGAATCGGCGGGCCGCACGCCGTTGCTGCCGCCGACCTTGCTCCGCACGCCGAGCATGCGGCACGGGCTGACCGTCGCGGTGCCGTTCTTCTGCTCCTTCGGCTCGTTCATGTTCGTCTACGCGGTCACGCTGCAAACCGGCCTGCACCTCAGCGCGCTCGAAGCCGGCCTCGCGCTGATGCCGATGGCGCTCGCGTACTTCCTCACCTCCTTGTCCAGCAGCCACTTGGTCGCGCGGTTCGGCCGCAAGGTGGTGCCGGTCGGCGCGTTGATCCTGACGCTCGGGCTGATCGTGCTCGCCGGATCCGCGCTGCGGTCCTGGCCGGACTTGTCGATCTGGCAGCTGGCCCCGGCGATGGTGCTGATCGGCATCGGCAACGGGCTCGCGATGAGCACGCTGTTCCGGGTGGTGCTGTCCCGGGTTCCCGCCGATCTCGCCGGTGCGGGCGGCGGCGTGCTCACCACGACCCAGCAGACGTCGCTGGCCTTGGGCGTCGCGGTGCTCGGCAGCCTGTTCGCAGGTCTGAGCGGGCCCGGGTCACTCGGCTACCGGGGGGCGTTCGTGCTGGTCATCGGTTTGCTGGCGGTGCTCGCGCTGGCGGTTGCCGGGCTGGCGCGGAAGCTGCCAGACCCGCGCTGAGGAATTCACCCGACGGAAAACCGCGCTCCCGGACGACGATGAGAATGTGACGGAACCTCGGGTGCAGCCAGACCCGGCCTTCGCGCTGCTGGGCCTCTACGAGAAGGCCCTGCCGGAGGTCTACGGGTACCTGCTCGCGAGGTGCGGCGACCGCGTGCTGGCCGAGGAACTGACTTCGGAGACGTTCCTCGGCGCGGTCGCCGCTTGCCGCAAGGAGCACGCGCCGCCGGTGAGCACGCCGTGGCTGATCGGGGTGGCCCGGCACAAGCTGGCTGACCACTGGCGGCGGATCGAACGGGAGCAGCGCGGACTACGGCTGGTGCACGACGCCGAAGACGACGTCGAGGATCCCTGGGACGAACAGCTCGACGCCCTGCGTGCGCGGCAGGTGCTCGGTTCGCTGGCGGTCCCGCATCAAGCGGTGCTCACCTTGCGGTACGTCGACGGCCTTCCGGTGCGCGAGGTCGCCGCGCACCTCGGCCGGACAGTCCACGCGACCGAGGCGTTGCTGACGCGGGCCAAGACCGCGTTCCGCCGCGGCTACCAGGGGAAGGAGGGAAGCGATGCCTGAACCGTTCGACGCGCTCGCGCTGCCCTCGACGCCGGTCGATCCCGAACCGGCCTTCGCCGACCAGCTGCGGGACGACCTCCGTCGCCTGATTCTGAACGGAGCGGACATGACTGCCACTGAAACCGCGCCTCAGCAGGCGAAACTGGGCTCGCTCACGCCGTACCTGGTGGTGCGCGACGCCCGCGCCGCGCTCGATTTCTACGTCGAGGTCTTCGCCGCCCAGCGCCGGGCGGAGCCGATCGTGATGGACGACGGCCGCATCGGGCACGCCGAACTGGCGATCGGCGACAGCGTGCTGATGCTGGCCGAGGAATTCCCTGAGCTGGGCAACGTCGTCGCCCCCGAAGGCGGTCCGCTGATCCGGGTCGAGGTCGCCGACCCGCACCGCGCGATGCGGCGCGGGGTCGAGCTGGGCGGCGAAGAGGTGCTCCCGGTCGAAGACCGCGGGCACGGGCTGGCCGGCACCCTGCGCGACCCGTTCGGACAGCGCTGGCTCGTCTCGCAGGCCGCGCCGCGAACGACGGAGGCCGAGGAGCGCACGTACCGGCACGGCGAGGCCGGGTACTTCACCTTCCAAGTGCCCGACGAGATCCGCGCCAAGACGTTCTACGGCGCGGTGCTCGGCTGGCAGTTCTCGCCCGGCAGCGTGCCGACCGGCTGGCGGATCGAGGGCGACGGCCTGCCCGGCGGGCTGTGGGGCGGACCGCAGCTGCAGGTCGGCTGGAAGCTGATGTTCGCCGTCGACGACCTCGAAGCAGCGCTCGGCCGGGTGCGCGCCCAAGGCGGCCGGGCTGGCGAGGTGGAGAACCAACCGTACGGCCGTACTGCGGATTGTGCCGATGACCAGGGCATCGAGTTCTGGCTGTGGGAACAACCACGAGCGTGACGGCAAACCGCGCGGGCGGGCGCACACTCGGGAGATGGGCGCGCACTGGACACCCCGGGACGATGCCGAGCTGACCGCCGGTTGGCAGCTCTGGCTCGCGCTGGACTCGTGTGCCCGGCCGAGTCCGGACTGGGACGGCACGCCGGCGGAAGCGGTACGCGGCATCGAACGCTGCTGTGCGGCCTGCGACGAGATCCTGGCCGGCTACGACGAACCGGATTCCGCGGTCGCCGGTCTGGTGCGCTCGATGTTCCTCGCCACCAGCTGGACGATGAAGCTCTGGCGCGACGACTCGGATCCACTCGACGCCGAACGCGCCGCGCTGCTGCACGCGGACCTGGCCGCCTTCACCGAGCACGCGGAAAGTGTGCGGACGCTGCTCGCGACCGGCGGCGGGTGGGCTTCGCTGCCGCGCTGACCCCGCCGGCCGGTGTCCGTGAAGGGCCCCTTGAGGGACTTGGATTCCCGGAAGGGGCCCCTCACGGACTTGGATTCCCGGAAGGGGCCCTTCACGGACCTTTGCCTACCGGGGAATTACCAGCTGGCTGGCCGCTTGCGCTCCGGCTCGTACGGCTGCGTGATGACCTCGATGCCGTTGCCGCCGGGATCGAGGAAGTACACGCCGCGGCCGCCGTGGTTGTGGTTGATCTCGCCAGGGCCCTGCCCGCCCGGGCCGGCGTGGTAAGCGATCCCGGTTTCCTTCAGCCGCGCGAAAAACGCGTCGAAATCGACCTCGGGGATGAGGAAACAGTAGTGCTGCAGCCTGCGATCCTCGTCCGGGATGGTGGCGAAGTCGAGCCGCACGCCGTTGCCGGTCTCGACCGGTACGAACGGCCCCCATTCGACGCCGATCTCAAATCCCAGCAGGTGCGCGAAGAATTCGGCGGATTCCCGGTTGTCCCGGGACGGGACGATCAGATGGTTCAGTTCAAGAGAAATGGACACGAAGCAATGCCTCCAGAAGGCATCCCAGCACCTCCATGCCTCACCCAGCCGGTGACCGGCACGCGATGCCGCTGTGGATCATATCGCAGCGCGGACGGGCCGCCCAGGAAAAAAGCGGCTGCGTCCGGCGCGGTTGACGAAGGCTCGCTGGACCACCGCCGGACTTTGTGCGGAGAACGGAACCGGCCCGCGGTCTCGCGGCCACGGGCCGATTCCGTTCTCCGGCTAGGTGGTGAGCGGGTCTCCGCTCACGAGACGGCGACCTTCCGCCGCGCCGCACGCGGGCGGCCGATGCCCTGCCAGGTCAGGCCGGCGTCCAGGATCATTCGCGGGTCCAGCAGGTTCCGGGTGTCCACGACGTCGTGGCCTTCCATCGCATCTGCCATCGCGACCCAGTCCAGGTTCCGGAATTCCGCCCATTCGGTAAGCACCACAACGACATCCGCGTCCTTGGCGACCTGATACGGGTCGTCCACGACGGTCATCCCGGCGATCGACCCGCAGACCGCCGGGTCGTAGGCGGTGATCTCCGCGCCGAGTGCGCCGAGCACCGAGGACACCGCGAGCGCCGGCGAATCGCGCAGGTCGTTCGTGCCCGCCTTGAATGCCAGCCCGAGCACGCCGATCCGGGCACCGGCCAGGGTTCCGCCGCAAGCGCCGGCGATTTTCGCCACCACGCGGTCACGCTGGGCGATGTTTTCGTCGATCGCCGAGGTGAGCATCCGGAAGTCGTAGTCCACCGATTCGGCGACCTTGACGAGCGCGCTGGTGTCCTTGGGCAGGCAGGAGCCGCCCCAGCCCGGTCCGGGCTTGAGGAAGGTGCGGCCGATCCGCCGGTCGTAGCCCATTCCTTCGGTGACCAGGTCGATGTCGGCGCCGAGCCGTTCGCACAGCTCGGCGATCGAGTTCACATAGGACAGTTTGAGTGCGAGGAAACAGTTCGCCGCGTACTTGACGAGTTCGGCGCTGGCCGCGTCGGAGAGCACCACCGGCGCGGCGAGATCGCCGTACAATTGCCCGACCCAGCCGGCCGCGGCGGCCGAATCCGAGCCGACGACGATCCGGTCGGGGTTCAGGAAGTCTTGCACCGCAGTGCCTTCGCGCAGGAATTCCGGGTTCGACACCACCGGCACGTCGGCGCGCCCGACCATCGCGCTAATCCGTTTCGCGGTGCCGACCGGCACTGTCGATTTGGTGATCAGCGCGCAGCCGGCCGGCAGCACGTCGCCGATTTCGGCGGTCACCGCCTCCACTGCCCGCAGATCCGCGGAACCGCCCGCGCCCATCGGCGTCGGCACGCAGAGGAACACGCCCTCCGCGTCGCGAACCGCGTCCCGCGCCCCGACGACGAACGACAACCGCCCGTTCGCCAGCCCGCGGGAGACCAGTTCGGCGAGTCCCGGTTCGAGGATGTCCACCCGGCCGGCGGACAGCCGGGCCACTTTTGCCACGTCCACGTCCACACAGGTGACCTGGTGCCCGAGGCTCGCGAGACAAGCCCCCGTGGTCAATCCGACGTATCCCGTCCCTACCACCACGATCCGAGCTGAGCTCATGACGCTGAAGGTGACAGCCGGAGTTGACCTCAGCGCTAACGGAAGCGGTCGTGGCCGAATACTCCTCGCGACGACAGCGGGTGCGCCGTCGGGTGAGGCACCACACCCCTGCCCGCATGCGAACGAGCGTTAACCTGGGCGGGCAGGTGCACCGCGGCACCCGGAGCAGGAGGAAGGCTGAAGATGCAGATCACCGACACCGCAGCGCTCGTCACGGGTGGCGCGTCCGGTCTCGGCGGCGCGACCGCCAAGGCACTGGCCGCGAAGGGCGCCCGGGTGTTCGCCCTCGACCTCGCGTCCTCGATCGAGAAGGCCGAGCAGATCGACGGCGTGACCTACGTCGAAGCCGACGTGACGGACCCGGACCAGGTCCAGACCGCCGTGGACACCGCGGCCGGCTCCGGCCTGCCGCTGCGAGTCGTGGTCAACTGCGCCGGCATCGGCCCGTCCGCGCGCATCCTGTCGAAGAAGGGCAGGCACGACCTGGCCCTGTACGCGAAGGTCGTCCAGATCAACCTGGTCGGCACCTTCAACGTCCTCACCATCGCCGCCGAAGCGATCGCGAAGACCGAACCGCTGGCTGACGACGCCCGCGGCGTGATCATCAACACCGCGTCCGTCGCCGCCTTCGACGGCCAGATCGGCCAGGTGGCCTACGCGTCGTCCAAGGGCGGCGTGGTCGGCCTGACCCTGCCCGCCGCGCGCGACCTGGCCTCGCACGGCATCCGGGTGCTGACCATCGCGCCGGGCATCGTGGACACTCCGATGCTCGCCACCGTAAGCGACGAATTCCGGGCTGGCCTGGCCGCCGGCGTGCCGTTCCCGAAGCGCCTTGCCCGGCCGGACGAGTACGCGCAGCTCGCCCTGTCGATGATCGACCACGACTACCTCAACGGCGAGGTCATCCGGATGGACGGCTCGCTGCGGATGGCCCCGCGCTGACTCACCGGAACCCGGGTGGCGGCCGGTGCGGCCGCCACCCGGTTCGGTTCACGCCTTGCGCATCCGGGCATCGAGCCCGATCCCGTCCGGGGAAATCTCGCAGGCGCCGAACGCGCTCTCCGCGACGGTCGCCGCGAACTGCTCCGGCGTGTACGCCCGTCGCCGCAGCCCGCGAAGCGTGCGGACGGTGGTGAACGCGGCTACCGGACCGAGGTTCATCCGCGCGACTTCCTCATCGAGCTGAGCGTCCGTGGTGTTCTTGTTGAGGTCCTGCACGAGGGCCGTGCCGCCTGGACGCAGCACCCGGTGCATCTCATTGAGCGCGTCCACTGGGTCCGCGAAGTTCTTGAAGGCAGCCTGGCAGACGAGGTAGTCGAAAGATTCGGGCGCGAACGGCATCGCCGCCACGTCTCCGCGCCGGAAATCGACCGATACACCCTGCTCCCGGGCGTACTCGCGGGCCAGCTGGACGAAGGTCCGGCTGACGTCCAGCCCGGTGACCGTGCACCGGCCAGTGCGGGCCAGCTCGACCGAGAAATACCCCGGCCCGGGTGCCACCTCCAGCACCGCGGCATCGGCCGGAAACTGCTCGACCAGCGCCTCCGCCGCCTCCCGGTACTGCGCGAGCTGCGGTCCGGTGCCCCGGCCGCGTGCGTAGGCCCGGGCGATCGGCCCTTCCATTTCCGGCATCAGCTTGGTCCGGTGCCGTTTGACGTCGCTCATCGGTTCTCCCTGTGGTCAGGTCGAACCGGTTCCCGGGGGATGCCCGTATCCTGTCGGTTGCAGCCAGCGGACCGGGTCCCCAAGATCCAGTTCGACGGTTCCCCGGTCCCGGCGGCGGTGTGCCAGCACTGCCGCCGGGGCCGGTTCTGTGATGGTTACCCGCCTTCGGGTTCCACGAAGGCGGAGATGCCCGGCACTTCCCCGGTCTCGGCGAAGTGCCGCCATTCCTCGAGCCCCGGCATCGCGCCGGAGCCCAGGTCTTCGCGCAGCGCACGGACCCAGTCCGCTTCCGCTCGCCACATCGCCAGCTCGTACTCGCTCTCGACCAGCATCAGCCGGGGCACCTCGCCACGCATTTCCGCCAGCGCCGCGACCCGCTCCTCGATCAGCCGCACCAGCGTGTCCAGCCGAGCGCCGAGCCGCTGGTGCACCCCGTCCGGCCCGAGCACGGCCATCACCGAGAGCCCCATGTGAAACCGGTTCGGCTCCGCGTCCGGAACCCCGAGCAGCTCAGCCACCCAGTCCCGCACCTCAGCCCGCCCGGAATCGGTGATCCGGTAAACCGTCCGCTCCGGCCGGCTCCCGTCCCGCACGTTCTCGACCGCCTCGATGAAGCCGTGCTTCTCGAGGTTCGCGACGACCGTGTAGAGCGAGCCCCACTTGATCTTGAAGTCGCCTTCTTTGCCTCTCGAGCGCATGACGGAGGCGGCTTCGTAGGGGTGCATGGGGCGCTCGTAGAGCGTGGTCAGCACAGCGAGGCCCAGCATGCTGGCGACCTTGCGGCGTTTCATCCGGACTCCTCGTTTGCGAGTACTCGCAGACGAGTATAGGCATGGGCGATCGGGCAGCGCAATGACGGAAAGCTGACGGAAACCGAAGAGCGAGGTGATGCCGGAGCAGGCCGAGGCGAAAGAGGAGGGCAGAGATGCGTGTTCCAGCGGAGAAGGGCGCGACTTCGGTGCGGTGCGGTCGAGTTCAAGGCGATGCGGCGCACCGCTGCCGACAGCTCCGCAGCACAGCGCAGCAATCCCGGCAGCCCCGCGACACAGCGCAGCAATCCCGGCAGCGCCGCAACCCCGCGCAACAATCCCGGCAGCCCCGCGACGCAGCGAGTACCCCCTCGACACCGTCACTCACGCGACGCATGGCGATCGGTTGCCCGACTTCGGGCGGGTGTCTGTGCGGCCGCGAGCGTCGCTCCGCCGCCAGCTCAAAGGTCCAGCATGTACGGGACCTCGTCCTGCGCCCCGGAACTCATCCACTCGCGCAGGGCCCGGGTGGCCAGCACGTCGTCCTCGTTGTAGCGCAGCAGCCTCTCCCGCTGCTCTGCGTCCGGCACCCCGCCGTCCATCCCCACCGCGTCCCGGTACCACCGCATCGACGCCTCGCCGCCGGCCTCCGGATCCCGCCACGAGAACCCGGCCACCGGCGCGATCACCTTCAGCCCCTTGCCCCGGGAGCACAGAAACTGCTCGGTCACGCTCCGGAACAGGTCGACCCACTCGTCAGAGTCCACAAAGGACGAAACCGCGGCGCGCTCCGGCACTCCGGGATGCGCCCCGAACCGCTCCACCGAACCGAACAGCCACCGGTTCTCCGCCAGCGCGTTGTAGCAGTAGGCGCGGAACGTCAGTCCGGCCGCCAGCGTCCGCGCCCGGACTTCCATGAACCAGGACCAAAACTCCGCGAACGACCGCGCCTCGTCCTCCGTCGGCAGCGGATCCCAGGTCGCGAACGCCCGGTACCCCGGCTCCACCCCGACGTCGGCGCCGGACAAGAGCGTTCCCCACAGATACGCCCCGGAGTCCCCGAAGCTCTCCATGTCGACATCGATCTCGACGTCGGCTCGCGGCACCTCCACCCGCGGGGTTCGCCGGACCACCGTCAGGTCGGCCAGCCACGCCCGGGCGAGCATGATCGAGTCCGAGAACGGTCCTCCGGTCCAGTTGGTCGCGGGCGGCTCAGCGGCCGGGTCCAGCGCGGCCAGCTTGTCCACAGTGGACACCCCGACGCGGCGCAGCTCGCCGGCGTCCTCGCCGCGGACCACCAGGCTCACATCGCGCGACTCGGTGAGCGCGACCTCGCACGTCGGCCAGAACGGGCACTGCCGGCACTCCAGCACGCGCGACGGCTCGGCCAGCGCTTCAGCGCCGGTCGCCGCCGCGGTCGCGACCGCGAGACGGTCCGCGAACCGCGCGTCGTACTCCTCCAAGGCGCTGCGCCCGCCCGGCCAGGTGCCCGCCGTGAGGTCGTGCCAGACCACCACGTCGGCGTCCAGGCCGATGACGCCGCCGACCGCGCGCCCGCCGACCGCCTTTCCCCGGGTCTGCAGCATCCGCAGCGTGTGCGCCAGCCGCATCTGGTCACGGGGCTGCGAACGGACCTTCCGGGCCTCGTCCGGCGCGCGGTGTGCCGGGTCGAGGTCGGTCATCGCCGTGGTGGGCGCACCCTGGCCGCGGTCGGTGATCCGGTGCCGGACGACCAGCACCGGCACGTACCCCTCGCCGACCCGGACCAGCAGATCGATCCCGCCGCGGCGATGGCCGGCCAGGTCAGCCGACAGCAGGGCGCCCCAGATGTAGCGCGCCCCGGCCTCGAACGCCTCCTCGGTGAGCCGCACCCGCTCCGCGGCCGGACCGGTCCGCGGCACCCGCGCCCAGGCCGCCTCGTCGCCGGATGCCTCGACCAGCTGCCGGAGGATCTCCTCGCGGTGCGCGGTCGCGTCGTCGATCCGCTGCTGCGCGGTCGGATCCGGCGGCGGCAACGGCACGTCGCGCATCGCCGGATCGTGTTCCAGGTGTACCCGGCGGCGGCAACGGCTCATTGCTCCCGCGTCGAGCAGCACCTCATCTCCCATAGCGATCACAATAGATCCTAGGTACGACATTCCCCGCGCGAGCCGACATGCCCGCCACGTCGGGGACCAGTAAGTTCTTCGGCAGAAGGCGTGGGAGGTAACGGCCATGGCGCGCAAGGCCAAGCAGGACAAGGCCAAGCAGGACGAGGGTGAAGCCCGGATCACCCCGAAGAAGGCGAAGAACGCGATCGCGGTGGCCAAGATAATCGGGCCCGCGGTGCTGCCGGTGGTCGCGCCGTACGCGATCCGCGCGGCCGGTGCCGCGCGGGAGGCATACGACCGCTACCAGGCACGCAAGCTCGGCGTCGCGGTCGACCAGCTCGGCGAGTACACCGGTCGCGGCGCGGCGCTGCACGCCCGGATCGCGGGGCTGGTGCAAGGGCTGGGCGAGCTGAAAAAGTCGGCCAAGGCGACCGACGCGGACCAGAAGTTCGCGGCCGAAACCCAGTCGACCCTGGAGCAGCTGTCGGCGACGGTGCGCGCCGCCGAGCGCATGCCGGCCGCCCGGCGCAAGGCCGCGCATCGCGCGGTGACCGGCGAGCTGGAGCGGCTGGAAGACCAGCTGCTGCACCGCCTGGGCATCTGACCCGTCACAGTCGGCGAAAGGGTTCCGCTCACGACCCGCCGGATGCCGTGAAGGGGCCCTTGAGGGACTTGAAGTCCCTCAAGGGCCCCTTCACGGCATCCGGGCCGACTACTTGATGAAGCCCTTCCGCAGCATCCAGTCGTGCGCGACGGTGCCGGCGTCCTTGCCGTCCACGTCAACCTGCTTGCACAGCTCGACCATCTGCTTGTTGTCGATCGCCGCGGCCACCTTCTCCAGCGGGCCGCGGATCTCCGGGTGCTCGTTCAGGAACGCCGTGCGCAGCGTCGCCGCCGCGTTGTACTGCGGGAACGCCTTCTTGTCGTCCTCCAGCACGCGCAGGTTCAGCCCGGAGATCCGGCCGTCGGTGGTGAACACCTCGCCGACCGGGCAGGTGCCGTTCGCCACCGCCGAATAGATGGTGCCGATGCCGAAGTTCTCGATCTTCGGGTTCTTGAACCCGTACGCCTTCACCGCCGCCGGGAACCCGTCCTGCCGGCTGGTGAACTCGGTTTCCAGGCAGAACCGGTTCTGGTCCGGATGCGCCGCCAGGAACTTCGCCAGGTCGGAGTTGCTTTTGAGGTTGTTCTTCTGCGCGTACGCCTCGGTGGTGGCGAACGCGTACTGGTCGTTGAGCGGCGAATAGTTCAGCCAGGTGACGCCGAACTTCTCCGCGTCCGCCTTCGCGGTGGCGTCGTACTGCGCCCGCTCCCCGCCCGGCACCGGCAGCTCGTTGCCCTGGTAGTTGATCCAGCCGGTGCCGGTGTATTCCCAGGTCACGTCGGTCTGCCCGTTGAGCAGCGCCTGCCGCGACGAGTTCGACCCCTTGATGTCGGTCAGGTCGATGACGTCCGCGCCGGCCGCGCTCAACGCCATTTCGGCCATGTAGCCCAGGATGATGTTCTCGGTGAAGTCCTTCGACCCGACCACCACGCGCAGCCCGTTCAGCGATGCGATCGGCCGGATCGAACCGGGCTCGATCTTGAACGGGATCGAGGTGTTCACGTCCAGCCCGCACGCCGAGAGCGACCCGGCGAGCAGCGCCGCGCCGAACAGCGCACCCGCCTTCTTCCACAGCTTCATCAGCGCAGTCCCTTCGGTCCGAAGTACTGCTCGGCGACCGCGCCCAGCCAGTCCACCAGCAGCGCCAGCGCGACGGCCAGCACCGAACCGGTGATCAGCACCTTGGTCAGGTTGAGCTTGTAGCCGGTGTCGATGAGCAGGCCGAATCCGCCCGCGTTGACGAACATGCCGAACGTCGCGGTGCCCACCGCCAGCACCAGCGAGGTGCGCAGGCCGGCCAGGATCAGCGGCACGGCGAGCGGGAACTCGACCCGCCACAGCACCTTCGACGCGGACATCCCGATCCCGCGGCCGGCGTCGATCAACGCCGGGTCCACCTGCTGGAGGCCGACCATCGTGTTGCGCAGCACCGGCAGCAGCGAGTAGAAGGCCAGCGGCAGCGACGCGACCCAGAGCCCGCCGGTCGCGCCGGTGAAGATGAACCACAGCACCAGCACGCCCAGCGCGGGCGCGGCCTGGCCGATGTTCGCGATCGCCAGGAAGACCGGCGCGAGCCAGCGCGCCCACGGCCGGGTCACCATCACCCCGAGCGGCACCGCGACCAGCACCACGATCGCGGTGACCACCACGGTCATCGCCACGTGGTCGCGCAGCGCGGTGAGCAGCGACGACGCGTTGAGGGTTTCTTTCTCGGTCGCGGTCAGCCCGCTGGCGAACACCCAGATGAGCGTGCCGGCGACGATCAGCGCCACCACGGCGGGCTGGGCGAACAACCGGACGCGTTCCGCTGTTCGCGAGCCCGATTCAGTGCTGAATCCGGTATCGACAGTGGCCGTCATGCCGACTCCACCCCGCTGGCTTCGACGTGGTCGTCCGCGTGGTCGTCGCGCAGCTGCTGGATGGTCGCGATGACCGTGTCCAGCTTGATGGTGCCCGCGTACTCGCCGCGCGCTCCGGTGACCGGCACCGAACCGCCTTCGGCGAGCATCGCTTCGAGTGCGTCCTGCAGCGTCGACTGGAGGCTCACGATGTCGCGCAGCGGCTTGCCGACCGCGCTGAGCGAAGTCGCGTTGGTCAGCTCGCGCACGTGCACCCAGCGGATCGGCCGCCGCCGCTGGTCGAGCACCAGCGCGAACGGCTTGCGCGACCTGCTGAGCTTCTCCCGCAGGTCAGCCGGCGATTCGTCGATCGTGGTGGTGAGCGCGTCCTGCTCCAGTTCGACGTCGCGGACCCGCAGCAGCGTCAGCTGCTTGAGCGAAGCGCCGGCGCCCACGAAACCGGCGACGGTGTCGTCGGCCGGGTTCGCCAGGATCGACTCCGGAGTGTCGTACTGCAGGATCTTCGACTGGTTGCCGAGCACCGCGATCCGGTCGCCGAGCTTGACCGCCTCGTCGAAGTCGTGCGTGACGAAGACGATGGTCTTCTTCAGCTCGGTCTGCAGCCGCAGCAGCTCGTCCTGCAGGTTGCCGCGGGTGATCGGGTCGACCGCGCCGAACGGCTCGTCCATCAGCAGCACCGGCGGGTCGGCGGCGAGCGCGCGGGCCACGCCGACCCGCTGCTGCTGCCCGCCGGACAGCTGGCGCGGGTAGCGGTCGCGGAAATCGACCGGGTCGAGCCCGACCAGGTCCATCATCTCTTCGACCCGCGCGGTGATCTTCTTCTTGTCCCAGCCGAGCAGCCCCGGCACCACGGCGATGTTCTGCGCCACGGTGAAGTGCGGGAACAGCCCGGCCTGCTGGATCGCGTAGCCGATCTGGCGGCGCAGGGTGTCCACGTCCAGCTTCAGCGCGTCCTGGCCGCCGATGGTGATCCGGCCGGACGTCGGCTCGATCAGCCGGTTGATCATCCGCATCGTGGTGGTCTTGCCGCAGCCGGACGGGCCGACGAAGACCACGATCTTGCCGGCCGGCACGACCATCGAGAAGTCGTCGACGGCCGGGACGCGGGTGCCGGAGTAGCGCTTGGTGACGTGGTCGAGCTCGATCTCGACGCCGGAGACGGTTTCTTCGGTCGCAGTGTGCTCAGCCACGGACACCCCTAGAAATGGTGAAACGCTTGATCAGGACATAGATGCCGTCGAGCACCAGCGCGAGGATGACCACGCCGACGGTGCCGGTGAGGGCCTGGTTGAGGGAGTTGGTGCTGCCCGCGTTGGTCAGGCCGGAGAAGACTTCCGCGCCGAGCCCGGGGCCCTTGGCGTAGGCCGCGATCACCGCGATGCCCATCAGCATCTGGGTGGCGACCCGCATTCCGGTGAGGATCGCCGGCCAGGCCAGCCTCAGCTCCACCCGGGTGAGCACGGACAGCCGGCTCATCCCGATGCCGCGAGCGGCGTCGGTGACCGCCGGGTCGACCGCGGCGAGCCCGACGATGGTGTCGCGGACGATCGGCAGCAGCCCGTACAGCACCAGCGCGATCACCGCGGTGGTCGATCCGAGGCCGGACAGCGGGATCAGCAGACCCAGCAGAGCGAACGACGGAACGGTCAGGATCGTGCTGGCCAGTGCGGTGGCGACAGCGGATCCGATGGGACTGCGGTAGACGGCGACACCGATCAGCACGCCGAGGATCGCGGCGAGGATGGTGCACTGCACCACCATGCTGGTGTGCAGCCACGCCTGGAGCAGCAGCCTTCCCCACCGGTCCGAGATGTACTCGAAGAGGTTCATCCGTATTCGTTCTCCCGCCAGCTTGGAGCCCCGGACGTCACTCGTTCGGAGTAGTCCATCAATCGGCAGGGTGACTACCCGGAACGACTGCGGTCGAAACCTCCGCTTCTCGGTTGTGATTACCCACCGTTTCGCATCGGCCGGTGCCCGGCAACCGACGCGAGCCGCCCGACCGGGCGGTCTTTATCGGATCGAGACGCGCTCACCTGTGCGTTTACCTCGGATATTCACCATCCGAGAGGCTTCGGTCACCCAGCGGAGTGCCGTTAAGCTGCCCCAATGAGCACTCCGGCCAGGCACCGCGGCGCACTTGCCGCAGTGCGCGGCGGGCTGCTCGCGCTGAGTTCGGCCTCACTCGCGGTGACCGCGCACGCGGCCGCCGACGGCGGACTGCCGGATCCGGCGCTCACCCTCCTGCTCACCGGCCTGCTCGGCTGGACGGCCACCGCGCTCGCCGGCCGGGCCCGTGGCCGGCTCGGCACCGTCGCCGTCCTCGGCGCCGGACAGCTGGTGATGCACCTGGTGCTGACCACTCTCGCCGGCCACCACCCGTCCGGCGCGGCCACCGCGCCGAACGGCTGGGCGATGACCGCGGCGCACGCTGTCGCGACCGTGCTCACCGCGCTCGTGCTGGCCCGCGCGGACGCGATGCTGCTCGCGGTGCTGCGCGTGCTCCGGATGATCCTCCCGCTGCTGGTCCCGGCGGTGCCGGTGCCGGTCGGCGCGCCGCTCGTCGCGCGCCGTCGACCGGACAGCGCGGTGCCGCTGACCCAGCTCGAGCTTCGCCGGGTACGCGGACGCCGCGGCCCGCCTGCCTGTTCCTGAACCCTCTGCACCCCTTTTCCTCTTTTCCGGCGGTCGATGTCTTCCGCCGGCTCACCCCTGTTCAGGAGCAGTTGTGTCCCACCATGTCTTCCGGCGCGCCGGAGTCCTCGCCGCCACCGCCGCCGCCACCGGCCTGCTCGGCGCCGGCATCGCGTCCGCGCACGTCTCCGCCAACGTCTACGGCGACCAGCCGGCCAAGGGCGGTTACGGCACGATCTTCTTCCGCGTCCCCAACGAGGACCCGAAGCTCGGCACCGTCAAGGTCGAGATCGACGTGAACCCGGAGTACGGCATCGGCAGCCTCCGCACCAAGCCGATCCCCGGCTGGACCGCCGAGGTCAGCAAGTCGAAGCTCGCGCAGCCGCTGACCACCTCGTCCGGCACGAAGATCACCGAAGCGGTCTCGAAGGTCGTCTGGACCGCGCAGCCGGGCACCAAGATCGGCACCAACGAGTTCCAGGAGTTCGAGATCAGCGGCGGCGCGCTGCCGTCGAACGTCGACCAGCTGCAGTTCCCGGCCGTCCAGACGTACGAGGGTGGCAAAGTGGTGAACTGGAACCAGCCCACTCCGCCCAGCGGCGAGGAGCCGGAGCACCCGGCCCCGACCGTGAAGCTGGCCGCCGCCGAGTCGTCCGAGCACGGCGGGCACGCGCAGACCACATCGGCGGAGCAAAGCACCGAAGCGGCCGCCGGGCAGGACGACACCGCCCGGTGGCTCGGCGGGGCCGGCCTCGTGGTCGGCGCGCTCGGACTCGGCATCGGCGCGGGCGCGGTGCTGCGTTCCCGCCGCCCGGCAGGCAAAACCGAAGGAAGCAAGTAAATGCGTAAAGCGCTCTTCGCGCTGGCGATCACCGGGGTGGCCCTGCTCGGCACGGCCACCCCGGCGCTGGCGCACAACGTGCTGATCAGCTCCGACCCGGGCAACGGCGCGTCCGTCGCGAAAGGCCCGGAGAAGGTCACCCTGACGTTCGACCAGTACGTGCAGAACGCCGACGTCAACCAGATCGCGGTGACCGGCCCGGACGGCAGCCAGTGGGCGGAAGGCCCGGTGACCGTCGAGAACAACGTGCTCAGCGCGCCGCTGCGGCCGCTCGGCCCGGCGGGCAAGTACACGATCGGCTACCGCGTCCTGTCCGCGGACGGGCACCCGGTGTCCGGCGAGATCCCGTTCACCCTGACGACCGCGGGCACCGGCACCCCGGCGAAGGGCGACGCGGCCAAGGCAGCCGGGGCACCGGCTTCCGCGCCCGCCGCGTCGGCTTCGTCGTCGACCGGCGTGCCGATCTGGGTGTGGATCGCCGGTGCGGTCGTGCTGCTGGCGATCGGCCTGACCGTCGCGTTGCGCACCGGTCGCGAACCCGGATCGGAGAAGTCGGACCAGTGACCAGAGCCGAGACCACCTCGTCGGTCCGCTGGGCCACGCTCGCCTGCGTGGTCGTCGCGGGATTGCTGGGCGCGCTGATCGGCATCGCGCTCACCGCGTCCTCGCCCATCCCGGGCGTGGTGGAACCCAGCGAGGTGGTCTCGGCGGCCATCCCGATCGTGCGCGTGCTGCTGGATCTGGCGGCGGTCGCGACGATCGGCTTGGCGCTGCTCTCCGTGCTGGTCGGCTATGACCGGCCGAAACTCACCGAACCGGTGCTGCGCCGGGCCCGCCCCGCCGCGGTCGCCGCCGCGCTGATCTGGGCCACCACCGCGGTGGTCGCGCTGATCCTGCAGACCGCCGAATACAAGCCGGGCAAGCCGATGCTGACCGCCGGCGACATCGGCTCGTACATCGCGAACGTCGGCGCGGGCAAGGCGCTGGTGATCGTCGCGGTGCTGGCACTGCTGCACGCCGCGCTCGGCTTCGCGGCGCTGCGCAAGGGCGAGAAGGTGCCCGCCGAAGTGCGGGTGGGCCTGGGACTGTTCGCGCTGCTGCCGCTGCCGGTCACCGGCCACGCCTCGAACTGGGCGTATCACGACTACACGATGATCTCGATGGAACTGCACGTGATGAGCGCGGTCGCCTGGTGCGGCGGCCTGGGCGCGATGATCGTGCTGCTCGCCGCGAACCGGACGCTGCTGGCGCACGCGCTGCCGCGGTTTTCGAAATTGGCGACGCTGTGCTTGGTGCTGTCCGCGGTGACCGGCCTGTTCAACGGCGTGGTGGAGATCTGGGCCAACCCGACGATCGGCTTCTGGGCCGGAGTGTTCACGACGCCGTACGGCCAACTGATGGTGCTGAAGGTGCTGTGCACCGGCACGATCGCCCTGCTGGCCGCCAACCTCCGCTGGCGGCTCATGCCGCGGATCGTGCGCCATCAGCGAACCGCGCTCGCTTCGTGGGCGACGCTGGAATTGACCGTTATGGGACTGGCTTTCGGATTCGCCGTAGTGCTCACTCGTGCGCCGGTTGCGGTGTCCTGACCAGGCAAGTGACGGCGGGTAGCTGCAAATTGCACAATGGGACTAGCATTGCGCCGATCGGGGCGACCTGCCCAGCCGAATTCGTGTCGCGTTTCGATACCTGGTGAGCCATCGGCGGGGAAGCGGCGAACGGTCGTCTGCAGTCTGCGAATGCACGTGCAGAACCGCGCTCCGCGGAGGGCGGTGAAGGGAACCTTGAGGGACTCAGAGTCAGTGAATGTTCCCTTCCCGGACTCGCAGCGCACCGCCTGCACCGGTTAGCAGGGGCTCAGCGGTAGCGGGTCCACGCCGTCCCGGTCCGGCCCGCCCGCAGGTCCGCCAGCCGACGGCGCAGCTCCGCCCGCACCGGCGGGTGACTGCGCAAAATCGGCAGCACGCTGGTCGTCAGCTTCAACTCCCGCACCGCTCTGAGCACCGCGAACCCCGGCCACCGGGTCACGTCGAACCCGTACGCGGCGGCGAATTCCGTATAGCGCGAGGGCGGGTCGCCGAATCGTTCGCGGCCGACGGCGAGTGGCGTCAGGTCCCACTCCGGCGGGCCGACGCACGACGAGTCGAAATCGCACAGCACTGGCCCGTCCGGGCCGGGCAGGACGTTGCCCGGGTGCGCGTCACCGTGCACGAAACCCCTGGCCAGCGGGAACTCCAAGGTGTCCAGCCGGTCCTGGATCTCGGCACAGCGGTCGATCAGGAACCGCTGGTCGTCCGAGGACAGATCCTCCGCGTCGGCCACCCGCGCCCGTACCGTGACGAGCGGCTCCCACTCCGCCAAACCGTCCGGCGGCGGCAGCTCGTGCACCCGGCGCAGCAGGCCGGCGAGATCAGCGGGCGTCGGCGGCGGGCCGGTCAGCGGCACCCGGTCCCACACCGTCACCAGGTATCCCTGCACTTCAAGCGGCTGGTCAAGGCCAGCCAGCAGACGAACGGCGGGTACCTCATTGCGGGCGAAATGCTCGGCGACCCGCACCACGGTGCCAACGCGATGGCGCAGCTTCGTCGATCCGACGATCCGCACGACGACGGGAGCGCTGCCCAGCGTGAAGACCGCGTTGTTCGTGAACCGCAGCAGCCGGGCACCGGCCGGGTCCAGGCCCAGCCGCGCGCAGGTGCCAGCCAGCACCCGGCGCAGCTTTGCCGGGGTGAACCGGCCCTCGGGCACCAGCAGGTCAGGCCGCGTAGAAGCTCTTGAGCCGGTCGGCGAGGTCGCGGGCGTCGGCGTTGTTGCGTCGCCGTTCCGCCTCCGCCAGCAGCGGCCGCATCCGGTCCTTGACCCGCGCGGACTTGATGCTCTCCGCGCAGTCGATAGCCTTGCCGCCGACCTTCACGCCGTGGTCGATATCGCCCTCGAGCAGGTGATTCGTGGCGAGCGCGCTCAGCATGAACGCCTTGCTGCGCGCCATGTCGTCGGTATACGTCTCGACCGCCCGGGTCAACGCCGGGATCGCGTACTTCGTGTGCTCGGCGTTCTTCATCGCCAGCACGGTGTGCACGGTGCCGGTCATCGCGTACACATCGGTCTCGTTGAAGAACTTGACCCACGATTCCGCCTGGGTCAGGTCAGCCCGGGCGAATTCGTCCTTGCACCGGCCGAGCAGCTTCACCGACTGCTCCTCGTTGCCCATCATCGCGTAGGCCCACGCCTCGTTGGCGCACAACACCGCCACCGCCAGCTCGGAGCCCGATTCCTGGGCGGCGATCTGCCCGAGCTGGAACAGCTTCAGCGCGTCGTTCGCGGCGTCCTGGTGCAGGTAGACGCGCCCCATCCGGTACAGCACGTTGGCCACCAAGTGATGGTCGTTGCCCTGTTTGGCCAGGTCCAGCGCCTGCGCGAAGTGGCCGCGGGCGGAGTCCATCAACCCGGTGTCGAACGAGGTCCAGCCGGCCAGGCTGTGCAGGTCGGCGATCGCGACGAACAGCCGCTGCTTCACCTGCTCGGCCGCGCTCGACTCGAGCATCTGCTGTCCCCAGGACAGCTGCGCGACCACCGCGTCGCGGCAGAAACCGCCGCCGTACTGGTAGTCCAGCGCGCGCAACGCTCTGGTCGCCGCCTCGACCTGCCGCACGTCAGTAGTCCCGATGCGCCCGGGGGCCGGGGTGCGCGCGGGCGCCTCCGACCACGTGCCGGATTCCGGCCCGAACACCGCCGCACCCATGGTGACCTGGGCGGCGTGCGCGAGGAACCTCCGTCGCTTCACGGACTCGTCCTCCTCAGCCTGCCGGCCGTCGGACGCGCCGACGACCCGTATCGCCGTGGTCTCGTCATAGGCGAGACCCATGTATCCCCGTGGGACACCCAGGCCGTCGGCGATTCTCGTGAGCACGTCGTAGGCCATGACCTGGCGACCCTTGAGGATCTCCGACACCTCGGACTGCGACTGGCCGGTCATCGCGGCGATCTGGCGCTGCGATACCCCGTGTTTGCGCAACAGCCGGTACACGGCGCTGACCTCGCGGGCGGCGAGCGCCTCCCGCATGTCGGGCTGTTCCCAGGCATCGGCCGGAACCGGACTGCCTGACCGGGAATCCGCGTTAGCGGCCCCGGAACCACTGCCAGCACTGGCGTCCATTGCGCCCCCTCACCGTCTCCTGGGCGTCTGATCAGCACCCTAAGCACACGCGAGAACCTTGTGAAACGTGCGAACGGCGGGGTTGATCGGCTGGGCCGAACTCCGCTGACCGCTTACCGTGGAACGCTGCCCGGTCACCGCTATGACGCGGTTTCGACCTTCTCTCGCACCCGGTTTCACTTCACTGTAGTTGTCAGATCTCCGTCACCGCCCGCACACCCGCAGCGATCACGGAGAGCGATGAACCCGACAACACAGATCTGCCGGTGAACGTGCAACCCGCAAGGTGCACCCGCCCGGGACGAGAAAGCGTGGAGGGCCAGTGGAGTTCGTGGAATCGCTCGGTGGAGGACAAGCCGGGACCGCGGTGCGGTCCGCCCGGCCGGCCGCACCAGGGCTCGCCACGGCGCGCCCGATGCCGTCCGTCGCTTCCGCCGTCGCCGCTTCGGCCGCCGCCGACCCGCGCACCGCGGGCGTACGGCACTACGAAGGCGGCCAGGTCGTGTGGCGAGTGCAGTGCGGCGACCTCATCAGCCGCGAACGCGCCGTGACCGTGTTCGTCGAGGACAACGAGGTCGTAGTGGTCTCCCCGCCCGGGGAAACCGCCCGTCTCACGTCCGGCCAGCTCGGCCAGCTCCGGGCCGCGCTCAACGAAGCCGCCACGATGGCGGAAAGGTGACGGTGAGTTTCTCCATGGATCAGGTACTCGGACAGGTACTCCGCAACGCCGTATGGGAGCGCCTCGACATGCTGTCCGACCTGGCGGAACGAGCCGACGCCCAGTCGCTGGTCTCGGTCGCCCGCTCCGAACTTCCCCGCCTCGCCGAGGGCTGGCGCGCGATGCTGCAGGCGCACGAGCCCGACGAACGCGGCGACTGCCCCACCTGCTCGACCCGCTGGCACCGGTGCAAGGCCCCGTGCTCGGTGTGGCAGGTCGCGCACGAACACCTGGTCGCCGGCGGGCTCGCCCCGCAGGCTCTTTCCGCGGCCGGCCATCGGCCGGCCCGGCGACGCGCCGCGGTGCCCGGCCAGAACCGGCGACCCGCGGCGGAAACGCCCGCCGAGTCCACCGGCCGGCACGCACTGGTGAAGGCGCGTCCGGTCAGCGCCTGATCCACCCCGGGACGCCCCGGCGTCCCCCGACTGGCGAGCGAGCGACCGCCCGGAGACCCCACCGGGCCCGGTCGCCGGCACCCTCGCCCGGCCGAGGGCTGACCCGTCCGTACCCCCGAGCGCGACGGCTCAGCCCTCGGCCACCCCTCGACGTAAACGCGATTAATCGAAAAATGTCCGGCAGAACACCTAGCGGACGCGGTAATCGGACGCTAGGTTGAAGATCACTCGGATCGGCTGTTGCGGCCGATCACGACCTCGAACTCCGCGGGCCGGTGCCGTTGCACTCCCCTCCCCCGACCGGCACCGGCCCGCGGTTCCACTTCCCAGACCCGCCGCCGACTCCGAGTTCCGGAGTTCCGCGGCGGGTTCTGCGCGCTTACCGCTGACCCGTGCTCGGCGCGGCCGCACGCGCGGGCATCGCCACGGTAATTCCGCGCAACACCACGGCGAACGCGAGGGAACTGTCGGTAGCCTGCTGCGGGGGTCTGTGCGTTCGATTTCGGCTGCGCGCCCAAGTGATGTGTGGTGAGCGTCGAGAAGGGCCGGTATGTCGAATCCATTGATCGCCGAAAAGCAGGACTCGACCTCCGCGATCTCCGGCATCTCGATCCTCGAGGCCGGAAAGGGCCTGAAGGACGGCATCGAGTCCGGCGACTGGGCGGCGACCGTGATGGGCGCGGTCGGGGTCGGCATGGAGGCGCTCGCCGCGGTGATGGACCCGTTCGGCGCGATCCTCGCCGCCGGTGTCGGCTGGCTGATCGAACACGTCGGCCCGCTCAAGGAAGCGCTGGACAAACTGGCCGGCGACCCGGACCAGGTGCACGCGTACTCCGAGACCTGGAAGAACGTTGCCAAAGAGGTCTCTTCCGTCTCCCAGGACCTGGCCGCACAGGTCAAAAAGGACATCGAGTCCTGGGAGGGCGGCAGCGCTGACGCTTACCGCAAGCAGGCCGAGGAAGTCGCGAAGACTCTCGACGGCGCCGCTCAGGCCTGCGAGGGCGCGGGCAGCGGGGTGAAGACCGCGGGCGAGGTCGTCGGCGCGGTGCGGATGCTCGTGCGCGACATCATCTCCCAGGTCGTGGCGCACCTGATCTCGTGGGCGCTGCAGGTGCTGTTCACCCTCGGCATCGGGATGGCCTGGGTGGTGCCGCAGGTGGTCAACCTGGTGGCCAAAACCGCCAAGCAGATCGCCGAACTGGTCAAGAACCTCACCAAGGCGCTCAAGGAACTCGGCAAGCTCCTCACCAAGACGAAGGGCCTGTTCGAGAACGTCGCCAAGTCGATGAAGAGCATCAAGGGCGGCGGCAAGGAGGCCACGCACCCGCCGAAGGAGATCAAGTCTCCCGGCGGCGACTCCACCAAGCCTTCCGGAGCGAAGGACACCCCGAACGAAAAAGGCGGTGGCAGCGGCGAGAAACCGCCGCCCGTCAAGGACGAGTCCACCAATACCTCTGGTGCGCACGACGGACCGCCGCCGGAAAACAAAGGCGGCGGGAACCACGAGCCGCCTCCGCGCGAACCCGCCAAGGACGAGGCGCAGGGCGACGGGGGCGGCGCGAACAAGAACGAACGCGGCGGTAACGAGCGGAGCGACCCGGCGAAGGACAAGACCGAGGCGTCCAACGCGAAGCAGGAGGGGGACGCCGATCCGCCCTGCCTGACCGACCCGGTCGTCATTTCCACCGGCGAGGTGCTCGTCGAGGACTACGACCTCGAACTGCCGGAGCTGCTGATGCGCCGGACGCATCGGTCGTCGTATCGCTCCGGGCGCTGGTTCGGCTCGAACTGGGCGTCCACGGTGGACCAACGGCTGGAGTTCGGCGAGGAGTACGTCCGGTACTACGGTCCGGAAGGCATCATCCTCTACTACCCGATGCCCGCCGGGGACGATCCGGTCCTGCCGACCGAAGGCGCGCGCTGGCCGCTGACCAGGCACGCCGACGGCAGCTGCACGATCGACCAGGTGCGCCCGGATCGGACGATGCGGTTTTCCGGCGAGGGCAAGGCTTTGCCGCTGCGCTCGATCGAGGACGCCGACGGCGCGCGGACCGAACTGTCCTACGACGATTCCGGCGCGCCCGCGCTGCTCACGCATTCCAGCGGGATCCAGGTCGGCTTCCGCACCGACGGGCACCGCGTCACCGAGCTGCGGATGATCGGCGACGGGCCGGCTCCGGACGTCGTCGTGCGCAACTACCGCTACGACTACCGCGGTCACCTCTCCGAGGTCATCAACTCCTCGGGCACGGCGATGCGCTACACCTACGACCCCGGCGGCAGGGTCACGAGCTGGGAAGACCGCAACGGGGTCGCCTACCGCTACCTCTACGACGCCGAAGGCCGCTGCGTGCGCACCGAGGGCGATCAGGGCTTCTACAGCGGCGCGTTCGAATTCCTCCCCGAGGCCCGCATCACCCGGTTCACCGATTCCCTCGGCCACGTCTCGGAATACGAGTACAACGCGGAGGGACGCCCGGTCCGGGAGACCGATCCGCTGGGCAACGTGACGCGCTCCGATTGGGACCGCTACGGCAATCTGCTCCGCCGGGTCGACCCGCTCGGCCGGGTCACCGAATACACCTACGACGAGGACGGCACGCCGCTCACCATCGCCCGTCCCGACGGCAGTCTCGCCGAACTTGAGCACGATGGCGTCGAACTGGCGTCGATCACGGTGCACGGCAACGGACGGACCTGGCAGCGCCGGTACGACCGGCCCGCCGTGCCTGAGCTGCCGGGCTTCCTGGGCGAAGCCGAGATCTCCGACGAGGAGCTGGACCAGTTCGGCCGTCCGCGCACCGCGCCCGAGGTCGGCGGCGGGCGCGTGCAGCTGGGCTGGACGGTCGACGGCAAACCCGCCTCGCGCGTCGGGGTGCACCGCGAGCGCGCGATGTGGCGGTACGACCGCGAGGGCAACGAGATCGAGCACGTCGACGAACTCGGCCGGGCGACCAAGCGCGAGTACGGGCCGTTCGACGTGGTCACCGCGGTCGTGGACCCCTCCGGCGCGCGCACCAGCTACACCTACGACACCGAGCTCCGGCTGACGTCGGTGACCGATCCGCTGAACCGCACCTGGACCTACACCTACGACCCGCTCGGCAGGCTGGCCGCGCAGACCGATTTCGACGGCCGGACCCGGACCTACGCCTACGACGCGGCCGGGCAGACCGTCGCCGTGACCGAGCCGGACGGTTCAGTCACCGAGAACGAGTACGACCTGCTGGGCAACCGGGTCGAGATCCGCAGCCCGCACCGGACCGTGCGCTACGCCTACGACCCGGTCGGCAATGTCGTGCGAGCGGAGTCCGCGGACTCGGTGGCGGAATTCGACCGCGACCTGTACGGCCGGGTCGTCCGCGAGGCGATCGACGGCGTCGAGGTGCACTTCGCCTACGACGAGGAGAGTCAGACCATCCGCCGCCGCACGCCGTCCGGCGCGGAGAGCGTGTGGACGTTCGACGAGGAAGACCGGCCGGTTTCGCTGGCCACCGCGGGACACACCGTGCGCTACCGGCTGGACGACGAGGGCCGCGTGCTCGCCCGCGACACCGACGGGATCAGCACCCTGCAGCAGGCGTTCGGCCCGCGCGGGCTGGTCACCGCGCAGCAGGTTTCCCGTGGAACATCCCCGGTGCAGCGGCGCGGTCTCGAGTACTACGCGGACGGCAGCCTCGCCGCGGTGCAGGACAGCCTTGCCGGGAACACCGTCTACACGCGGGACCCGGCCGGGCGCGTGGTCACGGTGTCCTCCGCGGCGGGCACGGAAGAGCTGCGCTACAACGCGGCCGGCGAACTGACCGCCTGGTCGGGCAGCACCGGTCTGTCCGCCGACTACGACGCCCTCGGCCGCCGGATCCGGCACCGCGAGGTGCATCCGGGCGGCGTGCGGGTGTGGGAGTACTCGTGGACCGGCGAACTGCTCACCGGCCTGCGCACGCCGGACGGCGCGCAGTGGCGCTACCGGTACGACCCGCTCGGCCGCCGGATCGCCAAGGAGCGGCTCCTGGCCGACGGTTCCGTCGCGGAATCGACCCGGTTCGGGTGGGACGGCTTCGTGCTCATCGAACAGGAGCACACCGATCCGTCGGGAGTGCGCCGGACGACCACCTGGGAACGCAGGCCGGGCAGCGACGAACCGGTCACCCAGTTCGAACGCGGCCCCGGCGGCGACCGGTTCGCGTCAGTGGTCACCGACGCCATCGGGACGCCGACCGAACTGATCGACGAGGACGGCGGACTCGCCTGGAGCGCCCGCCGTTCGCTGTGGGGCCGGGTCCAGCCCGGCGGGATCCCGCTGCAGTTCCCCGGTCAGTACGCGGACGCCGAATCCGGCCTGCACTACAACGTGTTCCGCTACTACGACCCGGCCGCCGCGCGCTACCTCAGCCAGGACCCGCTGGGACTGGAGGGCGGGCCGAACCCGAGCAACTACGTTCCCGACCCGTTCGCCGCCACCGACGTGCTCGGCCTCAAATGCGGCGGCAAGGGCAAGGACCCGGACAAGCCGGACGCGGACTCCACGGCCAAGCACAACTCCGACAACGGCGGCGGGAGCAGCAGTTCCCCCGCAGCCGACAAGGGCAAGGGCAAGGCCGGCAACAAGCGCAAGCGCGACGACAAAGACGACGGCGCCAGCGGCTCCGACGGCAAGTCGAACGCGAAGAAAAAGAAGGACGACGTCTGGGACCGGATGGCGTGGAACTCAGACGCCAAGAACGCGCGCAAGAACCAGACCGGCGACAAAAACGATCCGTTCTACAAGGCCGGAAGCGACGTCGCCCAGCGGCACATCATCTCGTTCCAGAAAATGCGGGACGGCCTGAAGAACTGGGTGCACGAACAGCCGGTCGAGAAGCAAAGCGCGCTGACCAAGAAATACGGCGAGGAAGAGCTGCCGAAGCTGCACAACCAGCCCAAGAACCTGCCGCTCGGCCCGCAGCACACCAACGCCGGGATCGGCGGCGTCTCGACCCGGATCGGCAACATCGAGGACGGGATCGCGGGCAAGCTCAAGGTCGGCAAGAACGACCAGATCACGTCCGAGCAACCGAAGTGGCCGAGCGACTCGCTGGACAAGAGCGGCGGTTACAAGCACAAGGACCACCCGGACCTCGACAAGAACTGGCGCCCGGTCGGCCAGCAGGCGGACCGCATCACCGATCCCAAGGAGATGAACCGGGCCACCCGCGACATCGGCGACAGCTCGGACTTCGACTGGCCCGGCGGCGACAAAGAAGGAATAGAATTCAAGGAGTGGCACAAGTCCTTCAACGAATTCACTGACCTCAAGGAAAACCCGAAGAACTACACGCAGGAAGACGTGGACGGCATCATCGACCGTTTCCACAATCTGCCCGCGCCGTCCGGGCGGCATCCCACGATCGACGAGTACAACAAGGCCCCGGACGGCAACCCCTATCGGTTCGACGACCAGGGCAACCCGGTCGACATCAACAAGGACTCGCACCCGGACTGGAAGCGTCCGGACAAGCCGCTCGACGGCAACGACATGCGCACCGAGTGGGGCAACCGGAACGCGCAGGACAAGGGGCCGACCCAGAAGGACTGGGACGACCTCGAAAACGGCAAGTACGACCCGAAGGAATGGAAAGACCCCGACCGGAAGAAGGAGCTGGACGAGGTCGGCGATCCCAGCAAACAGGACGTCGAGGACGCCGCCGCGGAGGCGAAAGCCAAGTCCGCAAAGATGGCGGAGGACGCGCGGAAGAACCGCGGCTGGTGACCTCGGGAAGCGGACGTCAGACGGTTTCCTCCGCGTCCCGGTCGGCGAACACCTCGCGCGCGGCGAAGGTGGCGTTCAGCGCTCGCGGGAATCCCGCGTAGACCGCCGAGTGCATGAGCGCTTCGGTGATTTCCTCGCGGCTGAGCCCGACGTTCAGCGCCGCGCCGATGTGCACCTTCAGCTGCGGTTCGCAGCCGCCGAGCGCGGTCAGCACGCCGAGGGTGACCAGCTGGCGGCTGCGCGAGTCGAGGCCGGGCCGGTCGTACATGTCGCCGAAGGCGAACGCGGCCACGTGGTGTCCGAGGGCGGGGTTGATGTCGGCGAGGGAATCGATGACGGCTTCGCCCTGGTGACTGTCGATGCGGGACAGCACCTCGAGCCCGTGCTCGCGGCGGGCGAGGTTTTCCGGGCTGTCGATGTCGTACTGGATCACGGGAGAGGGCCTTCCTGGTAAGTGGCGATCTTGTACTCGGTGGCGGCGAGGGAAAGCTGCAGCTGGGCGATCTGCGCACGCAAGGTGTCGCGGTGCTCCAGGAGCATTTCGCGCCGTTCGGGCACGGTGTCCGCGCCGGACTCGATCAGCTCGACGTAGCGGCGCAGGTCGCTGATCGGCATGCCCGAGACGCGCATCCGCGTCAGGAACACGAGACGGCGCACTGACGCCGCGTCGTAAACCCGGTGCCCGGCGCTGTCGCGGGCGACCTCGACCAGCCCGATCCGCTCGTAGTACCGCAGCGTGTGCGGGTTCAGCCCGAGATGTTCCGAGGTGGTGGCGATGTCCCACTCGTTCGCGTCGTCGTCCCGGGCCAGTTCCCGCAGTGCCTCGACCGACACCGTGCCCGGCGGGTCGACCGCCAGGCGCAGCGCCTCGGTCAGCGCGTCTTCCTTCTCCATGCCGAAGACGCTAAGCCTGTGAGCGCGCTCAAACGCAAGCGCTAACCCACCGACCGGATCCGCGTCACCAAAACCCCGGCCAGCAACGTCGCCACCGCCGACGCCGCGAACAGCCCCGGATATCCGCCGAGCACGTGCAAGATCAGCGTCGCCAGCAGCGGCGTGATGACCTGCGGCAGCGAGTTCGCGATGTTGACCACGCCGAGGTCCTTCGCCCGGTTCTGGGCGGCCGGCAGAACCTGGGTCAGCATCGCCAGCGCGACCGCCATGTAGGTGCCGAACCCGACGCCCAGCAGCGGCGACGCCACCAGCGCGACCGGCCAGGTCTGCCAGGCCACCAGCAGCAGCGCGGCCACCGCCATCACCGCCGACGAGGCGAGAATGTAGGGCTTGCGGTTGCCGGACTTGTCGGAGAAATGCCCGGCCAGCACCGCGCCCACCACCAGCGCCGCGCTGTAGAGGCCCATCATGATCAGCAGACCGGTGTCCGGATCGGCGTAGTGCACCGAATCCTTGAGGAAGAACAGCAGGTAGAGGGTGCCGAGCGCGTTGCCGAGGTTGATCATGAAGTGGCAGGCCCAGGCCCACCCGAAGTCCGGGTGCCGGCGCGGCGAAACCCACAGGTCGGCCAGCACCTCGCGGATCCGGCTGCTCGGCCGCAGCTCGACCGGCAGCCGGGCGTCCGGCGTGCGCAGCACGAACGCCGCCGCGCCGGCGAGCACGATCACCGCGCACGCCGCGTAGCCGAGCGGCAGGCCGGCCAGGCCGAGCAGCACCACGACCACGACCGCGCCGAGCACGGTGCCGAGCATCTGCGCGATGCCGATCAGGCCGCCGACCTGGGCCCGCTGGACAACCGGGACCCGGTCGGCCATCCCGGACATCAGCGTCGCGAGCATTCCGTTGAGCCCGGCCTGCACCAGGCACCAGCCGATCGTCATCACGACCGCGTTCGGGGCCTCGGCCAGCACCAGCAGCCCGGCCGCGGCCACCACGGCACCGGCGACCGTCCACGGATGGCGACGGCCGAATCGCGACGTCGTGCGGTCCGACAGCAAGCCGACCACCGGGTTCACCACCAGCGCGACGAACGCGCCGATCCCGGTCACGACGCCGAACACCGTCTCCTTGTTCGCCGCGTCGAGCAGCTCCGCCTGCTGCGGCAGCAAAACCTGCAGCGGCGCGTAGATCCCCAGCCACAGCGCGACGTTGGCGAGGAACAGCAGCGTCATCCAGCCGGCGCGCACGCGCAGCACCGGCTCGGCGAAGATCTCCGGAACCGCGGCGGTCTTATCCCTCATGGCGGGTCAGCTTCTGGTACCAGGCAAAGGAATCCTTCGGGGTGCGGAGCTGGGTTTCGTAGTCCACGTGCACGAGCCCGAACCGCGGCGCGTACCCCTTGGACCATTCGAAGTTGTCCAGCAGCGACCAGACGAAGTATCCGCGCACGTCGACGCCGGCGTCCATCGCTTCCCGCAGCGCGCCCAGGTGACTGGCCAGGAAATCGATCCGCTCGGTGTCGTGCACCTGCTTGTCCGGACCGACCTCGTCGGCGAAGCTGCAGCCGTTCTCGGTGATCTGGATCGGCGGCAGGTGCTCGCGGTAGCGCTCGTGGAAGGACACCAGCAGCTCGCGCAGCGCCTGCGGGACGATCGGCGAATCGTTGGTGGTCATCGGATAGCCCTCGATCGGGCGGAGTTCGAACGGCAGCGGGTTGCCCTCTCCGGGCGCGGTGACGCCCTGCGGTTCGTAGTAGTTGACGCCGTAGAAGTCGAGCGGCTGGGCGATGGTGCCCAGGTCGTCGGCGAAATTCTCCGGCAGGTGCGGGTGTACCTGCTCGGGATAGCTGCCGAGCAGCATCGGGTCGGCGAAAGTGCGGTTGAGCAGCGCGTCGAGCCAGTCCGCGGCCTCGCGATCGGCCGGCGTGTCGTGGTCCGGCCAGATCGGCGAGTGGTTGTTCGCGGTGCCGATGCCGGTGGCGCCGGCCGCGCGCAGCGCCTGGACGGCGAGACCGTGCGCGAGGTTCTGGTGGTGTGCCGTCGGGAGCGCGTCGAGCAGGAGGAACTGGCCGGGCGCGTACTCGCCGATGCCGTAGCCGTAGATCGACATGACCATCGGCTCGTTGAGCGGAATCCACAGTTTCGCCCGATCGGCGAAGTGTTCCCCCACGATCGTGGCGTAGTCGGCGAAACGCTGCGCGGTGTCGCGCGACAGCCAGCCGCCGGCGTCCTCGATCGCCTGTGGCGTGTCCCAGTGGTACAGCGTGATGGCTGGCGCGATGCCCGCCGCGCAGACCTCGTCGATCAGCCGGTCGTAGAAGGCGAGACCGGCCGCGTTGGGTTTGCCGGTGCCGTCCGGCTGGATCCGCGGCCAGGCGATCGACATCCGGTAGGCGCCGACGCCGAGTTCCGCCATCAGTGCGATGTCCTCGGAGTAGCGGTGGTAGTGGTCGGCCGCTACCTTGGCGTCCTCGCCCCGCGCGATCTTGCCCTCGGTCGCGGTGAACGTGTCCCAAATGGACGGTCCGCGGCCGCCTTCGGCCGCGGCGCCCTCGATCTGGAACGCCGAGGTCGAGACACCCCAGAGGAAGCCGGGCGGGAAGGTCGGATGATCCACGCTGAACACCCCAAACGGTCCGGCCACCCGTGCGGGTGAACGTGAAAAGTTCTCATATGTTAGGTCGTCGCTCGTCTCAAGGGAAGCCCTCCGGGGCGCTAAAGTCCCAGATCAGATGAGCGATTCACGAGAGAGTCCGAGGAACGACGTGGCCGAGACCCAGGCTGAACCCACCCCGCTGCGGCGAAAGCCGGTGCAGCAGCGCAGCGCCCGGCGCGTGGAGCAGATGCTGGACGCGAGCGCCGTGCTCATCGACGAGCTCGGCTACGACGCGGTCACCACCACGCTGATCGCCAAGCGGGCCGGCGTCGCGGTGGGGTCGCTGTATCAGTTCTTCCCGGACAAACGCGCGGTCGTGCAGGCGCTGACCCAGCGGAACTTGGAACGCTTCGTCGCCGCGGTGAACGAGCGGCTCACCGAACTGAGCCCGGAACACTGGTGGAACATCGTCGACTCGGTGCTGGACATCTACCTGCAGATGCACCGCGAGGTGCCGGGCTTTTCGAAGGTCCACTTCGGCGACGTCATCGACGTCCGCCTGCTCGCCGACGACCGCGACAACAACTCGGTCATCGCGGATTCCCTGGTCGAGATCCTGCGCGGGCACGTCGACCGCCCGGCCGAGGAACTGCGGTTCGCCATCGCGATCGCCAACGAGGCCGCGGACGCCCTGCTGAAGCTCGCCTTCCGCCGCGACCCGAACGGCGACGAGCGCATCGTGGCGGAGGCGAAGAACGTGGTGAAGGGGTACCTGGCCAGCAAGTTCGGCGACTGAGCAGTCGCCCTCGCGCACTCGCCCACGCCAAGTCCGTGAAGGGCCTGTTGAGGCAAGCGGATTCCCTCAACGGGACCTTCACGGATCACCCAAAGACCGCTCAGCCGAAGTTCTGCCCCTCGCCGCGGTAGGTCGGGACCGTCCGTTCCACCTCGCTGCCGCGGACGAGGTGGTAGGCCAGGAACCGTTCCGCCAGTTCGCCCGCCTTCGCGTGCCGCAGCCACACCCGGTCGCCCAGTCGCAGCGTCCGGGCCGCCGCGCCGGTCACCGGCGTCTGCACCTCACCGGCCCCTTCGAAACCCAGCAGCTGCAAGCCCTCCGGCAGGTACGGCGACGGTTCGCGGGAGCGGCCGGTGGGGCCGGACGCGACGTAGCCCCCGGAGAACAGCGTCGCGACATTCTTCGCCGGGCGGCGGACCACCGGCAACGCGAACAACGCCGCCGGACGGGGATGAAAGCGCGAATACCCGTCGAACAACGTCGGGGCGAGCAGGCCCGAGCCCGCGGCGATTTCGGTGACGACGTCTTCCGCCCTGGTCGTTTCGATGCTCCCGGTGCCGCCGCCGTTGACGAACTCCAGGTCCGCCACTTCCCGCACGGCGCGCACCGCCGCCCCGCGGCGGCGGGTCAGCTCCGCCGCGGATCGCCGCTGCATCCACCGGATCATCCGGTTCTGCAGGCCTTTCCCGGCCGCGTCGCCGAGACCTGCGATCTGCCCCTCGTACGCCATCATCCCGACCAGCGCGAAGCCCGGCCGGGCGACGATCTTGCGTGCCGTCTCGGCGGCTTGTCCCGGCTTGAACACCGGCGACCGCCTTGTCCCGACATGCACGCCCGGCAGCGGCCGCCACGACGCGTCCAGCTCCAGGCACACCCGGATCTCCGGATGCCCGTAGCCCAGCGCGGCGTCGACCAGGTCCAGGTGTTCAGCCGAATCGACCATGATGGTCACCGCCGCGCGTGCGCGATCGCTCGAAGCCAGCCGGCGCAGCGCCTGGTGGTCCGCGGTCGGGTACGCGACCACGATGTCGTCGGTGGTGCCCAGCTCGGCGTGCCAGACGGCCTCCGCGAGCGAGTAGCACATCAAGCCTTCGAAGCCGTCGCGTGCGAGCGCTCGCTCCAGCAGCGCGCGGCAGCGCACGGACTTGCTGACCACCCGGATCGGCTTGCCGGCCGCCCGGCGGAGCAGATCGCCGGCGTTGGCGTCGAAGGCGTCCAGGTCGACGATCGCGAGCGGCGGATCCAGGTCCTTCGTCGCGAGGTCGTACCCGTGCGCAGTGGTGGTCACCCACTTACGGTACGACAACAACGCTTGAAACGCGAATACTATTCACTTACGGTTCCGGCATCTATCGTGGGAATCTTCCAGCGACGAACAGGTGCCGCAATGACGTGGAGCAACTGGGCCGGAACGGCCAAGGTCACCCCGCAACGGGTGCACCGGCCGCGCAGTGCGGCCGAGATAGCCGAGGTCGTGCACGGGGTCAGCAAGGCGGACAACCGGGTCCGGGCCTGGGGCAGCGGACACTCGTTCACCGCGATCGCCGCCGCCGAATGCGACGCGCTCGACCTGACCGGATGGACCGGCATCGAGCGCGCCGATCTCGCAACCCGCCAGGTCACCGTCCGGTCCGGCACCACGCTGCACACCCTCAACGCCGCGCTCGACGCGCTCGGGCTGGCGATGACCAACCTCGGCGACATCGACGCACAGACCATCGCCGGGGCGATTTCCACCGGCACGCACGGAACCGGCGCGCGGTTCGGCGGGATCTCGACGCAGATCGTCGCGTTGGAACTGGTGCTGGCGGACGGGTCCATGGTCCGCTGCGCCGCCGACGAGCGGCCGGAGCTGTTCCACGCGGCCCGGGTCGGACTGGGCGCGCTGGGCGTCATCAGCACCGTCACCCTCCAATGTGAACCGTCCTATGTGCTCTCCGCGCAGGAGCGACCGGAGCCGCTGGAACAGGTACTGGAGGGCTTCGACGACAACGCGGCGAACAACGACCACTTCGAGTTCTACTGGTTCCCCTACGGCAGCAAGGCGTTGGTGAAGCGCAACAACCGGCTGCCGCTGGACGCCGAGCGGAAACCGTTGTCCCGGCTGCGCCAGTTCGTGGACTACGAGCTCACCGAGAACGTCGCGTTCGGCGGACTCTGCCGGCTCGGCCGCGCGGTGCCGAAACTGGTGCGGCCGCTGGGTTCGTTCGCGTCGCAGGTGTCCTCGCCGCGCGAGTACAGCGACCTTTCGCACCGGGTTTTCGTGACTCACCGCGGCGTGCGGTTCGTCGAGTCGGAGTACGCGGTGCCGCGCGAATCGGTGCTCGACGTGCTGGCCGAGCTGCGCGCGCTGGTGCCGACACTGCGGGATCCGGTGGCCTTCCCGGTCGAGGTGCGGGTCGCCGCGGCCGACGACATCTGGCTGTCCACCGCGAACGGCCGCGACTGCGCCTACATCGCGATCCACCAGTTCCTCGGCATGCCCTACCGCGAGTACTTCGCCGGATTCGAGGCGATCGCCGGCCAGGTCGGCGGGCGGCCGCACTGGGGCAAGATGCACGACCTGGACGCGTCCGTGCTGCGCACCCGGTACCCGCACTTCGACGATTTCCTGCGAGTGCGCAAGGAGTGCGACCCGGCCGGGACGTTCGCGAACACCTACCTCGACCGGGTACTGGGACCGGCCTAGCCGCTCACACGGGTTCGAACAGCGAGCTGACCGACTCCCCGTTGTGGATCCGCCGCACAGTCTCGGCCAGCGCCGGGGCGATGGACAGGACCCGCAGCTTCTCCGTGCGCTCCGCCAGCGGGATCGGCACCGTGTTCGTGCAGACGATCTCCAGCACGTCGTCCTGGCTGCCGATCCGGCTCAGCGCGCCGTCGGCGAACAGCCCGTGCGTGCAGGCCACCCGGATCGACCGCGGCCCGATCTCCCGCAGCCGGTCCAGCAGCTCCAGCACGGTGCTGCCGCGGGCGATCTCGTCGTCGAGCACGATCACGTCGCGACCGGCGATGTCGCCGATGATCGAGGTGATCTCCACCCGGTCGTCGGCGTAGCGCTGTTTGGCGCCGGCCGCGACCCGCGTGCCGAGCAGCCGGGCGAAGTGCGCCGCCTCCTTGGCGTTGCCGAGGTCCGGCGAGACGACGGTGGTCTGCGACAGGTCGTACTGCCGGAAGTGCCGGGCCAGCTCGTGCAGCGCGTGCAGGTGGTCGACCGGGATGCTGAAGAACCCGTGCACCTGCGGCGAGTGCAGGGTCATCGCGAGCACCCGGCTCGCTCCCGCGGTGACCATCAGATCGGCGACCAGCCGCGCGCCGATGGAGATCCGCGGCGCGTCCTTCTTGTCCGAACGCGCGTACGAGTAGTGCGGCATCACCACGGTCGTGCGCGCGGCGGAGGCGCCCCGGGCGGCGTCGAGCATCAACAGCAGCTCGACCAGGTTTTCCTGCACTGGCTTGACCAGCGGCTGGATCAGGAAGACGTCGCGTTCCCGGCAGTTGGCCTGCAGCTGCACCTGGAGACAGTCGTTGGCGAACCGGTCGACCTCGACCGGCAGCAGCGGGACGCCCAGGTTGGCGCAGATCTCCGCGGCCAGCTCCGGGTGCGCGCTGCCGCTGAAGACGGCGATATCGCGCATCAGAGGTTGGCCACGGCGTCGGCGACGGTGTCCTCGCCGGAGATCAGCTCGAACGTGCGCCGATGCGTCGCCGGAGCGTCGAGCAGCGCCAGCAGCACCGCGGCGACGTCCTCGCGCGGGATCTCGGCCCGGCCGGTCTTCTCGGCGAGCTTCACCCGTCCGGTGCCGGAATCGTTGGTGAGGCGGCCGGGACGCAGGATCGTCCAGTCCAGGTCGCGGGCCTTGAGGTCGTCTTCGGCGGCGCGCTTGGCCCGCAGGTAAGCGGAGAACACCGGGTCCAGACCAGGCGCGTCCGGGTTGTCCGCGTTCATCGAACCGACCTGAATGAACCGGCGTACGCCCGCCTGTTGCGCGGCCTCCGCGAACAACGCGGCCGCACCGCGGTCGACTGTGTCCTTGCGCTCGGCACCGCTGCCCGGCCCGGCGCCGGCGGCGAACACCGCGGCGTCCGCGCCTTCGAGCGCGGCAGCCACCGCGGATACTTCGGACTTCTCGAGGTCGAGGACGACCGTTTCGGCACCGGCCGCGAGGAGATCCGGCTCGTGCTCGGGGTTGCGCACGATGCCGACTGGGGCGTCGTGCCGCTGCGCGAGCAGCTTTTCCAGGTGCAGGGCGATCTGGCCGTGTCCGCCGGCGATGACGACTCGCATGTGCCCGACCCTAGCGGCTGGCCCGCGCGACCGCCGGGAGGTTCAGTCCGCCTCGGCCGGGACGACGTCCGAGCGCAGCAGCAGGTCGTAGGCCATCTCGTTGACCCAGCGCGAAACCGGGTCTTCCTGCGTCAGCACCCGGTCCTGGTGGGTGTCCAGGTCGAGGTCCGCGGTGGCGTACGGGTCGGCGGTGACCACCGCGAGACCGTAGGCGCGAGCCCGCGGCAGGCAGTTCGTCACGTAGTCGTCGGTCAGTACGGCGGGCGATGGGAGCACCATCGCGGCCTCGCCGTAGCGCGAAAACGGAACCGCGGAGGCCATCGCGGTCCGCCAGTGCCGGGCGACCGCGAGGACGCCGATGATCTCGGCGGCCGACGCGGGTGCGGTCGCGGCCAGCTCTGGCCAGGTCCAGGTGTCGACGAGGGCGCGATCGGCGACGGGACCGACGCCCATCGCGATGCGCTCCGCGTGCACGTCGGTCTTGAGCCGCGCGACGATGCTGACCTTTCGGCCGAGCAGAGTCGTCGCGGGCAGCACAACGCCGTTCCAGCCCAGCAGGGCGGCGGCCTTGCGCGCCAGCTCGTCGACGCTCGCGGGGAGCTCGATCGGCGGCAGCACCCGGCTCGCCGTCGTCCGGCTGCGCTTCGCACCGCCGGCGATCGTCGAGCGCTCAGTGTTCTGTGGGGTAGCCGCCACGAGTTCCGCCTCCTTCAAGCACCTGTTCCCGTGTGCCGAGGTGAAAACCGGCACATGAACTGAGTACCAGGGCAAAGGCGCGGGGTCGCCGGGTTGCCGGGGCGCGTGCGATCGGCGGCGCTCAGCGGTCGGTGACCGGTCGGTAGGCGGTCGTTCGACTTCAGCCCGACCGTGCCGCCAACCGAGTGAGCGGGGGGTGAGTGGCGCATACCGAGCGCGTCGGCAGGGTGTCGGCCGTCCCGGTCCAGGGCGAGGCAGCCGGCTCAGCCTCTTACTCCGATCGGCCTAATCCCGCCGGTTCCACAATGGACTTCCGCAGGTAGCGGCCCTCACCCGGATGGCGGGTGAGCTTCGCCGCAGCGAGCGGGCGGGCCGCCGGTTTAGGGTTGCCCATCGGTCAAGCACCCGCCCGGAGGACCACGATGCGCTCGCCGAAGGACTTCTTCGCCCCGCTCGCCGTCGGAGCGCCGCAGCCGCCGCGGCAGATTCCGGTGCGGCCGTCCCGCATGATCCACTTCTTCGATCCCGGCAACGAGAAGATGGCCGCGAAAGTGCCGGCCATCGCGAAGAAGACCGACGTGCTGCTCGGCAACCTGGAAGACGCGGTCCGCGCGGACCGCAAGGAGGCCGCGCGGGCCGGGCTGGTGTCGATCGCGAAGGCGACCGACTTCGGCCGTACCCAGCTGTGGACGCGGGTGAACAGCCTCGACTCGCCGTGGGTGCTGGACGACCTGATCACCCTGGTCACCGAGATCGGCGACAAGCTCGACGTGATCATGATCCCGAAGGTCGAGGGCGCGCAGGACATCCACTACGTCGACCGGTTGCTGGCGCAGCTGGAGGCGCGGGCCGGGCTGACGAAGCCGTTGCTGGTGCACGCCATCCTGGAAACCGCGAGCGGGGTGGCGAACGTCGAGGAGATCGCCGGCGCTTCGCCGCGCATGCAGGGCATTTCCCTCGGCCCGGCCGACCTGGCCGCGAGCCGCCGGATGAAGACGACGCGCGTCGGCGGCGGCCACCCGGGCTACCTGGTGCGCACCGACCCGGTCGGCGAAGACCTCAACGAGGGCCGCACGACGTATCAGCAGGACCTGTGGCACTACACGGTCGCGCGGATGGTCGACGCGTGCGCGATGAACGGGATCCTGCCGTACTACGGACCGTTCGGGGACATCCGCGACGTGGTGGCGTGCGAGGACCAGTTCCGCAACGCGTTCCTGCTCGGCTGTGTCGGCGCGTGGAGCCTGCACCCGGTCCAGATCGACATCGCGAAGAAGGTCTTCTCGCCCGCGCCGGAGGACGTCGCGTGGGCGCGGAAGGTGATCGCCGAGATGGGCGACGGCACCGGCGCGGTGATGATCGACGGGAAGATGCAGGACGACGCCTCGGTCAAGCAGTGCCGGGTGGTCGTGGAGCTGGCCGAGGAACTGGCCGCGACCGACCCCGAACTGGCTGCCGCCTACGACGCCGCGACTAAGGAGATCCAGTCATGACCGAGCTGCGGCCGCGGCGGTCGGTGCTGTACATGCCCGGCGCGAACGAACGCGCTTTGGAGAAGGCGAAGACTCTCCCCGCGGACGCGTTGATCCTGGACTTGGAAGACGCCGTCGCTCCGGACGCGAAGGAAGCCGCGCGGGAGCGGGTCTGCGCCGCCGTCGGCACTTATGGCGCGCGGGAAGTGACCATTCGAGTCAACGGCCTGGACACCGAATGGCACGACGCCGACCTGCGCGCGGCGGCTGCCGCCGGCCCGGCCGCGGTGGTGGTGCCGAAGGTGAACTCGGCGGCCGAGGTGCACAACATCGAGCGGGCACTGGAGCTCGGCGGAGCGCCGGACCACACGAAGATCTGGGCGATGGTGGAAACGCCGGTCGCGATGCTGCACGCGGAGGAGATCGCGGGAGCCTCGGATCGGTTGACCGTGCTCGTGATGGGCACGAACGACCTGGCGAAGGAACTGCACGCGGAATTCGTCCCCGGCCGCGGGCCGTTGCTGGGCGGGCTTTCGCTGTGCCTGCTCGCCGCCCGCGCGACCGGGAAGGTGATCCTGGACGGGGTCTACAACGATGTCAAGGACGCGGCCGGCTTCGAGGCGGAATGCTCGCAGGGGCGGCAGTACGGGTTTGACGGGAAGACGTTGATCCACCCTTCGCAGGTGGAGCCGTGCAACCGGATCTTCGCGCCGTCGGAGGAGGAGATCGACCGGTCCAAGCGGATCATCGCGGCGTTCGAGGAGGCTTCGGCCGCCGGACGCGGCGTGGTGACGGTGGATGGGCGGATGATCGAGAACCTGCATGTGGAGAACGCCCAGCGAGTGCTGGCGCTGGCGGCGGCGATCGGCGCGGAGTAACGCGGCTCATCGAGGTTCTCAGTAGCGGCTGCGGTGTCGACCCCGATCGACCGGGTACGTCCGGGAAGGGCTCGTTGAGGGAATCTGGGTCCTTCAAGGAGCCCTTCCCGGCTTTTTCGGGGAGTGGGGCCACGACGTGGAGTTCGTTCCGAGGCGACCCGCTCAGCCGACCGGCCAAGGACGCTGCTCCCCGCGCAGCTTCTCGAACGCCGCCGCCACCCGCAGCACCTCCAGGTCGGCGAATCGCCGCCCGGCGATCTGCAGGCCGATCGGCAAGCCCTCCGGGGTGTAGCCGCAGTTCAGGGACACCGCGGGCTGACCGGACATGTTGTACGGCACGGTGAAAGCGATGTGCTCGAACGGCCGCGCCGGGTCGTTCGTGGGAGACGGCCAGTCCGCTGGGGGCGGCAGGACAGGGCAGGTCGGCGACAGGACCACGTCGTAGGCTTCCGTCGCGCGCAGAGCTGCCACGCTGATCGCGTCGATGGCGGCGAAACCGCGGTAAGTGTCCACACCGGACACCTCGGCGCCGCCGGCGGCCCACTCCGCGATGTATGGCAGCACCTGCGCGCGCTGGTCCTCCGACAACGCGGCGAGGTCCGACCAGGCACGGACTCGCCAGAAGGTGTCCAGGCCGTCCAGGTGTTCGCGGGTCAGGAACGGGGCGACGGGTTCCACGGTCGCGCCAGCGCTGGAGAACAGCGCCGCGGCTGCGGTGACCGCGTCGGCGACGGCGGCGGTGACCGGGAGACCGACGCCGGGGTCCAGGTGCAGGCCGACGCGCAGACCGGCGACGGCACCGGTCAGGGAAGACCAGTCGATCGACGCGGGCGGCAGGCTCAGGTGGTCGCGCGCGTCGGGCTGGGCCAGGACGCTCATCAGCAGCGCGGTGTCGGCGACGGTCCTGGTCAGCGGCCCGGCGACCCGGCCGAGGAAGGGCGGGTCCACTGGCACGCGGCCGAAGCTGGGCTTCAGGCCGACCAGGCCGCACCAGCCGGCGGGCAGGCGGATCGAGCCGCCGATGTCGGTGCCTACGTGGAGAGGTCCGTACCCGGCGGCAGCCGCGGAGGCGGCACCAGCGCTCGAACCGCCGGGGGTGCGAGTGGGATCCCAGGGGTTGCGGGCGGCCGGGTGGAAGCTGGAGAGGCCGGAGGTGAGCATGCCGTAGTCGGGCATGGTCGTCTTCGCCAGCAGTACGGCACCGGACTCGCGTACGCGGGCTGCGGCGGGGGCGTCCGCTGTTGCGGGGGTAAGGGTGGTGGCGGCGGTGCCCAGTGGCGTAGGGACGCCTACCGAAGCGATGTTCTCCTTGAGCGTCAGGGGGACCCCGTCGATCGGTCCCGCTGGAGAAGCCGCGTGCCAGCGGGCTTCAGACTCCTTCGCGGCTTCGCGCGCTGAAGCAGCGTCGTACGCGTACAGAGCACGCAGTTCCGGCTCGCGGGCATCGATCCGTGCGAGGATCGCTTCGGTGACTTCGACCGGCGAGAACGTCTGCGAGCGGTATCCAGCCACCAGTTCGTTGGCGGTCAGGTCAGCGAGTTCGGTCATCGAGCAAGCCTCCGATCACGAAGCGGGCGGGTCGAAGCGGCCGTCTACCGCGGTCCAGCCGCCGTCGACGGCGAGCACGGAGCCAGTGACGAACGTCGACGCGTCCGACGCGAGGTACACGACGGCGCCAGCTAGCTCGTCGGCGCGGGCCCAGCGGCCTAGTGCGCCCTTCTGCGCGTACGCGTCGTACCAGTCGGGACGCGCTTTGATCTGTGCGGTCAGCGGTGTCTCGACAACGCCAGGCGCGATGGCGTTGACGCGTACGCCAGACGGTCCGAACTCGGCCGCCGCAGTGCGGAAGAGCTGCACTAGACCACCTTTGGTGGCGGCGTACGGGCCTTGCCCAGGCTCGACAGTGGTACCGCGGATCGAGGAGAAGCCAATGATGCTTCCGCGTCCGCGCGCGACCATCGGGGCACCGAAAGCGCGAAGCACTTCGAACGCGACGCCTAGGTTCAACTCGACGACACGGTCGAATTCTTCACGGGTGTAGTCCAGCAGACGCTTGCGCACGTTGGTGCCAGCGGTCAGGACGACCGCGTCCAGTTCGCCCAGCTCAACGGCGGCCCTGGCGACGGCACCGGGGTCGAGCAGGTCGATTTCGTACGCCTCGCCCGCGTCGGTTTCCTGTGCGGCGGCGAAATCCCGGTCAGCGCAGACGACCGAAGCTCCCTGTGCGGCCAGCGCGCGGGCAGCTTCCCGGCCGATCCCGCTGCCCGCGCCGAGAACCACCGCCCGCTGGCCGTCCATCCGGAAAAGATCGGCGTAATTCACGGGCGCAGCACCGCCATCCTGGTCACGGTCAGCTCTTCGACGGCGAACCGCGGCCCTTCGCGGCCGATCCCGGAGTCCTTGACCCCGCCGTAGGGCATCGTGTCGGACCGGAAACCCGGCACCTCGTTCACCACTACCCCGCCGACTTCCAGCTCGTCCAACGCCCGGAACGCGGTCTTCAACGAGCGGCTGTACACGCTCGCGTGCAGGCCGTACCGGGACGCGTTGACGGCGGCGAACGCTTCGTCCACATCGGACACTGTGCGCAGGCAGACGACCGGGCCGAAGATCTCCTCGTCCCAGCATTCGACGCCGTCCGGGACGTCGGCGAGCACGGTCGGCGCCAGTACGCCGTCGCGGACCGAGCCGCCGGCCAGCAGACGGGCACCGGCCGCGACCGCCTTGTCGACCCATTCGGCGACCCGGCCCGTGGAGCGCGGATCGATCAACGCGGACACCCGGGTTTCCGGGGAACGAGGATCGCCGACGATCACTTCGTCCAGCCGAGCCAGCACTTTCGCGGTGAACTCGTCAGCCGCCGAGGAGACGGTCAGCACCCGTTGCACGGAGATGCAGGCTTGCCCGGACGCGTAGAACCCGCCGCGCAGCACCGCGTCCGCGGCGGCGTCCAGGTCGGCGTCCTCGGCGACGACGAGAGCGGCGTTGGAACCCAGCTCCAGCAAGGTTTTCGTCGGCGCGGCGTCCCGGGCGATCCGGTGGCCGACCGCGGCCGAGCCGGTGAACGACACCGCACCGATCCGCCGGTCGGTGACCAGCGCGGAGCCGACCGCCGCGTCCCCGGTGACCAGTTGCACCATCGCGGGCAGGTCGGTCAGCGACCGGATCAGGTGCACCAGCCACAGCGTCGCCAACGGGGTCTGCGGAGCCGGTTTCACCACCACCGGGCAGCCGGCCGCGATGGACGGCGCGATCTTGTGCGAGGCCAGCAGAAGCGGGTAGTTGAACCCGGCGATGCCGACCACCACGCCGATCGGCTTGCGCTTCCAGAACCCGACCAGCCCGTCGCCGGAGGGCAGCAGGTCGAGCGGCACGGTTTCGCCGTGCAGGCGCGACACTTCCTCGGCCGCGGCTTCCCAGGTGACGATCGTCCGCGCGACCTCCACCTGGCAGTCGACCAAGGGTTTTCCGGTCTCCCGCACGAGCAGCTGCTCGAACTCCGCCCGCCGGGAACGCACCGCGGCGGCCACGTCGTTGAGCAGCGTCCGGCGGGTCCGCGAGGGCAATGCCGCGACCGCGCCAGCCACCGCCACGGCTTCGTCAACCGCGCGAACCGCGAGCGCCGGAGTACCGACAGGGGCGGAGCCGACCACACTGCCGTCGTAAGGAAACACCACCTCCGCGGAGTCGGCGGTGCACATCCAACCGGGCCCGACCGGCAGGCCGTCCGGGTAGTCAGGCATCCGTTCCTCCCTTCAACCGGGCCAGCTCGGCGCGCAGGTTCGGCGCGGCAGCCAGCAGTTCCCGGGTGTACTCGTGTTCCGGCGCCGCGTAAACCCGCTCGACATCGCCGAGTTCCACGATCTCGCCCTGGCGCATCACCGCGACGCGATCGCAGACGTGCCGCACCACGCCGAGGTCGTGCGAGACGAAGATCAACGTCAGCGAGAACTCCTCGACCAGCCGGGCCAGCAGGTCCAGGATCTGTGCTCGGACCGAAACGTCCAGCGCGCTCACCGGTTCGTCGGCGATCAGCACGCTCGGGTTCGGCGCGAGCGCGCGAGCGATGGAGATCCGCTGCCTCTGCCCGCCGGAGAACTGGTGCGGATACCGCAGCGCCGCGTCCGCGGGCAGGCCGACCGCGGCCAGCAGTTCCGCGACCCGCTCCGGCGACCGGCGCCCGAGCGGCTCGGAAACGATGTCCCGCACGCGCATCCGCGGGTCCAGCGAACCCATCGGATCCTGGAAGACGATCTGCAGTTCCTGGCGCAGGAAGCGCAGTTTCCGTTCCGGCAGCGAATCGATCCGCTTGCCGTCGAACGACACGGTGCCCGCGGTCGGCCGATCGAGCGCGGCGAGCAGCCGGACCAGCGTCGACTTGCCGGACCCGGATTCGCCGACGATCCCGAACCGCTGACCAGCCTCGACGGCGAAACTCACGCCGCGCAACGCGTGCACGTTCCGGCGCGCGTACCGCCGCTCCAGGTTCTCCACGGTGATCATCGCGCCCCCCTGGACTTTCCGCGACCCTCCAGATCGGAAGCGGCGAGCAACCGCTGAGTGTATGAGTGCCGCGGCGCGGTCAGCACGTCCCGCGTCGAACCGTGCTCCACAATGGATCCGTCGAGCATCACCAGCACCCGGTCGCACATCTGCGCCACCACCGCCAAATCGTGCGTGATGAACAGCAGCGAACTCTCCGCCGGCAACCGCTCGCGGATCAACCCGAGGATCTGCGCCTGCACGGTCACGTCCAGCGCGGTGGTCGGCTCGTCGCAGATCAGCAGCGCCGGATCGTTCGCCAGCGCGATCGCCAGCACTACCCGCTGGCGCTGACCGCCGGACAGCTGGTGCGGATACGCCCGCGCCACCCCCGCCAACCCCACCGACGCCAGCAATTCCTCGGCCGACCGGCCGCGACGGCCATGGATCCGGTACGGCTCGGTGACCTGCCGCCCGATCCGCATCGCCGGATTCAGCGCGGTCATCGGCTCCTGGAACACCATCGCCATCCCGTCGCCGCGCAACCGGGACAACTCCTTCTCCGGCGCGCCCAGCAACTCGCGGCCGTCCAGCCGCACCGAGCCGGTCGCGGTCAGACCTTCCGGCAACAGCCCCAGCACGGACAGCGCGGTGAGCGACTTCCCGGACCCGGACTCGCCGATCAGCCCGACCCGCTCGCCCGCGCCCAGTTCGAACGAGACATCCCGGACCAACTCCGCGACCTGCAGGTTTTCCACCGTCAGCGTCATGCGCGGGCCGCCAATCGGGGGTCCAGGCGGTCGCGCAGACCGTCGCCGAGCAGGTTGAACCCGAGCACCGCGACCGCGATCGCGACGCCAGGCACGAGCGCGAGTCGCGGATGCGCGGTGAGCAACTCCTGCGATTCCTGCAGCATCCGGCCCCACGACGGCGTCGGCGGCCGGGTGCCGAAGCCGAGGAACGACAGTGCCGCTTCGGCCAGCACCGCGATCGCGAACGACACCGACGCCTGCACGATCAGCAGACCGCCGATGTTCGGCAGCAGGTGCGACCAGGCGATCCGCATCCGCGACCGGCCGGCTGCCCGGGCAGCGAGCACGTATTCGCTGCTCATCACCTGCAGCGACCCGGACCGCGCGATCCGGGCGAACGACGGCACGGTCGCGATGCCGATGGCGATCATCGCGGTAAGCGTGTCCGCTCCGAACACCGCTCCGAACATGATCGCCAGCAGCAGCGCCGGAAACGCCAGCACCAGGTCGTTCGCCCGCATCACCAGCTCGCCGAGCCAGCGCGGAGCCATCGCGGCGAGCACGCCCAGCGGGGTGCCGACCACCGCCGCGATGCCGACCGCGGCCACCCCGACGTACAGCGTGGTCCGCGCGCCGACCAGGAGCTGGCTGAACACGTCCCGGCCGAATTTGTCGGTGCCGAACAGGTGCTCGGCCGAGAAGCCGAGCAGCCGATCCGGCGCGTTGACCTGCACCGGGTCGTATGGCGTCCACCCGAACGAGACCAGCGCGGCCAGCACCACCAGCGCGACGAGAGTCCCGCCCAGCAGGAGATTTCCGTTGCGGCGCATCAGGACCCCCGCAGTCTCGGGTCGAGTGCCGGATACAGCAGGTCGACCACGAAGTTCACCAGCAGCACGGCGGCCACCAGCACCAGCACGATCCCCTGCACGGTCAGCAGATCGCGTTGCGCCACCGCGTCCAGCAGCATCGAGCCGAGGCCGGGCAGCACGAACACCCGCTCCACCACGACCGCACCGATCAGCAGCGTCGTCAGCTGCAGCCCCAGCACCGTGACCACCGGGACGGACGCGTTGCGCAGCCCGTGCCGGACCAGCGCCTGCCCCGGCAGCAAGCCCTTCGACCGGGCAGTGCGCAGGTAGTCCTGGCCAAGCGTGTCGAGCACCGACGAGCGCACGTACCGGGTGAGGACCGCGCCCTGTACCAAACCGAGCGACAGCGCCGGCAGGATCAGTCCGCGCAGGAATTCCCCGGCGTCCTGGTCCGGCGGGGTCCACCCGCCGCTCGGCAGCCAGCGCAGCTGCACGGCGAAGATCTGCACCAGGATGATGCCCGCCAGGAAAGCCGGGATCGCCACACCTACCTGGGACAGGCCGGAAACCGCCACGCCGGCGGGCTTCCGGTGCCGCACCGCGGCGAACGCGCCGGCCGGCAACGCGATCGCCAGCGCGACCACCATCCCCGCACCGACCAGCCACAACGTGACGCCGAGCCGGTCGGTCAGCTGCGGGCTGATCGCCTCGCGCGTGACGTAGGACCGGCCGAAGTCGCCGTGCAGCACGCCGCCGATCCACGTCAGGTACTGCTCGACCAGCGGCCGGTCGATGCCGAACTCCGCGCGCGTCTTCGCCAGCAGCTCGGGCGTCGCGTTGACGCCCAGCGCCACCTGCGCCGGATCGCCCGGCAGCACCGCCATGAACAAGAACACCACGACAGACGCGACGAAAAGGCTCACCGCGAAGACAGCGACCCGTCGCAGCACCCGCGCGGTCATGCCGGCCTCACCGCGGTCAGGTCGAACGACTCGCTGACCTGGTTGCGCGCCAGGCCGGTCACCTTCTTCTTGGCGACCACGACGTTCGGGAACAGGAACAGCCAGTCGGCGGCCGCGTCGGTGTTCAGCTGCCGCGCGACCTGCCTCATATCGCTCACTTGTTCCGATGCCGTACCGCTGTCGGCCGCCGCGAGCAGCTGCTGCACGCGCTTGTTGTCGTAACCCCAGTAGTACTTGGGTTTCCCGAACGTGGTGATGTCGCGGGCCTCCACGTGCTGGATGATCGACAGGTCGTAGTCGTGCTGGGTGAAGACCTGTTTGAGCCACACCGCCGGGAAATCGAGCGGTTCGATCGTCGCGGTGACGCCGACGTCGGCCAGCTGCGACTGCACCACCTGCGCCGCCGACACGGCGTACGGCAGGTTCGGGATGCGCAGCCGCAGCTTGAGATCGCGGACACCGGCTTCGGCGAGCAGTTGCTTCGCCTTCGCCGGGTCGAACGGGTAGACCCTGGACAGATCCTCGTACCACGGGTCGGTGGGCGGGACCATGCTGCCGATGAGCGTGCCGCGACCGTTGAAAACCAGGTCCAGCAAGGCTTTCCGGTCGATCGCATAGGTGAGCGCACGGCGCACGCGCACGTCGTTCAGCGGTGCGCGCTGGTTGTTGAACGCCAGCGTGACCTCGCTGTTCGTGGTGCCCTGCAGCACCGTGAACCGGGTGTCGCCCTCGAACTGCGGGATCGAATCGGCCGAGGTGAGAGTGGAGATCACGTCGATTCCATTGGACAGCAAGGCGTTGTTGAGCGCGGTCGGATCGGCGAAGTACTTGAGCACCACCGTGCGATACGCCGGCTCGCGGCCCCAGTACCGCGGATTCTGCCGCAGCACAATGGAATCGCCGCGACGGCGGGAAGCCACCTCGTACGGCCCGGTGCCCACCGGACGGTTCGCCAGATCGGCGACCCCGGTGGGCGTGAACATCGCGCCGAGCCGGCTCGTGAGACTGAACAGCCAGCCGTTGCTGGGCTTCGACAGCACGACTCGCGCGTGATCCGGCGCGACCGCCTCGACGTGGTCCACCACGTCCATCGCCGACTTGATCGAGATCGTCCAGTCGGTCTTCACCCGCATCAGCGAAAACCGCACGTCGGAAGCGGTGAACGGGGCGCCGTTGCTGAACGTGACCCCCGGCTGGAGCTGAAAGTCGTAGGTCTTGCGGTCCGGGCTGATCGTCCAGGACTTCGCGAGCAGCGGCACGATCCGGCCCTGCGGATCGAGCTTCACCAGGCCCTCGTAGACGTTGTAAAGCAGCGCCTGCGGGATGGCGGCACCGTCGGCGTGGGTGAAGTCGAAGTTCGCCGGCTCCGCGGAGAAGCCGACGGAAAGGGTGTCCGGACCTGGGGAAACACTCGCGCTGGAGCCGGCCGAGCAGCCGGACACCACGAGCAGCAGCGAGAGCGCCGCGGCAGTGATCCGGACTTTCATTCTGCCTCCTGCTCAGTACACTGGTCTGACCAGTAACCTCCAGCAGACTCGCATCCGTCAGACGCCGAGGTCAAGATGAAGTTCGAACCGGTGGCTCCGGTCCGCGCCTACGAGCGGATCGTGGAGCAGATCGAGGAGGCCGTGGTCAGCGGCCGGCTCAAGCCCGGTGAACGGCTGCCCGGGGAGCGCGAGCTGATGATCCAGTTCGGAGTCGGCCGATCGACCGTGCGGGAGGCGCTGCGCGTGCTGCAGGCGGCCGAGCTGATCCGGTCCCGGCCGGGCGACCCGCGCGGGCCCGAGGTGCTCGCCGCGTCGCCGGGCGCGCTGCAGCGGTCGATGCACCGGCTGGCCCGGGCGGAACACGTCGGCCTGGCCGAGCTGTTGCAGTTCCGCATGGTGCTGGACGGCGCGTCGCATCTGCTGGCCGCGCAGCTGCGCACCGACGAGGATTTGACCGCGCTCGCCGCGGCGCTGGCCGGAATGGCGTCCGCCAACGGATATGAGGAATTCAGCCGCGCGGACGTCGCATTCCATGACGTAATAGCCCGCGTTTCCCGGAATCCGTTGCTCGTTGTGAGCGGCGAAGTGGTCCGCGGCGTCGTGCTGGAATTGATCGAGGACAAGCTCAGCCACGCCGACGACCGCGGCACGCTGATGCGCTCCTGGCTGCGCCACCACGAAGAGGTGCTGAACGCGATCCGCGCCGCCGACGGAGCATCGGCGGCGCGGCTGGCGCGGCAAGCGCTGTACGACAACTACGCGGAGTACGTGCCGGAAGAGCAGCGCGCGCTGCTCACCCCGCTGCTGACCTGAGTTGCGAGCGCCCCGATGTGGCATTGGGTGCATCGCATGCACCCAATGCCACATTGGGGTGGCGGGTGGGGGTGGGTCAGGACGCCAGGTTCGCGTACACCACGATGTTGTCCTGGTAGCTGTGCTCGGCGTGGTCGAACACGCCGCCGCAGGTGATGATGCGCAGCTGCGGCTTGTCCGTGTTGCCGAAGACGGCCTGGGTCGGGAAGGTGTCCTTGGGGACCTGGTCCTTGTGGTCCACCACGAACTTCAGCTTTTTGCCGTCGCTGCGTTCGACGTACACCTCGTCGCCCGGGTTCACGTCCTTGAGCCGGTAGAAGATCCCCGGCTGGTGGTTGCCGTCCACGTGCCCGAGCACGATCGCCGGACCAACCTCGCCCGGCACCGGCGAGAGCCGGTACCACGCGGCCTGCATCGGTTTCTTCACCGACGGCACCGAGATCTGACCGTCCTTGTTGGGCAGCACGGTGATCAGCGTCGACTTCGCGCCGATCTTCGGGATCTCGACCGAGGTCGGCCGCAGCCCGGTGAACGGCTTCGTCACCGGGACCGGCGCGCTGGCGGCCGCCGCCGCGGCCGGCGCCGGAGCGTCCGAACCGCACGCGCTCAACGACAGAAGCAGGACGCCCGCGAGCGCGGCACTCGCGAGACGACCCTGCCCGAACTTCCGGCTCATCAGGCGGCCATGCCCCCGAAGCCGGTCTCGATGCCGCGCTTCGGCGTGTACTTCACCTGCGAGTCGCCGTGCCCGCCCGTGGTGCCCGCGGAACCCGCGCCCGCACCGCCGGCCGGCGGGATGTGGCCGCCCTCAGTCGGCTTGTTGCCGCAGTCCCAGGTGGCGTAGACCGAGCCGGACTCGAAGGAGACGCCCTCGTGGCGCTTGACCAGCCAGGCCCAGTAACGGCCGTCGGTCTCGTCCTGGTGCGGGCCTTCGAGCAGGTCGAAGTCCTTGGAGTGCAGGTTGGTCGGCTCGCCGGCGGCGCACGCGATCAGCACGACGCCCATGTTGTCGTCGAGGTCGACGCCGTAGGCGGTGTTGTCCTCGTACGGCGGCTCCTCCGGAGTGGTGGTCTCGCTGGAGGTCGTGGTGGTCGGCTTGCCGGTGTCAGTGGGCTTGCCGGTCTCGGTCGGCTTGCCGGTCTCGGTCGGCTGCCCGGTCTCGGTGGGCTTGCCGGTCTCGCTCGGCTGAGTCGAGGTCGGCGCGGTCGACACCGGAGCCTCCGAACTGGCCGGGGCTTCCGAACTGGCCGGAGCTTCCACGCTGGTCGTGGCCGGGGAGGAAACCGGGGCTTCCTCCGCGCTCGCGGCCGGCACGACGGCAAGGCTGATCAGGGCACCCGCGAGCACCGCGCCCGCGAGTCTGCCCAGGGTCTTCTTCACGATGATTACCCCTCTGGAAAGGCGCGATGACCCCCATCGCGCCCGCTGATCCTGACGGAGGCAATGCCCGGAAGGGAAACCCTTTGTCCGGTGATTAACTACACCGGACAAAGCGGTAACGAACGACCGCGGATCCGCGATGATTTCGCCCGTTTGCCGGTTACCGGCGGTTTGTGCTCGTATCGTAACACCAGCGCACGAGCGGCAACCATTTTCAGTGAAGAGATTACCGAAATCAGCTGAGAGCAGTCAGCAAATCCCGCCACAGGTCCTCTGGATCTTCCAGTCCGACCGAAAACCGGATCAGCCCCGGCGGAACTCGTTCCTCACCAGGCAGCCACGCGCGCCGCTCCATCAGGCTTTCCACCCCGCCGAGGCTCGTCGCCGCACGGATCAGCCGCACCGACGCGCACACCTTGTCCGCCGCTTCGGCATCGGCGACTTCGAACGCCACCATCATTCCGAAGCCCGGGTAACGCACCTTGGTGACCGCCGGGTGTTCTGACAGCCGGGACACCAGCAGCGCGGCGGTCCGGGTCTGCTCGGCGAGCCGCACTGGAAGGGTGCGCAATCCCCGCAGCGCCAGGAAGGTTTCGAGGGCACCCGGCGTCGCACCGACCCGGGTCCGGGCCGCGCGGATCTCGTCGACAATGGTCTGGTCCTGCGCAACCACCACGCCGAGCAACAGGTCGCTGTGCCCGCCGATCAGCTTCGTGGCGCTGTGCACGACGATGTCCGCGCCGAGGCGCAGCGGTTGCTGGTGCAGCGAAGTCGCGAAGGTGTTGTCGACGACGACTCGACCGCGCGTACCGCGCGCGATGGTTTCGATGTCCATCACGTCGAGCGTCGGATTGGTCGGGGACTCAAGCCACAGAAGGTCCGCGTCGCAGTCGAGCCAGGCCTGCGTGTCCGTCGGCTCCAGCTCGACGACAGTGAGCCGGCCGAGCTCCTGCGCGTGCTTCAACACGCCGCGCGTGACGGCGTAACTGAACGTCGGCACCGCGACGGTCGACCCGACCGGCAACGCGTCGAGGACCGCGGACAGCGTGGCGACGCCAGACGCGAAGGCGACCGCCGTGCCTCCTTCGAGCGACCCGACGACTTCCTCGAACGCAGCCCAGGTTTCCGTGCCGTCAGACCGCGCGTACACCGCGTCGCCACCAGCCTCGAACGTGCTCGTAGCGACGATCGGGGTGGTCAGCGGCTGGCCGGGGCCGTGCGGCCGGCCGGCCGCGATCGCGCGGGTCCGTGGAGTCCAGTCGTCCATGCGGACACGGTAAGCGGTTCGGCGCCGGAACGGCAGGGCGACGTAGATCACCCGGCCGAAACGCCGTGAAGGGAACATTGAGGGACTCAGAGTCCGTCAATGTTCCCTTCACGGAACGACTGGCGTCAGTGCGCGTAGATCTCGAACTCGTACAGCGAGTACCCGTACTTAGTCCCGCGCTGCACACCCTGCATCCGCACGAACCGGGCGTCCGACGGCTGGAACGACACGTTGTCCGTCCCGCCGTTCCCGTCCGTCACCGAAACCGCGTCGCGCCAGTCGGTTCCGTCCGAGGACAGCTGGATCCGGTAGCCCTTCGCGTACGCCTTCTCCCACGACAGCACCACCCGCGCGACCTGCTGCACCGAACCGAGGTCGACGGTGATCGACTGGTTGTCGCTCCAGTCGCTCGCCCACCGCGTGCTCTGGTTGCCGTCGACCGCGTTCGAAGCCGGCGAGTTGTAGAACCCGGTCTCCACGCTGGAGGCGTTCACCGGCTTGCCCGCCGCGAGGTTCGAGACGTTGTCGCCGCGGTGCGCCGGGTATTCCACGACCTGCTGGAACGTCGGGCGGTTCTGCGTGCTGATCTTGCCGTGCGTGATGCCGCCCAGCGGACGCTGGATGACGGTGTCCGCGCACCACTGGTCGCCTGCCGAGCAGTCGCCGTCGCCGGGGTAGACAGTGGTGGCGGGCTGCGCGGCGGCCGCGGTCAGCGAGTCGACCAGCGTGGTGCGGCAGGCGGTCAGGTCGCCGTTGCCGCAGAACTTCGCACCCAGCGGACCGGCCACCGGCTGGCCCAGCACCGAGCGGATGTCCTTGCTGACGTAGCCCCACCAGCCGTGCTGATACGACGAACCCTGGTGCGGCTGGCCGACGTGCTTGCCCGGCGTCTCGTTCTGGAAACCGGACGGGCTTTCGTTGATCTGCAGCACGTTCGTCATCGCACCGAACGCGTCGTCGCCCATCGCCGGCTTGAACTCGCCGGTGACCAGCAGCGGCCACCACGCGTCCATGATCCGGATCGCGTCCGCGTCGTTGTAGGTTTTGCTGCCGGCGCTGGACTCGACGCGCTGGTGCCCGTGCTCCATCCAGGTCTTCAGCTTCGCTTCGGCGTCCGCGGCCGCTCCGGTGAGCGGAGCCTTGTCGAGCACCTGCAACAGCAGCGGCAGCACCTTCTCCGCCCGCAGGTCCGCGAGCGCGGCGTCTTCCATCGCCTGGGCCAGGTTCACCCGGGTCACCTTGGTGCCGCTGGAAAGCAGTTCCTTGACCCGCGCGTCGAGCAGATCGCCGCGGTGCACTGCGGACTTGTCCGCGCCGCCGGACGCGTACTGGTCGGCCTGGGCGTTGTTCCAGCTGATGTAGTAGTCCTGGTTCACCGACTGCGGATGCTGCGAAGCCGGCGTGTACTCGGCCTGGTTGCCCGCCGGGTTCCAGCCCTTCCAGTCGAATCCGCGGTCGCCCCAGACCGGCATCATCGGGTCCACAGTGGAGTTGCGGACCGGGTTCGCGCCGGAGTTGAAGTACGCGATGTCCTTCGAGTCGGCGTAGAACCAGTTGAACGTGAAGTTCACGTCGTGCGCGGCCCGCTGGAAGTCCGCGGCCGACTTGACGAAGTCCGGGTCGTTGAATTCCTGGAACCCGAGCAGCGAGTCCACCTCGTGGAAGTACGAGGAGCGCAGCGAGGAGTACGCCACCGGCTTGCCGCCGACGGTGGCCCGCGAGGTCACCGGGCCGTACTTGGTGCGGTAGCTGCGCAGTGTGTAGGACCCGGCGGCGGTGCCGTCGGCCACCGTCGGCGACCAGGAGTTCTTGCGCTCCACGGTGTCCATCGGGATGCAGTTGCCCTGGTACAGGTAGTAGTTCGAGTCCTTGGTGGCCGGCTTCCCGCTCGGGTCGCACAGCGGCAGCGCGTAGGTGTCGATGATGTCCTGCGCCGCGGTGGTCGCGCTCCACGAGTAGTCCTGGCCGCGGCCGAGCAGCACGTACATGCTGAGCCCGGCGAACGACGCGCCGCGCGCGCTGATGCCCGGCCCCTGGATTTCCTGCAGCAGCAACAGCTGCGGCGCGAAGTAGCCGGTCTGCGGGCCGAACACGGCGACCGGGTGGCCGCTGGCGGTCTTCGCGCCGGACACGACCAGCGCGTTGGACATGCCGTGCTTTTCAGTGAGCATGTTGCCCGGGAGCACGCCGTTGTCGAACATGCCGCGCGCGGCTTCCTGGCCCTTCGGCGCGGGAACGTCGACCTTCGCCGGCTTCGCGGTCGCCGCGGATCCGGTCGGGTCGAACACGAGCTGCTGGCCGGTCACCGAGCCGTTGTCCGGCATCGCGGCGCCCTGCGGGTTCGCCGGAGTGTTGCCGTACGGGAACTTCTGCCCGTCGTGCAGGGTCTTCACGGCTTCCGGGTCGTTCGCGGCGCGGAGGCTTTCCCACACCTTTTCGCCCTGTGCGACGCCGTACTTCTCCTGCAACGCCAGCTTCGCGACCGCGTTCTGCACCTCGCCGCCGCCGCCGGCGCCGAACTGCGCGCCGACCACCGAGGCGAGCACCACCAGGTCGGTGAGCTTGAACGGTTCGATGGTGCCCGCGTTGGTGACCGCGTCGACGTGGCCGGTCAGCACGTATTCGCCCGGGAAGTAGCGTCCGTTGTGCGAGTCGGTGATGTATTTGTTGATGCCGTCGAGGTAGGCCTGCGCGTCGGCGAGCCCCTGCTTGCCGCGCGGCCCGCTTGCCGCCACCGCGTCGATCTGCTGCTGAAGTTCGTCTTCGGTGTAGGGCGCGGAGGCGAAGAAGGACTGCTCCAGCTGGCGGTTGGCTTCCGCGCCGCCGGCGTAGGAGGTCAGCTGGCCGCGGCCGACCCGGCGCATGATGTCCATGAGCCACAACCGGTCCTGCGCCGCGGCGTAGCCCGCGCCGTACTCGGTGCCCGAACGCGTAGTGCCCTGGATGTGCGGGATCCCGGCGGCCTTGTCGCGCGTGATCGTCACGTCGTCGCGCGGCTTGACGACGCTCGCCACCTGGTCGGCGGGGACGCCGAAGGAAGAGTCGTTGAAGAACTTGCCGATCGTGTCGGTAGTCAGCGTCTTGTACCCGCCGGCCAGGTCGGCGTACTTGCCGAGCTGGTCGTCGGCATGCCCGGGCTGGGTGCCGAACGCCTTGTTGGCCAGGATCTCGGCGAGCGTGGCGCTGCCGTTCTCGCCCGGCGGGAGGATGTCGTTGCACTGACCGGCGCAATAGTCATTGCCGGGCAACGCGGCGGAGGCCGGTGCCGCGGTGCCGAACTGCACGAGACCGGCCGTGAGCACGGCTACCGCGCTCGCGGCCAGAAGTGGGATGCGTCGTCGCATGCGCCAGCTCCGTCCGAAAAGGATTGCCCAGGGTGACCGAGCGCACACTACCGACGGGTAAGACAGATGTGAAGACCTTTCGCGTTTCTCCCCTCGGAGGGAGTAGTCCATCCGGCGCAGCGCTCGGCCGATCGGTACGGTGACCCCATGAGCGTGGAAAAGCCCCAAGTCGAGCGTCCCGACGGCCCGCCGCCCGCCGACCTCGAGATCACGGACATCACCGTCGGCGACGGCCCCGAAGCCCAGTCGGGCAACGCCGTCAGCGTCCACTACGTCGGCGTCTCGCATTCCACCGGCGCGGAATTCGACGCGTCCTACAACCGCGGCGCACCGCTGGACTTCCAGCTCGGCGCCGGCCAGGTCATTCCCGGCTGGGACAAGGGCGTGACCGGAATGAAGGTCGGCGGCCGCCGCAAGCTGGTGATTCCGCCGCACCTGGCCTACGGCGAGCGTGGCGCGGGCGGCGTGATCAAGCCGAACGAGACCCTGGTGTTCGTCGTCGACCTGGTCGGCGTGCGCTGAGTCGGAGAACGCGGGCAGCCGGGAAAGCCCGATCGGGCAGCCCGGCTGGCTCGTCCTTTCGGGGGATTCCGGACACGGCTAGCTTGCAATGAGTAGTCGTTTTCCGGAGAGGAATTTCATGCGTTTGCGTGCTGTCCTGACCGCCGCCCTCCTCGCCGCCGGCTCCGCGCTGGCGCTGGCCGCCCCCGCGTCCGCGGTCGCGAACGGCAGTGACGTGGCACCCGGCGAATACCCGTTCACCGCCAAGCTGTCCATGCCGGTCATCCCGCGCGCGGACGGCACTACCTACGCGAGCGGCTGCACGGGTTCGCTGATCGCTCCGCAGTGGATCATCACCGCCGGCCACTGCTTCCACGACGTGAACCGCAAGCCGGTCTCCGGTCCGGTGCCGTACGCGACGTCGGTGCTGCTCGGCGCGACCGTCGACGAACCCGGCCAGGGCGAGCGGCGCACCGTCACCGAGGTGCGGCAGTCCGGCGTCAACGACGTCGCGATCGCCAAGCTCGACGCGCCGGTCACCGACATCGCCCCGCTGACCGTCTCCCGGACCGCGCCCGCGGCGGGCGAGCAGGTCACCCTCGCCGGATGGGGCAGCCTGACCGAGGTTTCGCCCAAGCCGTCGATGAAACTGCAGCAGGGCGCGATGCAGGTGGTCGGCTCGGACGCCACCACCGCGCAGGTGATCGGCGTCGCGCCGCAGAGCACGACCAGCGCGTGCAGCTACGACTCGGGCGCGCCGTACTTCGTCGGCTACGGCATCGGCGGCCGGCTCGTGTCGGTCGAATCGACCGGCCCGGACTGCCCGCACTCGACGCCGGAAACCACCGCCCGGGTGGACCTCCTCGCGGACTGGATCGCTTCGCACGTCCAGTGACCACAAGTCCCGCGATCGGACGATTTTCGTCGCCCGTCAAGGGAATTCCGCGGCGCGGCCGGGCTCGTTAGCGTGGAAGGCCGAGTTCATCGGCGTCCGCCGGTGACCCGGACGAAGGGTCAGAATGCGCCTCCGCGCCGCGGTTTCCGCAGCAGTTCTCCTGCCCATCCTCACCGCCGCCCCGGCCCTCGCGGTCGCCAACGGCTCCGACGTCCCGGCCGGTCAGTTCGGCTTCGCCGCGAAGCTGACCATGACCGGAATCCCGTTGCCCAGCGGAAGCGCGTACTCCAGCTATTGCTCGGCCGCGCTGATCGCGCCGCAGTGGATCATCACCACCGGCCACTGCTTTCACGACGCGAACAAGAACCGGGTGTCCGGCCCGGTGCCGTACCCGACGACGGTGTCGCTCGGGCTGGTCGACGAAACCAAGGAGAAAGGCGTTCAGCGCAAGGTCACCCAGGTCCTGCAGGCCGGTCCCAACGACGTCGCGCTGGCCCAGCTGGACAGCCCGGTCACCGAGGTGACGCCGCTCGCGATCAACAGCCTGGTCCCGGGCGCGGGTCAGCGCGTCACCCTGGCCGGGTGGGGCAGCCGCACCGCGGACAACCCGGTGCCGTCCAAGCAACTGCAGCAGGGAACCATGCAGGTCGCGACGGTCGGCGCTACCACGATCGGCATCCGCGGGGTCGCCCCGCAGGCTTCCACCAGCGCCTGCGCGTACGACACCGGCGCCCCGTATTTCGCCGAGGGCAAGCTGATCTCAGTCGAGAACAACGGCCCGGACTGCCCGCACACCGGCGCGGAAACGACGTCGCGAGTGGACATTCTCGCGGAGTGGATCGCGCAGCACACGAAGTGAGTACGGTGAATGGAGCCGTCTAGCCCAGGAGCGCCGGATGCCTGAGCCGATCTTGACCGCTGTCGCCACCGCGCGGGCCCTGGCCGAGCGGCTCGACGAGCCCGGGAAGCAGGATCCGAAGTTCGCGGCTGCCTTGCGGACGGAGTCCGAGGTCCACCAGGACGCTCGCGGCGGCGTGACGAACCACGTGGGCACGGTCGCCGACAGCGCGAAGGTGGTGCAGCTGCGGGACGTGCGAGGCAACATCAGCCTCTGAATACCGAAGGCACGGGGCGCGGCCAGGAAGCTCGCGCCCCGTGCCTTCTTCGCCATTTCCCCTGGCCCCGAAGCGCGATACTCGCGGCAGTCCACGACTTCACCGCGGCGAACCGATTGCTGGAAGTGCTGCCGCTTTTCGCCGAAGGCCCCCGGGAACCAGGTCGAGTTCACCTGTCGGGATTCGAGAGCGTTCGCCCGGGGAACAGCGGAGCACCCCGCGGCGCGGCGGATTGCGCTGATGTGGAGCCAGGCCGGGCCCCGCTTGTGGGCTGGCCGCAAGCACAGAACTCAGCCAATCATCCACTATGGATAGTCAGAGCCGCTCGATCGACCGCTTCAGGTCGACCGCCTCATTCGTGTCGGCCTAGACCAGTTCGGGCCCGAGGACGCGGTGCGGAAAAGGGTCGCCGCCCAGTTCGTCGAGAAGAGCGACGGTCGCCACCGGCGGTCCAAGCAGGCTCGGACGCACGCCGCCGCTCTGGTCGGCGAGCGGCCCACCGGACCGCACCGCCTGGGTCCGTACGACCAGCCGGTGCACAGTGTCCTTTCGAGCGGACCGCATCATGCCCGCCGCGGTGAACTCCGCGTCGGATCCGGCGCAGGTCAGGACGGGCTCGTCCCGATCTTCCGGCATCACGCCCAGCTCGTACCCCCCACAAGAGCCGTCCGGCCCGCACGTCCCGCGCCGACCTGATGGCCCACCCACGCCCGAGCGAAACGGGTCGAATCGGTCCAGGCACCGGTGCTGATGGACCAGGTTTCCCACCACATGCCGCGCCCGCTCCCCGGCGCGACACTCCGCCCGCCTTAAAACTGTGTCCTAACTCACCAGCCCCGGGATGCCGCCCCGGCAGAACCCCAACCGCCACCTCAGGCACCGCGGGGGTCCGGGGGCTCGGCCCCCGGGTGCAAGGACGACCGACAAACGGAAAAGGCCCCCAGTCGCGTAAGCGGCTGGGGGCCTGACCATGGTGGGCGAGGAGGGAGTTGAACCCTCACGTCCTTTCGGACACACGGACCTGAACCGTGCGCGTCTGCCATTCCGCCACTCGCCCGAGTGCTTCCTTGAGGCAGCCAGCAAAGCTTAGCAGGGGCTTCTGGCGGGTTTCACCGGGGGCATGCCTAACCCTTCCTCCCCCGGATAGGATCGAGCCCGGAAGCACACGTGTGAGGAGGTTTTCCCCGGTGGGTCGCGTTGAGCGCTTTGACAGGCGCCTCGAGAGCCTCGTGGGGAATACCTTCGCGCGCATGTTCGGCGGCAACGTCGTCACGCAGGAAGTGGCGGTTGCGCTCGAGAGGGAAGGCGAGGAGAACGTTCGTGAGCTGGCCGGCGGCCGGCAGCTCGCCCCGAATCACTACATCGTGTCATTGGGGGCAGCTGACCACGACCGGATGGCCGGTGATGAGCAGCGGGTCACCAAAGTCCTCGCAACGGCTGTGGCGGAACATCTCGCAGCGCAGGGCTGGGACACCTATGGTGACGTCGTCGTATCGCTCGAGCGCAACGAGGCGCTGCATACTGGACAGTTCAAGACCCGTTCGTCCGTCGATCCCGACGCCCGCGCCAGCGCGGGGGAAGGGCCGTCGCGGTCGGCACGACCCAGCAACGCAGGAGACCCACCAATGAGCCAGCCCCCCGGCTACGGCCAACACGACCAGGGTGACCCGTACGGCCAGCAGGGCCAGTACGGCTACGGACAGCAGGGTGGCCAGCAGCCCGGGTACGACCAGGGTTACGGCCAGCCCCAGCAGGGCGGGTACGACCAGGGCTACGGCCAGGCGCCGCAGCAGGGGTACGACCAGTACGGCCAGCCCCAGCAGGGCGGCGGTCAGCACCCGGGCTACGACCAGGGTTACGGCCAGCCGCAGCAGGGCGGGTACGACCAGGGCTATGGCCAGCCGCAGCAGGGCGGGTACGACCAGGGCTACGGCCAGCAGCCGGGCGGGTACGAGCAGGGTTACGGCCAGCCGCAGCAAGGCGGCTACGACCAGTACGGCCAGCCGCAGCAGGGCGGGTACGACCAGTACGGCCAGCCGCCGGCCGGCGCGCCGGCCGCCGGGCGTCAGCTGCAGGCCAGCCTTCAGCTGGACGACGGGTCCAACCGCACCTACTCGCTGAAGCAGGGCGCGAACGTGGTGGGCCGCGGCCAGGACGCCGACTTCCGGCTCCCGGACACCGGCGTCTCCCGCCGGCACCTGGAGATCACCTGGGACGGCCAGAGCGCGACGCTCGCCGACATCGGCTCGACCAACGGGTCGACCGTCAACGGCACCCCGGTGCAGACCTGGCAGCTGGCCGACGGCGACGTCATCCGCGTGGGCCACTCGTCCTTGGTCTTCCGTACCCAGGGCTGACCGCAGCCTGTCGACAGCGTTCCCGCAGAATTGGCGTGCGGGGGTACCGCGGTGCGCGTGCGCCGCGGCTTGCAGGCAGAGGCGGGAGCGGACACAACAAGTGCCAGAGCTGGTCGTTCAACTCACCAGAGTGGGCTTTCTCGTGCTGCTCTGGCTCTTTGTGTTCGCTGCATTGCGAGTGGTGCGTTCGGACCTCTACGCCGCCTCCGGCCTGCGGGTCCAGGTGCCCTCGTTTCGGCGCAACAAGGAGAAGAAGCCGCGGGGCAGCAAGTCCCCGCAGCAGCTGCTCGTCACACACGGGGCGCTCGCCGGAACCCGCATCGCGCTCGACGGGCGGCCGATCCTGATCGGCCGCGCGGACGACTCGACGCTGGTGCTCGACGACGACTACGCGTCGACCCGGCACGCCCGGATCGCGCTGCGCGGGGAGGACTGGTACGTGGAAGATCTGGGTTCGACGAACGGGACCTACCTCGACCGGGCTAAGGTCACTGCACCCCTCCGGGTCCCGCTCGGAGTCCCCATCCGGATCGGCAAGACGGTGATCGAGCTCCGCCCATGACTCTCGTCCTCCGCTACGCGGCCCGCAGCGACCGGGGCCTGGTGCGTTCCAACAACCAGGACTCCGTGTACGCCGGCCCGCGTCTTCTCGCGCTCGCCGACGGCATGGGCGGGCACGCCGCAGGTGAGGTGGCCAGCAAGGTCGTCATCGCCTCGCTCGCCCCGCTCGACGACGACGAACCGGGCGACGACCTGCTCGCCCAGCTCCGCGAAGCCGTCCAGAACGGCAACGCGGCGATCGCCGAACTGGTGTCTCAGGACCCGGATCTGGACGGCATGGGCACCACGCTCACCGCCGTCCTGTTCGCGGGCAGCCGGCTGGGCCTGGTGCACGTCGGCGACTCGCGCGCGTACCTGCTGCGCGGCGGCCAGTTCGCCCAGATCACCCGCGACGACAGCTTCGTCAACGAGCTGCTGGAGCAGGGCCGCATCACGCCGGAAGAGGCGGCGGTGCACCCGCAGCGTTCACTGCTGCTCAAGGCGCTTACCGGGCACGAGGTCGAACCGAGCCTCACCGTCCGCGAGGCCCGTCCCGGCGACCGGTACCTGATTTGCTCGGACGGCCTGTCCGGCATGGTCAGCGACGAGACGCTGGCCGAGGCCGTGCAGATCCCGGACCCGCAGGACTGCGCCGACCGGATGATCGAGCTCGCGCTCAAGGGCGGCGGCACCGACAACGTGACGGTGATCATCGCCGACGTGGTCGACGTCGACTTCGGCGACGACGCCCCGATCGTGGGCGGCGCGGCCGGCGACGGCAGCGACGAAATGCATCAAGGCGACTCTCCCGCGGCCCGGGCGCGCGCGCTGACCCAGCCGCCGCCGCAGCCGAGGCCGGAACCGCCGGTCCCGCAAGAGGACCCGAAGGCGAAGCGGCGGAAACGGTTCCGCTGGCTCGTCGGGGCGGTCGTGGTGCTGATCGTGCTGGGCGCCGCCGCGATCGCCACTCGCTACTTCGTGCTCAGCCAGTACTACGTCGGGGAAGGCCCGGATCAGGAGGTCGTGATCTACCGCGGCGTCCCGGGCAGCATTCTCGGCATCGACTTGCACACGCTCGAGCAGGGCTCCTGCCCGCCGGGCCAGCTGTGCACCGACAAGCTGCGCGTCTCCGCGTTGCAGGAGGACGCGCGCATCGCCGTGGAGAACGGCGTGAAGCGCGACAGCCTCGACGACGCACGCAAGTACATCGACGATTTCCTGCGTCTCAAGAAGAAGCTGACGGACTGCAAGCCCGGCACCGGCGGCGTGCTCCAGCCAGGCATTCCTGGCTCTGCCGTGCCGCCCAGCGGCGCGCCTTCGTCGGCGAACCAGTCTGCGGGGAGGGACTGCTCGACGGCGGGTACGCCGCCGACAGGGGGCGGTAACTGATGGGCCAGCCGGTGGCCGACCCGATGTCCGCCCAGTTCGCCACGAATCCGCCGCGCGACCTCCCGACCCGCCGGGGTACGGAGCTCGCGCTGCTGGCGTTCGCGGCCGGCATCGTCACACTGGCGCTGGTCATCGTCGAGGCCAACCAGGAGCAGGAGCTCACCCTCTCCATCCTGTGGCTCGGACTGGCTTACCTCGGCGTGCTCGCCACCACGCACCTCGCGGTGCGCAAGTGGGCCCCGTACGCGGACCCGGTGCTGCTGCCGTGCGTCGCGCTGCTCAACGGGATCGGCCTGGTGATGATCCACCGGCTGGATCTGGCGAAAGCCGAGTCGGCGGCGCAGAACGGCCGGGACTTCTCGCCGGAGATCACCAAGCAGCTGCTGTTCACCGCGGTTTCGCTGGTGCTGTTCGTGGTCGTGCTCGTCGTGATCAACGACCACCGCACGCTGACCCGCTACAGCTACATCTGCGGGTTCGTCGGGCTGGGCGCGCTCGCGCTGCCCGCGGTGCTGCCGGCCAGCCTGTCCGAGGCGGGCGGCGCGAAGGTCTGGCTGAAGCTGCCGGGCTTCTCGATCCAGCCCGGCGAGTTCGCGAAGCTGCTGCTGATGGTGTTCTTCGCGTCGTTCCTGGTGTCCAAACGCGACTTGTTCATGGTCACCGGCCGGAAGTTCCTCGGCGTGGAGCTGCCGCGCGCCCGCGACCTCGGGCCGATCCTGATCGCCGCCGGGGTCGCCATCGGCGTGCTGGTGTTCGAGAAGGACCTCGGCACCTCGCTGCTGTACTTCAGCATCATCCTGGTGATGCTCTACGTCGCGACCGAGCGCGCGATCTGGGTGGTCGTCGGGCTGACCTTCTTCGTCGGCGGCTGCATCATCGCCTACAACCTGTTCGGGCACGTGCAGCAGCGCGTGGAGAACTGGCTCGACCCGCTCGGCCCGCGTTACGACGCGCGCGGCGGCAGCTACCAGCTCGCGCAGGCGCTGTTCGGTCTCGGCACCGGCGGCGTCGGCGGCACCGGCCTCGGGGCCGGCCGGCCGGACATCCCGCCCGCCGCGAGCACTGACTTCATCACCGCCGCGATCGGCGAGGAACTCGGTTTCATCGGGCTGGCCGCGGTGCTGCTGCTGTACATGCTGCTGGCGATGCGCGGGATGCGCAGCGCGCTGGCGGTGCGCGACACGTTCGGCAAACTGCTCGGCGGCGGGCTCGCCTTCACCATCGTGATCCAGATTTTCGTGGTCGTCGGCGGCGTCACCGCGCTCATCCCGGAAACCGGGGTCACCGCGCCGTTCCTGTCCTACGGCGGTTCCTCGCTGCTGGCCAACTACATCCTGGTCGCCTTGATGCTGCGCATTTCCGACGCGGCGCGGCGGCCGTCCACCCGGCCGAAGCCACAGCCGCAACCGCAGGCCCCGCTCGCCGAGGCGCACACCGTGATGGTGCAGCGCCCGCCTGCCGAAGGCGATCCGAACGGGAGGACCGCGTGAACGCGCCGCTGCGCAAGGTCGGCATGGCGATGCTGGTGATGATCGTCCTGCTGCTGGCCAACGCCACCTACATCCAGGTGATCAAGGCCGACACCTACCGCACCGACTCGCGCAACCAGCGGGTCCTCTACGACGAGTACTCGCGTCAGCGCGGCCAGATCGTCGCGCCGGACGGCACCGTGCTGGCCGGCGTCAAGCCGTCGAACGACAAGTTCAAGTTCTTCCGGACCTACGCCAACGGCCCGATGTACGCCCCGGTCACAGGGTACTACTCGATCAACTACGGCGCGGGCGGCCTGGAGCGCACCGAGGACGACGTGCTCAACGGCTCGGACCCGCGGCTGTTCGTGCGCCGGCTCTCGGACATGGTCACCGGCCGCGACCCGCGCGGCGGGAACGTGAAGCTGACCATCGACCCGAAGGTGCAAGAGGCCGCCTACAACCTGATGACCCAGCACGGCTACACCGGCGCGGTGGTCGCGATGGAACCGAAGACCGGCCGGATACTGGCGATGGTGTCCACCCCGTCCTACGACCCGAACCAGCTGGCCACGCACGGCAGCGGCCAGAACAAGGCGTGGGACGGCTTCTCCAAGGATCCGAACAACCCGATGCTGAACCGGGCGATCTCGGAGAACTACCCGCCCGGCTCGACGTTCAAGATCGTCACCGCGACCGCGGCGCTGGAGGCCGGGATCGGCCCGGACACCCAGGTCAGCACCGCACCGAACGTGCAGCTGCCGGGCACCAACACGACGCTGGAGAACTACGCCGGCGAGACCTGCCCTGGCAACACGTTCAAGGACGCGCTGGCGCACTCCTGCAACGTCCCGTTCGCGACCTTCGCGGGCCAGCTCGGCGCGGACAAGATGAAGGCGGCGGCGGCGAACTTCGGCATCGGCCAGACCGATCTGACGGTGCCGATGAAGGTTGTCGGCTCGACGGTCGGCGCGCTCGATTCGCCCGGCGCGCTCTACCAGAGCGGCATCGGCCAGCGCGACGTCCGGCTGACCCCGCTGCAGGACTGCCTGCTCTCGGCCACCGTCGCGAACGGCGGCTACGCGATGAAGCCGCAGCTGATCGAGTCGATCCTGGCCCCGGACCTGTCGACGATCGAGAACGTCGACCCGGAGCAGCTGACCGGCAAGCCCGCGCTGTCGCCGGCGAACGACAAGATCCTCACCGACATGATGATCGCGTCGGAGAGCTTCACCAAGGGCGGCGGCAAGAACGACGCGCTGAAGATCGCGTCGAAGACCGGCACCGCGGAGCACGGCACCGACTCGAAGAACACCCCGCCGCACGCCTGGTACACCGCGTTCGCGCCGTCGGACAACCCGCAGATCGCGGTCGCGGTGATCGTCGAGAACGGCGGCAACCGCGGGCTCGCCGCGACCGGCGGCTCGGTGGCCGCCGAGATCGGCCGCGCCGCCATCGCCGCCCGGCTCGGGGGTGGATAGCCGATGCTGTCCTCGGGTCAGCTGCTGGCCGAACGCTACAAGCTGACGAACCGGATCGCCGTCGGCGGGATGGGCGAGGTCTGGCAGGCGAGCGACACCCGGCTCGACCGGGTCGTCGCCGTCAAGGTGCTGAAGGCGGAGCTGTCCGGCGACGCCGAATTCCTGCACCGGTTCCGCACCGAAGCGCGGATGACCGCGTCGCTGAACCACGCCGGCATCGCCGCGGTGCACGACTACGGCGAGACGGTCGACGAGGACCTCTCCATCGCCTACCTGGTGATGGAGTACGTCGAGGGCGACCCGCTGGCCGGCATCCTCGCCAAGCACGGCCGGCTCACCGCGGACTACACGCTCGACCTGCTGGAGCAGGCCGGCACCGCGCTGCAGGCCGCGCATGAGCAGGGTTTGGTGCACCGCGACGTGAAACCGGGCAACATCCTGGTCACCCCCGCGGGCAAGGTGAAGATCACCGACTTCGGCGTCGCCAAGGCGGTCGACGCGGCCCCGGTCACCCGCAACGGCATGGTGATGGGCACCGCCCACTACATCGCGCCGGAGCAGGCGCTCGGGCACGACGCGGAGCCGGCCAGCGACGTGTACTCGCTCGCGGTCTGCGGGTACGAATGCCTCGCCGGGCACCGGCCGTTCCTGTCCGAGAACGCGGTGACGGTCGCCATGATGCACATCCGCGACGTGCCGCCGCCGTTGCCGCCGGACGTCCCGCCGGGCGCGCGGGCGGTGATCGAGGCGACGCTGGTGAAGGACCCCCGGCAGCGCTACGCGAGCGGCGGCGAGTTCGCCGGCGCGGTCGCCGCGGTGCGGGCCGGCCGTCCGCTGCCCACCCCGCTCGGGCTGGTCAACGCCGCCTACGCGGCGGGCCAGCCGCCGATGCCACCGCCGCCGGCAGTGCCGCAGGCGGCCGCCGGAGCGCCGATCGGCCCCGGCTCGAACCCGGCGTTCCGGCCGCTCACCGGCCCGCCCGGCCCGGTCCCGCCGCGACGGCGAAGCCAGTGGGGCTGGTGGGTGCTGCTCGCCGTGATCGTCGTCGTGGTCCTGGTGGCCGCGGCCTTCCTGATCGCGCGAGTGGCGAACTCCGGCAACGGCGGACCGCCGAGAAGCGTGGACATAGAGAGCACTCCCACATCCGCCACCCCGGCCGATACGAGCGAGGCCCACGGCCTGCAAGGCATGATGACCACACCTTGGACGGAATGGAACGGCACACAGAGATGAGCACACCCAGACTGCTCTCCAATCGGTACGAGCTGGGCGACACGCTCGGCTACGGAGGTATGTCCGAGGTCCACCACGGGCACGACGTGCGTCTGGGCCGGGAAGTCGCGATCAAGGTCCTGCGCGCGGACCTCGCCCGAGATCCGCAGTTCCAGGAGCGGTTCCGGCGCGAAGCGCAGAACGCCGCCGCACTGAACCACCCCGCCATCGTCGCCGTCTACGACACCGGTGAGACCAACACCGACGTCGGACCGCTGCCGTACATCGTCATGGAGTACGTCGAAGGCCGGACGCTGCGCGACATCGTCAAGACCGAGGGTCCGCTGTCGCAGAAGCGCGCGATGGAGGTCATGGCCGACGTCTGCGCCGCGCTCGACTTCTCGCACCGGCACGGCATCGTGCACCGCGACGTGAAGCCGGCGAACGTGATGATCACGAAGAACGGCGCCGTCAAGGTGATGGACTTCGGCATCGCGCGGGCCATGCACGACGGCCAGTCGGCGATGACGCAGACCGCGGCCGTCATCGGCACCGCCCAGTACCTCTCGCCGGAGCAGGCGCGCGGCGAGTCGGTGGACGCCCGGTCGGACGTCTACGCGGCCGGCTGCGTGCTGTACGAACTCATCACCGGCGAGCCGCCGTTCACCGGCGACTCTCCGGTCGCGGTGGCGTACCAGCACGTGCGGGAGGACCCGAAGCCGCCGTCCTCGGTGAACCCGGCGGTGTCGGCGGAGCTGGACGCGGTGGTGCTGAAGGCGCTGGCCAAGGGCCCGGCGAACCGGTACCAGTCGGCCGCCGAGATGCGGTCGGACCTGGTCCGCACGCTGTCCGGGCAGCGGCCGTCCGCGCCGATGGTGATGTCCGAGGACGAGCGCACCCAGGTGATGAACGCCGACCGGCGCCAGCCCCAGCGCTACGAGGAGTACCCCGAGGACCCGGAGGAGGATCCGCGCGCCAAGCGGCGCCGCCGGATCATCTTCGGCGTGATCGCGGCGCTGCTCGTGGCCGGTGTCGTGCTGCTGATCATGTGGCTGCTCGGGTCGTTCCGGGACACCAACAAGCAAGCGCAGATCCCGGCGGTGGTCGGCTCGCCGGTGGCGGTGGCGAAGGACACCCTGCAGGCGGCGGGTTTCTCTTCGTTCGCGCCGAACCAGCCGATCGTGTGCGGTGCGCCGGCGGAGCAGAACCCCGGCGGCTTGACGTGTACTGAGGACCAGATCGGCAAGGTCGTCGCGATCAACCCGGCGGCCGGGCAGACGGTCTCGACCTCGACCACGATCACCCTGTCCGTCGGCAACAGCCCGGCGAAGGCCACCGTGCCGGATCTGAAGGGCAAGTCGCAGGACGAGGCGAAGCAGGCGCTGGATGCCGTCAAGCTCAAGCTCGGCACGGTGACGACGCAGCCGGTGGACAACCAGGCCGACGTCGGCAAGGTCGTGTCGCAGAGCCAGACCGCGAACTCGACGATTTCCGAGGGCAGCACGGTGGACGTCGTGATCGGCGGCAGCCTGTCGCAGAAGGAAGTGCCGAACGTGGTCGGCCAGGACTACACCTCGGCGAAGCAGAAGGTGGAATCGGCCGGGTTCGTCGTGAAGAGGAAGGACCAGTCCTCCGATCAGCCGAAGAACCAGGTGATCGACCAGCAGCCGAACGGCGGCAACCTGCCGCCGGGGAGCACCGTGACGCTGACCGTGTCGTCCGGCCCGGCGCAGATCCAGATGCCGGACCTCACCGGGATGACCGAGGAACAGGCGCTGCAGACCCTGCAGGGCCAGGGCTGGTCGGGCACTGTTCAGACGACGACCACGAACAACGGCAACGGCAAGCCGGGCACCGTCGTCAAGCAGAACCCGACAGCGGGCACGACCATCAGCACGACTCAGGCGATCACGCTGACGATGATGGCGGACAACGGCAGCGGCGGCTCGCCCACTTCGAGCAGCAACGGTGGGATCTTCCCGCCGGGACGCCCCTGATCCGCCCGTGAAAAGGGCCCGTCCGGTTTCGCACCGGGCGGGCCTTTTTCGTAGCGGGTTTCAGGCGCGGTCGAGGAAATCCCGGACGCTGGTGGCGACTTCGTCCACGTCCCGGCCGCCGCACTCGACGTCCAGCTCTTCCACCGCCCCGGACCGCTTCACGGTGAGCGATACCTGCCGTCCGGCGCGCTGGCCGCGCAGCCAGCCGAACAGCGACCGGCAGAAAGTGCCCGCCGACCGGCTGCTGACCATCACCACCAGGCCGCTGTCCGGACCGCCGAGCCGGACCCGGCCGGCCAGTTCGTCCTCGGCGCCCAGCCAGGTCGCCAGCTGCCGCAACTCGTCTTCGGAGCCGTCCACGGTGATCGCGGCGATCCCTGCCGTCACGAATGCTCCCCTCACCGGCCGAACGGACGGCGCGAGGGTAACCGACGCACTACCGGGGGTGGAAGCCCCTTTTCGGCATTTGCTGAATGCACTATGCACAATGCCTTCACGAGCGGCGGGCCGAGACCGCCCCGACCACCGTCGTACTCACCGCGAGCGCGACCACCGACGCGCCCGCTGCCAGCGCCAACGCGCCGCCGTACGGGCTGCCGTTGGTGAGCGCTTCCAGCAGCGGGTGCACCAGCGGGATCCACTTGGCCAGCAGTACCGCGCCCAGCACGAGAACCGCGGCGAGCACTGTCCAGCCGATTCGCGACACGAGCAGACGCGAGCACGGCAGGCCGATCGCGATGCCGACCAGCGCGCACGCCAGGTGCACCGCCAGCCCGGTGCCGATGACTTCGCCGTTCATCTGGCCGCGGTGCGTCGCGGCCCAGGCGACGGTCCCCAACGTGCACACCAACGTGCAGAAGAAGACGGCCAGCACCGCGCCGCCGATGGTGCGCCGGCGGTTTCCGGCGTGGTTGAGCGTGATCAGGCGCTGCACCGGGTCTTCGATGTCCAGCACGGCGATGGTGAACCAGCAGCCGAGCACGAGAACCCCTGCGCCGCTGACGCCATACAGCGGCAGCGACGCCGAAGTCGGGTCTGCGTAAAGGATCGCGCACATCGCGAGGTACGCGAGCGCGGCCGGCAGGTAGCGCTGCGAATGTCCGAGCAGCGCCAGGTAGTAGCGGCTGACGGCTAGCACGGCGCGACCTCCTGGACGGACCAGCCGCCGGACAAAGCACGCAGCAGCACCGCGTCGGCGTGCTTCGCGTCGACGGTCAGGATCACACTGCCCGCTTCGTCCGAGACCGAGTGCACGCCGGGCTCGGCGGACCAGTTGTCGCCGTCCGAGCCAACCGGCAGCAGCGTGATCCGCCTGCGTTCCGGATGCGTTTCCAACGGCGAAATCCGGCCCGATTCCAGGCGATAGACCTCGTCGGCGTGCTCGCGCACCACCGCCGGCCGGTGATCGGTGAACACGACGCTCGCGCCGCGGGCCCGGGTTTCCGCGACCAGTTCGGCGAGCACCGAGTGCGTGCCGACGTCCAGACCGGACCACGGTTCGTCCAGGATCAGCAACTCCGGACTGGGCAGAACCGCTTGCGCCAACCCGACTTTCTGCGCATTGCCCTTGGACAGCGTGCGCAGCTGCGCGTTCGGATCGCCGACCAGCGCCAGCCGCTTCAGCAGCGGATCGATGCCGGACAGATCAGCGAGACCGCCGATCCGCGCGAGGTGGCGCAGGTACGCCCGGGCGCTGAGCCGCTGCCCGCCGGGAAACCGGTCCGGCAAGTAGCCCGTCGCAGGCGTGCCGGTGATCTCGCCGTAGGAGGGCCGCGACACCCCGGCCAGGATCCGCAGCAGCGTCGACTTTCCCGAGCCGTTCGTGCCGAGAATGCCGATCACGGTGCCCGCGGGCACCGTGAAATCGATGTGTGCCAGTACTGGTTCGCCACTGCCGTATCGCTTGCCGACTCCGCCGAGCCGGATCAGCGGGGTCGGCGCGTTCACGCAATCGCGGCCTTCTGCAGCGCGAGGGTGGCCCGCTCCAGATCGTCGACGACGGACGGCGCGACCGGATGGCCGGCCGAGGCCAGCCAGTTCGCGAGCATCCGGTGGCCGCCCTCGGTGAGCACGGATTCGGGGTGGAACTGCACGCCTTCCAGCGGCAGTTCCCGATGCCGCATCCCCATCACGATGCCGCTCTCGGTGGTCCCGGTGACCTCGAAAACCAACGGGTCGATGGTGTCGGCCAGCACGGTGAGCGAGTGGTAGCGGGTGGCGGTGAACTCCTGCGGCAGTCCGGCGAGGATGCCGGCACCGGTGTGGTGCACCTGACTGGTCTTGCCGTGCAGCAGCTCGTCCGCACGGTCGACGGTCGCCCCGAAATGCACGCCGAGTGCCTGGTGGCCGAGGCAGACACCGAGCATCGGGGTGCGAGTTTCAGCACATTTGGCGATGACGTCGATGCTTTGGCCGGCCCGCTCCGGGGTGCCCGGACCAGGCGAAACGAGCACCGCGTCGAACTCCGGGACGCGGTCGAGGTCGACCACGTCGTTGCGCCACACCGTGCAGTCGGCGCCGAGCTGCGCCAGATACTGGACGAGGTTGTAGACGAAGCTGTCGTAGTTGTCGACGACCAGAACTCGCATGCCGCCAGCTTAGCGGCTCCCACCTGCTGGACCGTACGCCAGATCACAGTGAACGTTAGGTACCCCTAACTTACCGTGGACTGGTGAGCCGAACCCTTCGTGTCGCCGTGGTGGGCGCTGGTCCCGCCGGCATTTACGCCGCCGACCTGCTGGACAAGTCCGACGCGCCGGTCGAGATCGACCTGTTCGAGCGGATGCCCGCGCCGTTCGGGCTGATCCGCTACGGCGTCGCGCCCGACCACCCTCGGATCAAGGGGATCGTCACCGCCCTGCACAAGGTGCTGGACAAGCCGAACATCCGGCTGCTCGGCAACGTCGACTACGGCAGCGACCTGAAGCTGGACGAGCTGCGCGAGTTCTACGACGCGGTCATCTTCGCCACCGGAGCGATGGCCGACCGCGCGCTCGACCTTCCTGGCATCGACCTCGAAGGCAGCCATGGCGCCGCCGACTTCGTTTCCTGGTACGACGGCCACCCGGACGTACCGCGCACCTGGCCGCTGAACGCCACATCGGTCGCGGTGCTCGGCGTCGGCAACGTCGCGCTGGACGTGGCGCGGATGCTCGCGAAGACCCCGGACGAGTTGCTGCCGACCGACATCCCGGCGAACGTCTACGAGGGCCTCCAGGCCAGCCCGGTCACCGACGTGCACGTGTTCGGCCGGCGCGGCCCGGCGCAGGCCAAGTTCTCGCCTCTGGAACTGCGCGAACTGGACCACTCGCCGAACGTCGAGGTGATCGTCCACCCGGAGGACATGGAGTTCGACGAGGCGAGCGTCGCCGAACTGCGCTCGTCGAAGCAGACCGACATGGTCGTGAAGACATTGCAGGAGTGGGCAATCCGCGACGAGGGCACTCGGCCGCGCCGGCTGCACCTGCACTTCTTCCACGCGCCGATCGAGGTCCTCGGTGAGGACGGCCAGGTGGTCGGCCTGCGCACCGAGCGCACCGAGTACCGCGACGGGAGTGTCGTCGGCACCGGAGAATTCCACGACTGGGACGTGCAGGCGGTGTACCGCGCGGTCGGCTACCTGTCCTCGCATCTGCCGGAGATCCCGTTCGACCACACCGCGGGCGTCATCCCGAACCGCGGCGGCCGGGTGCTGGACCTGGACGAGAACCAGGTGCCCGGGGTGTACGTCACCGGCTGGATCAAGCGCGGCCCGGTCGGCCTGATCGGCCACACCAAGGGCGACGCCGCGGAGACCGTCGCGAACCTGCTCGCCGACGCGGACACCCTGGCCGCGCCGCGGCATTCGTCGCCGGAGGCGATCCTGGACTTCCTCGCCGAGCGCGGGATTCCGTTCACCACCTGGGAAGGCTGGGGCAAGCTCGACGCGCACGAGAAGACGCTCGGGGTCGCGGAAGGCCGTGAGCGGGTGAAGGTCGTGGAGCGAGAGGAGATGGTGCGGGTCTCGCGCGCCTAGGTTTTGTCCGTGAAGGGCCGTTACGGGATCTGATTCCCGCAACGGCCCTTCACGTTTTCCGGCCTCAGCCGCGCACCGCGGCGAGGCATTCGTCGTAGCGCTCGATGAGGTCGCCCTCGCCGCCGTCCTCGACCCATGCCATCGACGCTGCGTCCAAGCAGGCGAACGCGGTCGCGAGAACCGCGCGGGCGGCGAGTTCAGTCGCCCCCGGCATGCGCGCCTGCACGAGCGGCAGCAGGTCGTCCTGGAAGCGCAGGCGTTTCTCCAGCCAGCCGGCCCGCAGTGACGGGGTGGTGTGCAGCAGACGGAACCGCTCCACCGCCTGGTCCCTGCTGTCGTGCAGGGACTGGACGGCCGCCAGCCCAGCGCGCAATACGGCCCACGCGTCTGCCTCGGCGGGCTGTTCGCTGATCACGGTGGTCAGCACCTGGCGGAACTGCTCCTGGTTGCCGCCGAGCAGATCTTCTTTGGTGCCGAAGTAGCGGAAGAGGGTGCGCTGGGAGACGCCGGCCTCTCGGGCGATCTGAGCGATCGACGTCTCGTCGTAGCCCTGTTCGGTGAACAGCCGCAGGGCGGTGTCGAGGATTTCCCGCGAGGCGAGCTGCCGGGTCCGATCCCACAGCGTGCCGGGTTTGCCTTCCATGCGCTCATGCTACTGCCAAAGGGTCACTCGCATCCTACTTGGCAGTCGCTGCCAAACTGCCGTAAGCTGCCAGAAGGACCTTCGAACCGGCAAAGGAACGCATCATGCCCGCAGCTTTGATCACTGGCGGTACCAGCGGAATCGGCAAAGCGACCGCGGAACTGCTCCATTCCCGCGGCTACCGCGTGCTCGTCACCGGCGTCGACCACCTCGAAGACGCGCCGGACGGCGTCGCCGCGGTGAAGGCCGACGCGCGCTCCCTTCCGGACCTCGACCACGCGATCGACACGGCCCGCCGCCACTTCGGGTCACTCGACCTGCTTTTCCTCAACGCAGGCGTCTCCTGGCCTGGCCCTGCCGAGTCGACCGACGAAGCAGCTTTCGACGCGTTGTTCGACATCAACGTGAAAGGGAACTTCTTCACAGTCCAGAAGGCGTTGCCCCTGCTGAACAACGGTGCGGCAGTGGTGTTCACGGTCGGAGCCGCCGAAGGTCTCGGGGCAGCGATGACCGCGGCCAAGGGTGCGCTGTTGCCGATGATGCGCGCGCTCGCACTGGAACTCGCACCGCGCGGCATCCGGGTCAACGCGGTCAGCCCGGGCGCGGTGAACACTCCGGCCTACCGGAAACTGGGGATCTCCGCCGAGGTGGTCGAATCGTGGGCCGCGGACATCCCGCTCGGCCGGGTCGGCACCCCGGCCGACGTCGCCGAGACGGTGGCTTTCCTCGCGTCCGCCGCGGCCGGCTACGTCACCGGCGAGAACCTCAAGGTGTCCGGTGGCATGGGGGTGCATGCGAGCGTATAGCCGGCTGGGTTTCCGGCAGTGACGCGCGAGTCGGCAGCCGCGGCCGCTCCGAGCCGACGCGCACCCGCCAGCAAAGCCGTCGGCGGACTCGCGATGGCCGCCTTCCTGCCGATCATGGTCCTCGGCGGCGTCCACCTGCCCGACCCGTTGCTGCCCGCGGTGATCCAGAAAATCGGCGCATACCTCCCGCCAGGAACCCAGCCATTGCAGGACGCGTAGGTCGGCAATGGCGTGCAGCCGCCGCAGTTCGTCGCGTTGGCCGCCTTCGCGCTGGGCGGAACGGCCTTGGCGGTGCGGCTGTTCCGGTGGGAGTGATCCACCGAAGTGGTGATGAAACTCGTTTTCTCTTGTGGCCGGGTCCGGCGGCCCGGTAGCCCTGTGGGGAACCGCTGACCATGGAGGTTGTCTTGTCTTTGGACGTATCGCCCGCGCTGCTGGAAAAGGCCGAACGCGGGGAGGTCTCCGACGCTGAGTTCGTCGCCTGCGTACGGGAATCCCTGCCGTACGCGTGGGAGGTCATCACCGGTGTGATCGCCGAGGCGGACACCGCCCCGGACGGCTTCGCGGACAACGAGACGCCCCCGCCGGACGAAACCGCCCGCGGGCAGCTCCTGCGGGCACTGGCCTCGGACGCGATCCGCGGCGGGCTGGAGCGGCACTTCGGCGTGAAGCTGGCCTTCCAGAACTGCCACCGGGTGGCGGTGTTCCGGAAGTCCGAAGTGGACAGTACGCGGTACCAGGCGTTCGTTTCGCCGCGCGGGCAGCTGCTGAACCAGAGCCCGGAACTGCGGGACTGCTAGCACGCGAAAGGGCCGCCTGCCGGCACGCGCGGCAAGCGGCCCTTTCCGCTTTCAGTTGACGGACACGCTGTTGAACGGCAGCAGCGGGTCGAGCCAGGGGAACACCACGAACATCAGCAGCGCCACGACGCCGAGGAAGAGCACCAGCGCGATCAGGGACTTCACCGCGAACGGGCCGGGCAGATGCCGCCAGAGCCAGCCGTACATCAGGCAGCACCGCCGATCTTCTTCAGGAGGGTCGTGTAGTCCGGCACCTGCGTCTTCGGCACCTGACGGGTCAGCACGGAAGTGATGATCAGCCGCTCCTTCGCGGAGAACTGCGGGTGGCAGGTGGTGAGCGTGAGCAGCGACGCCTCCTGCGCCTTCGGCAGGATGCCGGCCGGCTTGTAGGGCACCGGGTTGACCGCGTCGCCCTGACTCGGGAGAACGACCTTGCGGCCGAACGTCGCGTCGTACGGGCCTCCGCCGGGGATGCTCGGGTTGCGCAGCGTCGACACGCCCTTGCATTCCGGCTGGGAGCCCTTGCCGCTGCTCCAGCCGTTGATCTCGTCGTCGTAGGGCAGCACCTGGTAGATGAAGAAATCGGTGTGCGTCTCGATGACGATCTGGTCGCAGGAGCTCAGGTTGTCCAGGTCGTTGAACGGCGCGCCCTTGCCGACCCGGTGCCCGGCGATGCCGAAGTTGCCGGGTTCGCCGGGCAGCGCGGTGCCCTTGTAGTGGCCGGGTCCGATCGCGAGCGCGTCCTCGTCGGTGCCTTCCTGGATCGTGAAGTTGAAGTCCGCGCCGAACGACGGGATGTGGATGCGCGCGAACGCCTTGCCGTCGATCAGCTCCGGGTGCAGAGTGCGGTCCTTCGCCCAGTCGCCGTCGAGCTGGTCGCTCGCGGTGTGCTGCTTCTCCGCGGAGAACAGGTCGGTGACCCACACCTCGTAGACCATGAACAACAGCACGACCACGCCGAGCGTGATGAAGATTTCGCCGGCGGTGCGGATCACGAGCCCGCCCTTGCCCAGCGGCGGCGGGGCCTTCTCTTTCTTGCCACCCTTGCTGCCCGTGCCACTGTCTTTGTCCGCGGTGGCGACCGGGGAGAAAATCTCGGTGGGCTGTTCGGCGAACTCGGGACCGGTCATCCGGCGCCGGGCCGCGTTCGGGCCGTCTTCCGCGGCCGCTCCCACCCGGCGGGGCATCTGCCGTCCTTCTTCGGGTGCGCGACGCGGGCCGCGACCCGGCTCGTCGCCGCGAGCGTCCCCGGGCTGCCGCGGCCGGCGGGGCGCGCCCTCTGCGCGGAACTCGCCAGACCGGCCGTCGACGGGCAGGTCGCCAGACCGGCGAGACCGGCCCTCCACAGGCACCTCGGCAGCCCGGCCGGAACGGCCAAATTCACCAGTCCGACCACCCGCTGCGCGGGGGTCCGCGGCCGGTCGTTCGGCCCGGTACTCGCCGGTCTGCCTCGGCGGACCGCCCGGATATCCGCCGTCTCCCGGCGGCCGGGAACCCGGCCGGTTCTCGCCGCCCGGTGCGGCCGGTTCGCCCCGGTCGATCGGCGTGCGCTGTTCGGGTGATCTCTGCCCGGGGTTGCCCGCGACCCTACGCCGGGGCGGGGGGTCGCCGGGCTGCCGGCGGGCAGGGGGCGGCTGGCGGCGCGGCGAGCGGTCAGCTCCGGTGCCGGGGCCGCGGTCGTCTTCGCCCGGCCAATCCTGCGGCGTCACGCTAGCTCCTCCCGCGCCTGGCCGGAGCCCGAATCGGCACTCCAGGTGGCGCTATTGTCACAGTCCGGAAACCCGACCGCTCCCGCCTGGTGCTGCGGAGCCGTCGTTTACGTTAACGTGTGCACGTGGCGCTGGTTGCGCACCCCGACAGCGGGACCTCGTCCAGGATGCCGCCACCAGGAATGCCCGAGAGCACGCGAGGAAACGATGCCGAAGTCCAAGGTCCGCAAGAAGACCGCGTACACCCCTCCCGCCGATCGCCGTACGCCGGTGAAGGTGCAGGCCGCGGGCCCGTCGAACCTGTTCTACAAGATCGTCATGTTCGGCCTCATGCTCCTGGGTCTGATCTGGCTGGTCGTGAACTACATCGCCGGAGACAAGGTTTCGTTCCTCAGCGATCTCGGCAACTGGAACTTCGCGATCGGCTTCGCCGCGATGATCGCCGGTCTGCTCATGACCATGCGGTGGCGCTGACCGCCACCGCGGGCGGAGTCCAGCCGGACCGCGTTGCTCCGACCGGCCGATTGACACCGAATCACATCGGTGTGACTCATCCCCAGTGTGGATAACTCCTGTGGATAACCACCCGACCTCCTGGGCCCCCCGGCTCAACCTTGTGGTAGTGGCCTGGGCGCTGACCTCGCTGTTGCTGGTCGGCACGGTCCTCGACGTCGTGTTCGGAGACGGCAAGGGCGCGGTGCTGACCGGCCTCGCCACGCTGGCCGCCGGCGCGTTCGCGGGACATTGGACGCTGGTGCGGCCCCGGCTCGCCGCTGACGAGACCGGGGTGCGGATCCGCACCCTCGGCGGCGCGCACCGGTTCTCGTGGACGGGCACGATCGTCCGGCTGCGGAGCACCCGCCGGCTCGGCCGGGAGGGCGTGACGCTCGAGGTGGAGCGGGGCGATCAGCTGTTCATCTTCGGCCAGACCGACCTCGGCGCGGACCCGCGCGACGTACTGGACGTGCTCACCGCGATGCGGGACCGCTCAGCCGGACTGTGAGAGCCCGCAGAGGTAGCTCGTCACGCCAGCTTGGTTAGTGCCGAAATCGCAGGTCAGCGCGGGGATCTGGGTCGTGCGCCAGAGGATCAGCCCGACCAGCGCGACGGTGATGAGCACCAGACCGGCTGCCTGCCACCGGGCGCGGTCGCGTTCCGGCGAATAGAGGATCGCGAACGTCACGACCGCGCCGGTCACCAGCCCGCCGACGTGCGCGAGGATCGAGATTCCCGGGATCGTGAACGTGATGTATGCGTTGATCCCCAGGTTGATGAGCAGCGAAGTCGGATTCAGCCGAAGCTTGAGCACGATCACCGCGTAGGCGCCGAGCAGGCCGAAGATCGCGCCGGACGCGCCGACCGAGGGCCGGTTCGGCAGTTCGAACAGCAGCAACGCGGTCGAGGCGCCCAGCATCGAGATGAAGTAGAGCGCGAGAAACCGGATCTTGCCGAAGACCTGCTCCAGCGCGCGCCCGATCATCCAGAGCGAGAACGCGTTCGCGGCGATATGGATCGGGCCGTAGTGCAGGAACCCCGAGGTGAAGATCCGCCACCACTCGCCGCCGCCGAGCGCCGGATAGGTCCACAGCTCGCCGAGCTGCTCGATGCGCGCGGTGTTGTTGTCGAACAGGCTCTTCGCCTGGATCGCGGTGATCAGGAAGATCGCCACGTTCACCGCGACCAGCGTCATGGTGACCGTGGCGGAGGTGGTCAGCCGCGCGCCCGCGATGGTGCGGGTGCCCATGCCGGCGTTCTGGTACTCCCGGTGCTGCTGTTGCTGCTCCTGCACACCGGTGTGCACGCAGTCCGTGCACTGGAAACCGACCGGTGCCTCGCGGAGGCAGTCCGGGCACGCGGGTCGTCCGCAACGGGAGCAGCTCAGGCCGGTCGCCCGGTTCGGATGCCACCAGCATCCGGGGAGCGACGGCGCGGAGGGGTTCGGCGGCTGGTTCACAATGACTCCAACCTACCGAAACCCGTCCGCATCGCCGTTCGTCAGTCTTCGACGGTGATGTTCTCGATCACCACGTCGGACAGCGGACGGTCCGCCGGTCCGGTCGCGGTGGTGGCGATCTTGTCGACGACCTCGCGAGAAGCCTGGTCGGCCACCTCGCCGAAGATCGTGTGGCGGAAGTTCAGGTGGCTCGTCGGCGCGACGGTGATGAAGAACTGCGAGCCGTTGGTGCCCGGCCCGGCGTTCGCCATGGCCAGCAGGTACGGCTTGGAGAACTGCAGCTCGGGGTGGAACTCGTCGCCGAACTTGTAGCCGGGACCGCCGCGGCCGGTGCCCGTCGGGTCACCGCCCTGGATCATGAAGCCGTCGATGACCCGGTGGAAGATCGAGCCGTCGTAGAACGGGCCGGAGTTGGTGCCCTTCGCGTTCGGCTGGGTGTACTCCTTGGAGCCGGTGGCCAGCCCCACGAAGTTCGCCACGGTCTTCGGCGCGTGGTCGGGCAGCAGGTTCACGTGGACGTCACCCTGGTTGGTGTGCAGGGTGGCCTTGCGGGCGCTTTCAGTCACCCGGTCATCGTGCCACCCCATCGCACAATTGGGCGGTTCAGGGGGCGTCCCCGGCCCGGCGCGCTGGACATCGGCCCAGTAAGAGGGCACTTTCCTGAGTCTTTCCTGAGTTCCGGCCCGCGAAGCGGAAGCGGTACGCGCGGAAAAAGGGCAGGATAGATGTCAAGCAACAGATCTGTTTCACAACGATTGATGAGGTGAAGACCATGACCCGGGCCGTGGAATCGGTCGGCGAGTCGGTCAAGTCCGGCTCGGCGGACCTGCGGAAGCTGGTCGTCGAGGCGGGCAAGGCGGGCGCGAAGGCCGCCGAGGCCGGCGCGGAGGAGCTGGGGAAGAAGAGCCGTCGCGCACGGCGCAAGCTGGCGAAGAAGACCGAACTGACCCGCAAGGAACTCAAGAAGAGCTCCGCCGCGGCGCGCAAGGAAGCGCTGGCGCGCCTCGCTGAGCTGAAGAAGCCGGGCCGCAAGGCCAAGAAGGCCGCGATCAAGGCGGCGTCGGCCGCGGGCGAGTCGAAGCGCCGCGGCAAGAAGGACTTCAAGGCGGCGAAGAAGGAGTTCCGCGCCGCGTTCGAAGAGGCGAAGACCGCCGCCAAGGGCGCTCGCAAGCGCCGCCGCTGGCCGTGGCTGCTCGGCCTGGGCGCGGTCGCGGTGGGCACCGCTGTCGCGCTGAAGTCGCGTCAGCAGGAGCCGCCGGTCGCCCCGGCGCCGCCGAAGGCCACCCCGCCGTCGCCCGCCAAGCCAGCGGCGCAGCAGGCCGAGCCGACGACGAACGGCAAGGCGCCGGCCGCGCCGGCCGCGGAAAAGAAGAACTGAACGCGAAAAGGGCCTCGGGAAGTGCGTCCCGAGGCCCTTTTCGGTAGTTCGCTGAGCGGCAAGCTCCGCCGAGCCGCGTCGTTGTGGCCTACCACAACGACGGGTGGAATCCCGGTCGGATCAGACCGCGGCGGCGTGCTTGTCGATCAGCTGGCCCAGTCGCGGCAGCGCCTCTTCGACGTTCTTCTTGCCGTTCGGGCGCAGCTTCGAGTAGACCTTCTTGATGCTGTCCCGGCTGCTGCGGTCCGCGCGGCTGTCGGTCACGCTGAGCAGCGCGTCCGAAGCCTCGTCCGAGCGGCTGGTGAGGTAGGCGCCGAAGTCGCCGCCGCCGTTGGCCTTGAAGTCGCCGTAGAACGGCTCCAGCGCGCCGGCGAAGTCGTCGAGCAGGCTGTCCACCGCGGACGGGATGATGCCCGGCTTGATCTTCTTGACGGCGGCGAAGCCGGTCTTCACGACCGCGCCCGAGACCCCGCCCTTGTCGGAGACCTCGGCGTCCACCAGCTCGCCGAGGTCAGTGACCACGGTGGGGCGACGGCTCGAGTCGAGCAGGATTTCCTTGAGGGTGTCAGCCACGAATCTGTCCTTGTCGTCGGATGAGGGGTATCCACGTTTGTGGTGCCGACAGGCACCCGCCCGCGCGAGATGTCTGGGGGGACCGCGCGTGCTGCTTAGAGTAATACAAGATCAACTTCACTCACCCGTGTGGAGCCCACTACTCAGAGCTTCAGGGCAGCGATAGCCTTCTTCGCGACTGTGCGTGCTTTTATGCTCTGTTTCTGATTACTCGTCACGATGACGGCGGCGTCGCCCTTCGCGACCGCGTAGACCACCCCGTCGCCGGCCGGCTGGTAGCCGCCCTTCCATCCGGCGGGGTCGTTCGCCGGGTTCGAGGTGTCCACCGGAGCCGCCTTGTTGACGAGCGCGGTCGCGACGTCGCTCTTGCCGACGTAGACCCGCACGGTCAGCTGCAGACTGCCGTCCGGCCGGTAGAAGAAGCAGGTCGGATCGGGCTCGTCGGCCGAGATGCTGACCTTGGTGACGTGCTGGCCGTTCGCGTCCTGCACCGTCTCGTTCGACAGGTACGGGCACTCTCCGGTGCGCGCGGGCTGCGGATCGGGCGGCAGCGCCGCGTCGTGCGTCGGCGCGGAACTGGCCGGCGCCGTCGAGGGCGGGCTCTGCGCGGCCGGGGTCGACGGACCGCAGCCGGCGAGCAGGACCAGGGCTGGGGCGAGAACGAGAAGTCGGCGCATGGCGCGCACAGTCAACCATGGCCGGTGAAGTCCGCGCGAAAAGACCGGCGCGTGCCACGATGGACCCGCCAGACGGAAACGGGGAGGCCAGCCGGTGCTCACAGCGGAGCTGTACCTGAAGGTGGTCGAGAAGCGGATCGCGTTCAACGGCGGCCGCGCCGATACGGTGCGCCTCGGCCCGCTCGCAGCGCTGACCGGGAACTTCCTCGAACCGATCATGAACGACAGCGATCCGGTCCGGGCCACCATGATGAGCCTGTCGGTAGTAGCCGCCGAGTACCCGGACATCGACGCGGGCACCCTCGGCAAGTTCACCGTACTGGCGGCGGAGCACGCCGAAGCGCTCGCGCGAAGCCAGGGCAAGGTCGCGATGATCGTGGTGATCGCCGGGCTGGTCGGCACCCGGGTGCGCCCGGACGCGGCCGCGGCGGCGAGCGCGAAGACCGCCGCCAAGTCACGCCGCGAGGTGCGGATGGTCGGCGTGGACCTGACCGCGGGCGTCACGCACGCCTGGGTCGGCCGGAAGTTCTGGGGCGCGGGCGGGCAGGACCGGGTGAACGCCAAGCTCCAGGCCTGTTTCCCGGCACCGTGGGAGGCGGCCGGGGAGCTGCGGCGGTTCGCGTCGCTGGGGTTGCCGGGCGAGTTCGGGGCGGGCGAGCGGCCTTACGGCGGACCGGCCGGGGCTCCCCCGGCTTCGCAGCCTTACCGCGCTCAGCCGCCTGGCCAGCCCTGCTCACCCGCCGCGCAGCCGCAGTTTCCGCCTGGCCCGGGCGGGTTCCCCGGCCAGCAGTTCCCGCCCGCGCCGCCGTTCGCGGCCCAGCCCGGTCCCCCGCCTGCCGCCGGACCGGCCGGGCCGCAGCCGCCGCACTATCCGCCGCCGGGCCGGCCGCCGTACGGTCAGTGACATGGTTTCGTTGCGCGGCTGGCAGTCGTTCCCCGAACAGCTCCCCGAATTCGACCCGGACCAGAGCCCGGCGACCCCGGAAGAGCTGTTCCTCGGCTGGCTCGCCGAAGCGGGCGAGCACGTCCTCGCCCCGCACGCCGTCACGCTGTCCACAGTGGATGAGACCGGTGCGCCGGACGCGCGGGTGGTGATCCTGAAGAACGTCGACGAGGACGGCTGGGCTGTCGCGACGAGTTCGGAAAGCCCGAAGGGACAGCAGCTGGCCGCGAACCCCCGCGCGGCGTTGACGTTCTTCTGGCCTGGCCGCGGACGGCAGGTTCGGGTGCGCGGCTCGGCCGTCCCGGCCCCGCCCGAGGTGTCCGCCGATGACTTCCAGGCTCGACCGCCGGCATCTCGGGCCGAGGCTTACGTCGGGCATCAGTCGGAGGTGCTGACCGATCCGGCGAAGCTCGTCGAAGCGGCCGCGGCAGCTGCGGATTGGGTAGCGGAAAACCCGGACGGGGCACCGGAAACGTGGACGCGCTACCTGCTCCAGCCGGAATCGGTGGAGTTCTGGCAGGCGTCGCACGACCGGCAGCACGTCCGGTTGCGCTACCGCCGCGAACCCGCGGGCTGGGTCCGCGAACGCCTCTGGCCCTAGCCGCACTGCCCCAATGTGGCATTGGGTGCGTCGCATGCAACCAGTGCCACATTGGGTGCGTCACATGCACCCAATGCCACATTGGGGTGCGTTCAGCCGAGCCGCGCGTTGGCGAACAGTTTGGAGATCGCGCTGACGGTGGCGTAACCGCGCCACTCCAGTGCCGCTGCCGGGGAATAGCTGGCGAAGTCGACCGTCCACCCGCCATCAGGCTGCTGGCCCTGCTCCAGCCGGTCCAGATCGGCCTCGACCGCCTCGTCGGTGAACAACCGCCGGGACGGACCGGGAACCGGGCTGAAGTCCAGCAGGCGCAGCACCTCCCGTTCCGACCCGCCGGCCACCGGAACGATCCCGTTGTCCGGCAAGAATTTGGCTGCCGCGGTCAGGAGTTCGTCAGCTTCCGGATACCGGCCGGCAGCGGCGTCGAGCAGCTTGATCACGAAGCACAGCTCGATCGCGTGCGGCATCTCGTCGATCGCCCGGATCGCCCGCAGACACGTCTCGGTCGCCCGAGCGAGCCACGGATGCGCCGCGACCGCCGGATCGTGTTCGGCGACCCGCAGCGCCGCCGCGACCGTGAACGCGGTGGCCTGCAACGAGAACACCGCCGGGTCCGCGCCGGTCCAGAACGGGGCGCACCCGGTCGGATCGGCGACCGGGAACGCGAACGGCAGCCCGCCGTCGGGGAACGCCACCGAATCCAGCCAATCGCACAGCTGCCTGGCGTGCGGAGTGGTCACCGGGGCGACGTCGGCGAACACTTCGAACGCGTGCAGCGCACCGCCCGGCTGGCTTTCCGGTGCCCGCAGGTCCGGTTCCATGCCCCAGCCGTAGCCGCCGTCCGGGTTCCGGTAGGCCGCGACCGCCGCGAGCACCTCGTCGGCTCGTCCGGTTCCCTCGGTCAATGCGAACCGCCGCCGGTCGAGCAGCCGGGCGTGCCCGGAGAGGAACGGGGCGACGGCCGCCAGATTCACAGTCACCCGGTCACCGTCGCACGCGGCGGCGGCGACGTCTTGAACGAATCGGCCACCCGCCCCGAACGGGGCGAAATACTGGGTCGCGGCGCGGCCGTCATGGCACGATTTCAGAGTGACCAGCAAACCGGACGACGCGCAGCGATTGGCCGATCTCGCCCGGTTGCGCCGGGTGCGCGACCGGATCGACCGCGAGTACGCCCGTCCTCTCGACGTCGAAGCTCTGGCGCGGAGCGTCAACGTGTCCGCCGGGCACCTGAGCCGGCAGTTCCGCGCCGCGTACGGAGAGTCGCCGTACGCGTACCTGATGACCCGGCGCATCGAACGCGCGATGGCGTTGCTGCGCCGCGGGGACCTGAGCGTCACCGACGTCTGTTTCGAGGTCGGCTTTTCGTCGCTGGGAACCTTCAGCACCCGGTTCACCGAGCTGGTCGGCAAGCCGCCGAGCGTCTACCGGCAGGAGGAGACCGGGGCCACCGAGGGGATGGCCCCCTGCGTCGCGAAGCAGGTCACCCGACCGATCAGGAATCGAGAAGCATCCCGCTCGACCCGAACCTAGTGTGATCGCCATGGAGATGACCATTCACGCGAGCTTCCTCCCGCACACCGATCCGGAAGCGACGCTGCACTTCTACCGCGACGTCCTCGGCTTCGAGGTACGCAACAACGTCAAGTACGGGGACCTGGCCTGGATCACCGTCGGCCCGCCTGGACAGCCGGACACCTCGGTGGTGCTGCAGCCGGTCGCGGCGTTCCCTGGTCTCACCGACGACGAACGCACGATGATCGCCGAAATGATGGCCAAGGGCACCTACGCCGCGCTGAACCTGGCCGCCAAGGACCTCGACGAGGTGTTCGACCGGCTGCAGGCCAGCGACGCCGAGGTGGTGCAGGAGCCGACAGACCAGCCCTACGGCCTCCGCGACTGCTCGTTTCGCGACCCGGCCGGGAATCTGATCCGCATCCAGCAGGCGAGCTGAACCGAGCCGGCCCCGGGAAAGGAAACAGGGAGAGACGATGACCAAGGCCAAGGGGACGACCGCACCGGTGCACGCCGCGGACAGCCATGACCTGATCCGCGTGCAGGGCGCCCGCGTGAACAACCTCAAGGACGTGAGCGTCGAACTCCCGAAGCGCCGGCTGACGGTGTTCACCGGGGTGTCCGGCTCGGGCAAGAGCTCGCTGGTGTTCAGCACGATCGCGGCCGAATCGCAGCGGCTCATCAACGAGACCTACAGCAGTTTCGTGCAGGGCTTCATGCCGACGCTGGCCCGGCCCGAGGTGGACGTGCTGGACGGGCTGACCACCGCGATCATCGTCGACCAGCAGCGGATGGGCGCGGACCCGCGCTCGACGGTCGGCACCGCCACCGACGCGAACGCGATGCTGCGCATCCTGTTCAGCCGGCTCGGCACGCCGCACATCGGCTCGTCACAGGCGTTTTCCTTCAACGTCGCCTCGATCAGCGGGGCCGGCGCGGTCACCGTGCAGCGAGCCGGGAAGCAGATCAAGGAGCGGCGCGAGTTCAGCGTCACCGGCGGTATGTGCCCCCGTTGCGAGGGCCGCGGTTCGATCAACGACATCGACCTCACCCAGCTCTACGACGACTCGAAGTCGCTCGCCGAGGGCGCGCTGACCATCCCCGGATATACCGCGGGCGGCTGGAACTACCGGCTGTACGCGGGATCCGGCCTGGTCGACCCGGACAAGCCGATTCGGAAGTACACCAAGCGGGAACTGCAGGACTTCCTGTACAAGGAACCGACCCGGATGAAGATCGAAGGCATCAACATGACCTTCGAGGGTCTGGTGCCGAGGATCCAGAAGTCGTATCTGTCCAAGGACGTCGAGGCGATGCAGCCGCACATCCGGGCGTTCGTGGACCGGGCGGTCACCTTCGCGGTGTGCCCGGAATGCGACGGCACCCGGCTGAGCGAGCTGGCCCGCTCGTCCCGGATCGACGGGACGAGCATCGCCGACGCGTGCGCGATGCAGATCAGCGATCTGGCCGAATGGGTCGGCAAGCTGTCCGAGCCGTCGGTCGCGCCGCTGCTGAAATCGCTGCACGAGACGCTGGAATCGTTCGTGGAGATCGGCCTCGGCTACCTGTCGCTGGACCGGCCGGCCGGCACGCTTTCCGGCGGCGAGGCGCAGCGAGTGAAGATGGTGCGCCATCTTGGTTCTTCGCTGACCGACGTCACGTATGTCTTCGACGAGCCGACCATCGGCCTGCACCCGCACGACATCCAGCGGATGAACGACCTGCTGCTCCGGCTGCGGGACAAGGGAAACACCGTGCTCGTGGTGGAGCACAAGCCGGAGACGATCGCGATCGCCGACCACGTCGTCGACCTCGGCCCGGGCGCGGGCACGAACGGCGGCACCGTGTGCTTCGAGGGAACGGTGGACGGTCTGCGCGCGAGCAAGACGTTGACCGGCAAGCATTTCGACGACCGCGCCGCGTTGAAGCCCGCGGTGCGGGAGCGCACCGGCGTGCTGGAGATTCGCGGCGCGAACACGCACAACCTGCAGGACGTGAACGTCGACCTCCCGCTCGGCGTGCTGTGCGTGATCACCGGGGTCGCCGGTTCCGGCAAGAGTTCGCTCATCCACGGGTCGATCCGCGAATCCGACGGCGCGGGCGGCACCGTGTCGGTGGACCAGACGCCGATCCGCGGCTCGCGGCGGAGCAACCCGGCGACCTACACCGGGCTGCTCGAACCGATCCGCAAGGCGTTCGCCAAGGCCAACAACGTCAAACCGGCCCTGTTCAGCGCCAACTCCGAGGGTGCCTGCCCGAACTGCAACGGCAACGGGGTGATCTACACCGACCTCGGGATGATGGCCGGAGTGGCCACCACCTGCGAGGTCTGCGAGGGCAAGCGGTTCGACGCCTCGGTGCTCGAATACCGCTTCGGCGGACGCGACATCAGCGAGGTGCTCGCCATGCCGGTCGCCGAAGCCACCGCGTTCTTCGCCGAGGGCGACGCGAAGACCCCCGCCGCACACCGGATCCTGGAACGGATGAACCAGGTCGGCCTCGGCTACCTGACCCTCGGCCAGCCGCTGACCACGCTGTCCGGCGGGGAGCGCCAGCGGTTGAAGCTGGCCACGCACATGGGCGGCAACGGCGACGTCTACATCCTCGACGAGCCGACCACCGGCCTGCACCTCGCCGACGTGGAACAGCTGCTCGGCCTGCTGGACCACCTGGTCGAATCGGGCAAGTCGGTGATCGTCATCGAGCACCACCAGGCGGTGATGGCGCATGCCGACTGGATCATCGACCTCGGCCCGGGCGCCGGGCACGACGGCGGCCAGGTGGTGTTCGAAGGGACGCCGGCCGAGCTGGTGAAGAAGAAGCGCACGCTGACCGGCAAGCACCTGGCCGCCTACGTCGGTTAGCTCAGCGGCGGGCGCCGGTCGGCCCAGCGGTACGCCTCCTCCAAGGTGCGGGAGACCTGCAGCAGCAGGTCTTCCCGCCACGGAGCGGCCACCAGCTGCACGCCGACCGGCAGCCCGGTCGCCTCGTCGTGGTGCACCGGGACCGAGATCGCCGGCTGGCCGGTCACGTTGAACAGCGACGTGAAGACGCCCATCGGGTACGCGGCCGCCACCGGGTTGCCGATCTCGCGCCAAGAGCCGACCTTCGGCGGGAGACAGGCCATCGTCGGGGTGACCAGCAGGTCGAAGCTGTCGAGGAACCCTTCGACGATGCGCCGGGACAGCACTTGGGTGTGGTGCACGCTCTGCGCGTACTCCCAGGAGCTGACCGACTGCGCGGCCGCGCGCTGGGCCCGGTTGTGCGGTTCGACGCGGTCCGGATCAACCAGCGGGACGCTGGCGCTGGCGACCGCCCAGACCTTCAGGAAGGTCGAGAGCAGTTCGTCCGACGAGGGCAGCGGAAGCGGCTTGCCGACGACGTGGTGACCGGCGGCTTCGAGCGTCCGCAAGGTCTGGTCGACCGCGGTCCGGCAGGCCGGGTCGACGGAGATGCCGTCGATCACCGGGTCGGTGAGGACACCGATCCGCAAGCCGGTCGGGGCGGCAGCGGCGAGCGCGGCGGCCAGCGAACGCGTCGGCGTCGGCGGCGACCACCAGGCACCGGGGTCGTGCTGCGCGAGGACATCCAGCGCGGCCGCGGTGTCCGCCAGCGTGCGGGTGACGACTCCGCTGGTGCCAAAGCCTTCGACCTCGACCACCGCGTTCGTGACCATCCCGCGCGTCGGCTTCAACCCGACCAGGCCGGTGCACGACGCCGGGACCCGGATCGAGCCGCCGCCGTCCGCCGCATGCGCGATCGGTGCCATACCGGCGGAAACCGCGACGCCCGCACCGCTGGACGAGCCGCCGGGACTGCGGTCCGGGTCCCACGGGTTGCGCGAGATGCCCTGCGCCTCGCTTTCGGTGAACGACACGGCGCCGAACTCCGACGTCGTGGTTTTGCCGAGCGGCAGGAAGCCGGCGTTCACGAACCGCCGTACGACCGGGTCGGACGCGGGTCGCGGCGAGCGGTCGGTGGCGAGCGAGCCGTAGGTCGTCGGCCAGCCGGCGACCTCACCGAGGTCCTTGATCGGCAGCGGAACCCCGTGAAACGGCGGCAAGTCCGCCGACGGGCAACGCAGCACCGCATCGGCGGCGGCCTCGGCGGACGCGCGGACCTCGTCGTCGGCGCGGAAGCAGAAGGCGTTGAACTTCGGGTCCAGTGCGTCGACCCGGTCGAGATAGCAGTCGAGGACTTCGATCGGGCTCACCTCCTTCGCGCGGATGGCGGCGGCGAGTTCGACGGCGGAGCTGAACGGATCGACCATGGCGGAATCCCCTTTCCCGGTGTGCCGTTCAGCCTGTCCGGGACCGGGGCCGCCGGTCTTGGAGAAATGTCGCGCCGGCGGATTTCCGTACTATGGCGGCATGCGTCCAGCCGAATGGGCTCGGGACGGGGCAGCGGTGTGGGGCATCGCGGTCCCGGCGCGGTCGAGCCGGCTGCCGGGGGTGCGGATGGCCGGGTTCGTCGGCGACACGGTGGACGAGATAGACCTGACCGTGGTCCCGTACCCGGCGGTCACGGTGTTCCTCAATCTGCGCGAAAAGCTGCACGTCAACGAGGTGACGCGGGGCAGCGTCGTCGCCGGGCTCGCGCCGCGGGGGATGCGGGTGCGCGGACTGGGCATCGAATGCATGCAGATCCGGCTCTCGCCGGAGGTCGCGCACGCGGTGCTGGGGACAGACCTGGGCGGCGAAGTCGCCTCCCTGGAGGATGTCTGGTCGACAGACCTGCCCAGCCGGCTGCGTGCCGTGAACTCTTGGCACGACCGGTTCGCGCTGGTAGAAGCCGTTCTGGGGCAGCGCTACGAGGCTGGCCGCACGGTCGATCCGGAAGTCGCCTTCGCCTGGCAGCGAATGTCCGCGCGACACGGCCAGGTCCGGATCGAACAGCTGGCCGACGAAACCGGCTGGAGCCGCAAGCGGCTGTGGGCGCGGTTCCGCGGCCAGCTCGGGCTCAGCCCGAAACGCGCCGCGCAGCTGGTCCGGTTCGATCACGCCGTGCACCAGCTGGTCGCCGGGCAGGCACCGGCGACGGTCGCGGCCGAAAGCGGCTATGTCGACCAAGCGCATCTGCACCACGAGGTGAAGGCGTTCGCCGGCCTCACCCCCCTCCGCGGCGGCGACCGCGCCCTGGCTGGCAGTGGACGAGGTGGCCTGGCCCCGTCCCGCGAATCGCGTCGGCGACGTCTGCACGCACGATGCGGCCTGGAGACCTACCGCGCGCCGGCGCTAGCGTCGCGGGCGGGTGAACCGGTCCGCGAGACGCTGCGGTTCGAACAGCTCAACCTGATCCTCACGGCGTTCGTCGCGTTCGGCTTTCTCGGCCCGAAACACCCGGCTCGTCAACGGCACAACGTGGAGTCCACAGTGGACAGCACCGCCGCCCGTGCCTGCCGCGCCCCCTCCGAGGTGCCCTCGGCCGTGCCCGGTACCGCGTTGACGGCCACGGTGACCGCCCGGCCGTCGTCGGTGACCCCGGTGCGCGTTTCATAGCCGGGGATGTCTCCGCCGTGCCCCCATGCCTTGCCACCGCACGACAATCGCGTGCTGACGAGCCCGAGTCCGTATTCCGCGCCCGGCCACATCCCGGCCGAACTGTCCACTGTTTTGCGCATCTCGGCCAGCTGCGCCGACGGCACCAGCTTGCCGCCCAGCACCGCGCGGAAGAACGTGTTCAGGTCCTTGCCGGTCGTGATGAGCTGACCGGCCGCCCATGCCCACGAAGGGTCCGCCTCGGTCACGTCGGTCACCACGCCGTTCACCCGGAAATATCCGTGCAGGTACCGGCCCCGGATGCGTTCGACGCCCACCCCAGGCCAATAGGTGTCGCGCAATCCGAGCTCGCGCAGGATCCGCTGGTCGATCTGCTCGGACACCGGGCGGCCGGTGACCTGCTGGATCAGCAGGCCCAGCAGCACGTAGTTCGTGTTGCTGTAGGCGAACTTCTCCCCCGGCGCGTGCAGCAGCGGATGCGCGTTGGCGATGTCGATGAGCTCGTGCGGCTCGAAGTACCGGTGGCGCAGGCTCTCGAACTGGTCGATGCCGAGGTAGTCGGCGTAGTCCGGCAGTCCGCTGGTGTGCTGCAGCAGCTGCCGCACGGTGATCCGGTCGTCCTTGACCACCCCCGGCAGGTACCTCGTGATCGGTCTGTCCAGCTCGACCTTCCCTTCCGCCACCAGCTGCATCACCACCACCGCCACGAACGCCTTCGTGTTCGATCCCGCGCGCACCCGGCCGTTGGCGGGCGCCGGCGCGTACCGGCCGAGTTCGCTCGTGCCCGCGGCGAACAACGCGGTCCCGCCGTCGGCCACCGTGACCGCCGCGAGAGCCGCCGGAAAGCCGTTCTCCCGGACCAATCCGTTGAGCTCGCGCTGTGGCGAGTGGTGTCCCATCGCGACGGCGGGTGTGCCGCCGATCATCAAGGCCACTGCCAGCAGGCCCGTCAGCGTCTTCCTCATGCTCTCCGTTTTCCTTTGTCAGAATTGCGAAACCGGGGAGCCAGGGCCGGCTCGGCACCGGCACTGGCTCCCCGTCATTCACTTGCCCGCCACGTCACTTGAGGCCGTATGCACGGATGACGGTCTGTTCCACGCTGTCGCCGTTCTTGTCGACAGCCTTAGCCCGCAAGGACACGTAGCCCGGCTTGCCCGGATGCGCGACGGTCCCGCTCGACCCGGTCACCTGGACCGCCTGCCACGTCGCGCCGTCGTCGAAGGACACCTCGACCGTCAGCCGGTCGAGCGGGGCCGCGTCGCCGTAGCGCTGGACGCTGACCGGCACGACCGTCGAACGGCCGGACGCGGCTCGATTGTCCCGGTCCAGGCCGTTGGGCGCGAACCGGATCGCCTGGGCTGGCAGCGCCTGGCTGCCGGGCTGGTTCCCCGATTTGAAGGTCCACGCCGCGGACACCTTGGTGGAGAACTCCAGCGCGGTCTGCGTCGCCATCGTCTCCAGGCGGTAGTTCCCGTTGCCTGCCGGCACGGCGAAGGTGCCTCGTCCCGGCGTCGCGGTGCTCGCCACCTTCTTTCCGTCCCGGTACAGCGTCGTGGCGCCCTCGGCGGGCAAGTCACTGAACCGGTTCGGCGAATCCGAGAACAGCGGCAGGCTCGCCTGGATTTCGTTCCCGGTGCGCCGCAGTACCGCCGGCCGCAGCCCGTTCGCCGGCAACGCCGGTCCGACGACCGCGGCGTTCCAGGTCTCCGGGTAGCTGCGGCCGGCCTTCCCGTCCAGCGGAGTGCCGGTGCTTTCGATGGCCCGCCGACCCGACTCCCGGTCCACGGCGGTGAACTGGGGGTACCAGTCGGTCTTGCGGTCGGCGTTGAAGTACTCGGTCCGGCTGTTCAGCGACGGTGCGACCGGCCACCCGGGGCCGACTCCGAATTCGTCGCCGTGCGGAACCGCGATCAATGATTTGACGGTCAGGTACCGCTGCGGCAGCGACCGGTAGTCGGCCCGGACCTGAACCAGGTCGGAATCGCGCACCCGCCGGGAGAATCCGTTGGGTATTTTGCCCCGCTGGAACCAGCTGAGGGTGTAGGTGACCGGGCTCTTGCCGGGATCGCCGTCAGCGGACGGCTGCGCCCAGCCACCGGCGAACTGCACAGTCAGCCGGTCATCAGGCAACGGCGGACCCACCTGCTGGACGAAAGCGAGGTGCAAGCCGGAGGTCTGCATGAGCAGGACGCTCTCGGGCCGGATGAGTGCCACCGCGCCGCTGACCGGAACGACGCCTTGGTGTGAGCTGTCGACGGCGACCGAGATCGGTTTCGCCTGGCGGGCATCGACCACGATCGTGGTGTCCCGGGTCAGGTCGAGCACCGGCTGATACACCAGGCTCTGGGCCTCGTCGCCGCCGATCGTGGTGTACACCACCGAGGACAGCTCGTGCTTTCCCTTCGGCAGGCGGATGGTGGTGGTGCCGCGGCCGTCGAACGGAATGTTCCTCACGCCGTCCACCGTTCCGGCGTAGTTCCGCGGGGCGTTGCCGTTGCGGTCCAGGTACTTCAGCGTCAGCGAGTAGCTTTCCGGTTCCTTCTCCACCGCGACCGGGGTGATGACCGAGACGCCGTTGCCCGCGGCGGTGATCCGTCCGGTGAACACGCCGTCCGGGCTCGCGACCGCGGTGTTGATCGTTACGTTGACCGTCACTGTGCCGCCGGCAGGCACCTCCGCCGTGCTTTTGTCCACAGTGAACATTCCAGCCGGTGCCGGAGTGCCGTCCGCCGACTTCGCGGCGATCGAAAGGTCCAGTTTGAGCGTCGTGCTGCCCGCGTTGTGATAGGTGACCGGGGTGACCGCCGGCTTGTCATCGTGGTGCGGCCACGGCGGCCGCCCGCCGGAAACACTGGCGGGGGTGGTGTAGACCGGCTGCGCGACGGCCGCACCGACATCGACCCGACCGGCGCCCTGGGTGAAGGCGTCCAACACGGAGTCCGGACGCGCCGAGCCCATCAGCGCTGCTTTCAGTTGCTCCCCAGTCCAATCCGGGTGTTGCTGCGCGAGCAACGCGGCCGCGCCCGCGACGTGCGGGCTGGCCATCGACGTACCGTTGAGCATGGTGTGCTGCGCGTCGACCACCGTGCCGAGGCTGGTGCCCGCCGCCCGCGCGGCGACGATGCCGACGCCTGGCGCGGTGAGGTCGGGCTTGATCGTGCCGCCTGCCGCCCGGGGACCGCGGCTCGAGAACTGCGCGATCTTGTCGGACTTGTCCACCGCGCCGACGGTGAGCGCGGAATCGGCGGTGCCAGGCGAGCCGAGCGAACCGGCTCCCGGACCGGAGTTGCCCGCCGCGATCACGAACAGCGTGTGGTATTTCGCCGACAGGTCGTTGACGGCCTGCTCCATCGGGTCGACACCAGGATCGTCCTCCCCGCCGAGGCTCATGTTCACCAGCCGCGCACCCTGCTCGGCCGCCCACTGCATTCCGGCGATAATCGCCGACTCCGTGCCCCCGCCGTGATCGTCGAGGACCTTTCCGATCAGCAGCGAAGCATCCGGAGCGACCCCCTTGTACTGGCCGTTGCCCGCGATGGTGCTCGCCACGTGGGTGCCGTGGCCTTGGTGATCGACCGCGTCCGGGGTGTCGGAGAAGTTCCGGGTTTCCGCGATCCGCCCGCGCAAGTCCGGATGGTGGGCATCGACGCCGGTATCCAGTACCGCTACCTTGACGCCTTTGCCGGTGAACCCGGCCTGCCACGCCTTCGGTGCGCCGATCTGCGGCACGCTGTCCTTGAGCGTCGCGGAAACCTTGCCATCCAGCCAAATCTTGTCCACGCCGGCAGCGAACGCGCTGGCTCCGACCAAGCGGTGCCAGAACTCGCCGACCCGCGCCTTCGGCTGCCGCACTGCCTTCGCCCGCACGCTGGACAGGTCGGCGGTCACCGTGGCACCGGTCGACATGCTCGCCACGCGACCGGATTCCGCGCCGCGAACGATCAGCGGCACATTGTCGCGGGCCGTGTCGCCGAATCCCTGTGCCAGCAGCGTAGTGACGTCGAAGAAGCGCCGGTCGAGCTTGCCGGAGTCGAGCAGCCGACGAGCGTCGCTCGGCACGACGTAGGTGTGCCCGCCGGCCTGCGTCACGACGAACGGCATCTTCGCCCGTCCGAGCCCGGGCCGGACCTGGGGAATCGTACGGTTGCCGAGCCGCCGCACGGCCACCTGGTCTCCGGTAATCAGGGTGAGCGACCCGACGTCGGTCACCCCGGCCCGATCGGCGGGGCGGCTGGCCGGAGCCGCCGTCGCGGGGACGGCGAACGTGCTGGCGGCGACCGCGACCGCGGCCGCCACCCCGGTCCATTTCGGTGTTCTCGTCATCTCGCTCCTCGGTTGTGCGGGCATCACGAGATCGCCGGACGGACGCCCGGCGAAAATCACTGATCAGCTGGTTGCGCGAACTCGCGCGGCTAGGGGTGTTTCACGGCGGTGAACCCGCTGCCGTCCGGCGGCGGCCCGGACGGTCGCGGTACGTCGGCCAGCCGGCACGGGGGCACCGGACCGACCGCGACGCCGACGGCGATCAAGGACGCGGAGGAAGCAGCATCAGTACTGAGGACCGTCGCGTTCTGCACGACCAGCGTCTCTCCCTTAGGCAGGCTGGCCGGCCGCAAGCGGAACAGAGTGGCCGTATCCGTCGCCTCGACCGCGATCGGCGGCTCAGCGGGCGCGGTGGTGTACCACGGGGCCTCGCAGTACTTGCCCGCCGGGACGTAGACGACCTTGGCCGGTACCCCGTGCGCACGCAGCTGCTGCTCCAAGCCCTCCGCGTCGTCCAGCCGGTGCACTGTCACGGTGACCATGCCGTCGGTCCCGGCCTCGACCGCGTAAGCGGGCTCGCCATGCACCATGGTCAGCCCGGCCGCCAGGGCCAGTCCTGCGGCGGCGGCCGCCAGTATCAGCTTCGTTCGCGCCGGTCGCCGGACATCGCGGAACACGACGGCCTTCTCCGGTTGTGCCGCCACCTCCTTCAGCTCGGCGAGAAGCCGCTGCTCGAAATCCGTCAACCGTCGGCTGTTCATGCGTTTCCTCCGAACTGAGCAGCGGCCGGCCCGAGGTCGTTCTCTCCCGTACTTGGCGAGCATCGGCCGGAGTGTTACCGGGCAAGTGCTTTCCTCGCCCAGTTCGGCACGCAAGCCGCGCCCGGAACCGTCCGGCGGTACAGCCGTGCCCGGACTGGCAGCCCGATTTCTGCGGGTTGTTCCGCATGGTCTTGCCGTACCGTCCGTGCTGCGCTGTCTCAATGAACCAGCGCTCGGCTCCCGGGCCGTTCGGATCGGATCCGGCGGCGTTCGAGGCGTTCTACCGTGCGCATCTGGACCTGGTCTACGGTTTCGTCGCACGCCGGGTGTCCGACCCCCACCTCGCCGCGGACCTGACCGCGGAGGTGTTCCTGGCGGCCATCGAGTCCGCGCACACCTATCAAGAGACCCGCGGCAGTCTGACCGGCTGGTTGTTTGGTGTAGCGCGCAATGTCGTCAACGCCGAACGACGGCGAGCGGCCCGCGCACTCGCGGTCGAGCACCGGATCTCTGGCCGCCGCCTGCTGGATGGCGCCGAGATCGTCCGGATGGAAGAACGGATCGAAGCCGCCGCCACAGCGAGGCGGGCGTACGCAGCAATGGATCAGCTGTCCGAGGCGGACCGTGCGGTGCTGGAACTGGCCGCATTGGACGGGCTTTCCGTGGCCGACGTCGCGGCAGTCCTGAACATCACCGCGGTGGCCGCGCGCGTGCGGCTGCACCGGGCTCGCCGCCGAATCCGGGATCTCCTCGCCCCGGCGGCCCCCGGCAACGGTTCGGCCGGAGATCTCGAACCGCTGCTGACGCAGAATCCTTGACGTTCTCAGAGCGGACGGTCGGCGAACGAGCCCGGAACCGGCCCGTTTCCGCAAGAAAGGGGCACGAGCGCGGAAACGGCCGGCTGATACGACGAAGGCCAGGTCTGGCGGCAATCCGCTGACCTGGCTTTTGTCATATTCGCTGCTGGGTGGACCTTGGGGGAACTTACTACAACACAAAACCCCAGGTAGAAGCCCTGGAGACCCTGCTCCGGAAGCTGCCCGACCCCACCGAACCGGCCCCACCGCCCGTCGAGCGCCCCAAACCACGGCGGGCACGCCGGCTCGACGCCGACCAGGTCCAGGAACTCATCGCCGGATACCAAGCCGGAGCGACGGTGTACGAACTCGGCGACCGGTTCGGTATCGAACGGCGGACGGTCAGCAACATCCTCCACCGGCACGACGTGCCGATGCGCCGTCGCGGCCTGTCCTCCGAGCAGGTCGACTACGCCATCCACCTCTACAACCTCGGCTGGTCGCTGGCACGAGTCGGCGAGCACCTGGGCGTCGACCACACCACCGTACTGACCAAACTGAGGGAACGCGGCATCCCGACCCGAGACAGCCACGGACGGCCACGGACGTGAGGCCCGGTTGTATCGGTGCGGCAGTCAGTCGAAGATCTGGGTGAACTCGACCGTGATCCGCCGGTCATTGCTGTCGACGACGAGGTACCAATGGTCGTCGTACGGCACCTCCACGACGACGGGGCTGACGTCGTAGAAGTCGCCGTGATACTCGTACTCGTCGCCGTCGAGATATGCCTGGTAGTGGTCGATGTCCATGAGACAGACCCTGGCGGTCGAGCCGCGCAGCGACACCTCGAAGCGCGCGCCGCCTGCAATAGATCCGAGATCCCAGTAGAGGTGGTCCACAGGCCATTAGTAGCGGATCACGCGATGGACAGGGAGCCGGCCGGCCCAGACTCGCCGGGACACGGATCGTTTCACAGGGTGGGGCCAGATCGGGCCGAACTCTCACAACCACACACCGCCTTCCGCTCGCTGTCAGCCGCGTCGGTCCCCGATCCGCAACCCGAACCACGGGTCCGACCCGCAATCGCCGCCACGCGCCGAACCAGCCACCCGAACGACCCCGTCGTACCCAATCGGCGAACCGTTCGGACGCCACCCGGACCGGGGCGGTCCAAGGAGTCCATACAGACGGCGCCGCAGGCGGCTTCGGCGTGTCCGCGCTCGTCGAGGTTTCGGCGAACACCCATCACCCAGCCGACCTTCCGAGTTTGGTCACTGGCGGGGCGCGGCGAGGATTCGCTGTTGGGTCAGGTGCGCGACGTCCGGATCTGTGTCGCCGGTCATCTGGCGCAGGATCATCGAGGGCGTCCACCGCGACCGGGCGACCGCTGCGCGCACCTTCAGGTCAGGATCGCGGGCAAGCTGTTTCCACACAAACTCCGGTGTCCACCATCCCGACGTGGCAGCAGCCGCGCGCACGATCGGGCTCGTGTCCTGCGTGACCCGCGTCCATCCCAGGATGTCCGCCTGGGACAGGCCACGGACCGCGGTCGCGCGTACCCGCGGCGAGGGATCGTCGAATGGATCGGCGGTGAGCGGTTCGAGCTGAGCCAGCGGCACGAGGTCGCCCTCGATCGCGCCCAGATGAGCGATGACGTGATCGTTCGTGATGTGGACGCCGTTGCGCAGGGCAGCCGTGCGCACGCCCGGATCCGCATCGGCCAGCAGCGCCTTGCGGACGGCGAGCCCTGCGCTGTCTGCGCTGAGGTTGCGCATCTCATGGTTGCGAGCCAGCCCCTTGCGTACGGCCCGGTGAGGATCGGCGACAAGCAGCACGGCGGAGAGCGTCCCTTCCGCCCAGGTGTGCTCCGGCGCGGTATTCACGTCGAACGCCTCGGCCGCGAGGGCACGATGCCGGTGGTTGCGGCTGGTACTGAATCCCCGCGTCACGGCTGTGGCCGTCGGGAGCGCGGCGTCCCTGCCGACGAGCCAGGGCCGATCACCGCGCAGGGCCGCCACAGCCTGACGCAGGGAGGCCGGGGTGAACACGTCCGCGAGCAACAGCCAGTGTTCGAGGGCACCGCGCTCGAGGATGTCGCGGGCGATGGATCGGCGCGCATAGCCTCGGGCGCGTTTGGCGATCTGCCCCTTGATCGTGTCCGGGACGCTCGGGTTGGCCAGCACCGCGCGGCGCAGGGGTGTGGGTTCGGTGGCCAGGTACTCGATCACCCGTTCTGGGCAGACGGCGAGGAGCTCCGGTGGCGCCTCGGGATCCGCCCACACGGCTGCGGCCGTGGCGGCGTCGCTGTCGGCAGCGTGCGCTGCCCACCGTGATGAGGTCGTCATGGATGGTCAACCTACCCGGCCAGCCACGGAATCTCCTGCGCGCCGGCCACGGGGTGTGGCTTCTCCGAGACGGTCCTGATGCCGACTCTGCATGACCACCGGAAGTGGTAAACGCGGTCCACGAGGGACCGGGCGGGTATGCGATCAGGGTAGGGCGCCGCGTCGAGTTCCGCGATCAGGTTTCGTCCCGGTGAGACTGCTCGGCGAGCCGGTTCCGGGTCAGCTCCCTGACGTCCTCGATCGACACGGCGTCGGGATTCTCGCCGGTGGCGAGTATGCGAGTCGCCTTGGCCAGCAGCCGGTAGTAGTTGCCAGGGTCTTTCAACTCGGCGTAGGCGAAGTGCCGCCACTTCGCCAGGAGCGCGTGGACCTCGGTGAGATCCTTGGAGTGCTTCGCGTCCTCCAGCACGATCTCCCACTCGCGGTCGAACTCGAACGCCACCAGCTGCGTCAGGCACGCACGGATGGCCTGGGGTTCCGGAGGTGGCGGAACCGGTTCGCTGTTCTGCTGGGCTTCGGGATGTTGCGGATCGTGTTCTGCGGCATCGGCGGTCATCCTCGGAACCTTAGCCATACAAGCAACGACGGAACGCTTGGCGAGCAGGTCATCAGCGCGCTGGCCGCAACCTCGGCCGGGTTCGCCGCACACCCGCGATCCTGGCTCAACGTGATCAGCGCGAGATCACCAGCCGAACGTTCCCCTTCTCGATGACCAGCCCGTTGGGCTCGCAGAGGCGGTCCGCCAGTTGGCGACCCGCCGGGCCGTGACCGATCGCTCCAAGTTCCCATCGACGTTCGGCGGCATCGTGGCCGAGTTGTTGGGACAGGGTGAGATGGCGGCTTTCACAGGCGCGGCGAACGCTGCACCTACAGGAGGGTTTGCAGGGCGGCGCGGGCCGGAGCTTCTTGTTCGACGGCGTATCCACGAGTCAGGCAGCCGGACGCGAAGTCGCCTACCGCGTCGCGGCGGTCGGCGGTCGCTGCGATGCGGTTGCGGGTCATGGTGCCGAAGGGGTCGCCTTGATCGTGTTCGGATGTGCCGATGTCGACGATCATGCGGTTTGTGTCGGGCGGGAGGTGGTCGTGGATTCGGGCGGCGATGCGGATCCCGCCGAGGTCGGCGTCGGGGCAGATCACGACCTGGTTCACACCGACGGCGACTTGGTTGATCAGGTCAAGAAGGGGGTCCGGTGGCTGGCCGTGACACCAGATGACGGCGGTGTCGGGGTGGCTGTCGCAGATGGCTTCGGCTGCCTGCCGGTTTTCGATGACGAGCAGCACGCTCGTGCCGGGGGCGGCATCGAGGGTGATCGGTCGGTGGGCGGGTAGCCGGATGTCGTGTGGGCCTGGCCATCCGGTCCAGTCCAAGGTGCGACCGTTGTGGTGGGCGCGGATTGGTCCGCCGACACCGATGTAGGGGTTGCGGTTGACGCCGAGGAGGACAAGCGCTTCTGGCTCGAATCCTGCGTCGGTGAGTAGTCGTGGCAGGTCCTCGCGGGCCTTGGTGTTCTTGGCGTGGCGCTGGACGAACGCGCGTGGCCCGTCGTAGGTGTGTTCGGCGAGAAGGTCTTCGGCGGCGCGGACAATCCACTCTAGGCGGGTGTCGGCGGTGGCGGGCGTGGTCAAGGCGTCGGCGACGCCGGGCCACTCCCCGATCAGCAGGTCGCGGAGGTCTACGGCACGGTCCTGCAGCGCTTGTTGAGCGGCTTGCCGGGCTTGCCTGCCGGTGGCGTGGTGGGCGGCGAGGTCGGGGTGCGGTATCCAACCGCGGGGCGGGTGGCGGATCGCGCCGTCGCAGTAGTCGTGGTCGAGTGCGACGCATCCTGCGCGGGCCAGGATGAGCGCGACCTCGTCGGCGCGATCGTGGAGCCTGTTCGTGATGGTGTTCCAGCGCCGGAGTGCGCTCGTGGCCCAGTTCCAGTCGGCGTCGTTGGCGAGCCCGTCTGGTCGCTGCGGTGGAGTGGCTGGGTGTGCGCGCAGGTGTACCCGTCGCACTTTGGGGCGCCCAGCGCGGTCGTGATCGAAGGTGCCGTCCGGACGTGATGGCTGGGCGTAGGCGCGGAGACCGTCGGGCACGCCGGGGTGCCCAGGCATCGGGAACTCTCCCGTTGGCTGGGGTGGTTCGGTCACGCTACGTCCTCGTCAGGGTCGTCGTCGGCGATGTCGTCGCTGGGTCGGTAGGAGGCGAGCCATTCACGGAGTAGCTCGACACGGGCGTGGTTGGTGTCGTCTCCGACGATGACGGGTGCCTCGTTGTAGGCCAGGCTGTCGGAGCGTCGACGCAGTTTGACGTAGAGCCCCGAGGCTTCGATGGCGTAGCGCTCCATGTCGTCCTGCAGGGCGCCGATGACGGTGATGTTGCGGTCTGTCCCGATTTGCTCGAAGAGCGCGACCGCTTCCCGCCGGTGCTGCTTGCCGAGGTTGCGGCCGAGTTCGTCGAGCACGAGCAGCAGGGGCTGGCTTCCTCCGCCGGCGAGTGCGGCGGCACAGACGAGCTTGACGGCCTTTTCGTCCATTTGGGCAGTGTTGCCCCGCAGGTTGTAGCTGGACATGCGTTTTCCCTCGTCACGCCGCCACTTGGGGGTCACGGTCCACCGCCACGGCCGGTCAGGCTCGGACGGCGGCTCGGGCTCCGGATAGTCCAAGCCGGCGCCGTAGCCGCCGTACTTCTGGTCGAGTCGGTCGAACTCGTCGCTGACTTTCTTCAGTTTCGCTTTGATTCCCTGCGAGAGCGATGCGCGGTGTGCCCGAGAGGTCTGTTCGGCCTCACTCAACCCCTGCCGGGCCGCCTCGAGATCGCTGGTGCGCTGCGTACGCTGGGCGACGATTTGCTGCTGCTGGTAGAGGTCGTGCTGCTCGGTCTGGGCCAGGTGGGTACGCAGCGCGCGAACGAGAGCGGGCACCAAGCCGACTCGGACCTCCAGACCGCCCCGGTGCCATCGTTGTTCGATGAGTAGTTCCCGGATCTCGGCGGGCATCTCATCATGCGGTGTGGCCTCGGGGAAACACCGGCGGATGACCTCGTTGACCTGGTAGCAGGCTTCCTCGTTCCAGGCTGCTGTGGTGCGGGCTTGCTGCTCGGCGTCGAGAGACAGCAGGAATCGCTGCGCGGATTGGGGCGAGTCTCCCCAGGCCGTCTCCCGGCCGGGCAGGTCCAGAGCGAGTCGCTCGTCGGTTAGTTTCGTCTTGTTGGTCTCCTTCTCGGTCAGCTCGTTGTCGAGGCGACGCTTGGTGCCGCGCAGGTTCGCGATTCGCTCCTCGCGCGCTCGGGCGGCACCGAGCGCGTCGGTGTAGGCACCGCGGGCGGCGTCCAGCAATGGCTTCAGTTCGTTGCGGCGGTCTTCGCGCTCCTGGTTGGCCGCCCGCAGCTCGGCCATCTGCTGCTCGATCTCGCCAACCTCCTCACCGGCGACTGCCGCCTCGGTGCGCGCGGTGGCTCGGGACAGCGTGAGCCTGGCCGCAGTGACCTGCTTCTCGGCGTCGGTGAGGAGGTCGGCCTTCTCGCGGTGCTCGGCGCGGGCGGCGGCGATGCGCGCGGCTCGTCCGGTGAGCGGTTCGCTGAACTCGCCCAGCACGATCACCCCTGCCGCCGCATCGACATCCGCTGCCGCATCGCCGGCGCGTTGGGCGAGCACGGTCAGGAACGTGGTGAGGTCGAACCTCGGATCGGCACTCGCGGGCACGCCGGCGCCAACTGCGGATGCCTGCGCAGGGGGCGGGTCGGCGATGACCAGCACCGTCCCCGACCGGCCCGCCAGCTTCTGCTGGGCCTGATCGGCGCGCCCGCGAGGCACGACGACAGCGCCGCGGTACGGCACAAGGCGGGGTTCCCACCGTTGTCGCTGGTCGGGATTGAGTTGGATGACGTCCAACAACGCGGCGGACGGTATGCCCTCTCCGCGCAGGATTTCCAGCTCGTGAGCGGCGACGTCTTCGCCGGACTCGGCTGCCTTGAGCCGATCGCGTGCCTGCTTCTCGGCTGCTTCGGCCGCGCCCTTGGCCGCGAGCGTCTGCTCCAAGGCTGTGCGGGTGGCGGTTTCCTCTTCCTGGGCCTGCGCGACGGTGCGTCCGTCGGCACCGCGCGCCTTGGCGGACAGTTCCCGATGTCTTGCGGCCAAGGTTTCCAGGGTCCGCGCCGTCACCTGGTGGTCGGTGTCCAACTGCTGATCTCGCCCGCTGAGCTCCTTCCACCGGGCTTCCGCCTTGCGAAACTGACGGTTGAATTCCTCGTCATCGGTCAGCCTGGACAGGTCGCCCTCCACCGTGTCCAGCTGGGACCGCAGCTCCTTGGCGCGGACACCGAGCGCGTCGAGTTCAACGCGGATCTCCTCAGCGCGGGTAACCCCGTCGACAAGACGTCGGGCACACCGGGCCTGCCAGCAGGCGTGAGCGCTGCCCAGCAAGTGGCGAGCTTCGCCGCGCTTGGCGATGCCGGCCTCGACCAGCGCCATCTCCTCTTCCCACCGGGCGAGGTCGGCTTCGGCGTCGCGCACGTTGGTGCGGTGCGTGTGCTCGGCCGACCGGAGGGCCTGTTCTTGTTCCAGTTCGCGATCCAGCCCGGTCAGGGTGGCGATGGCGTCGAAGATCCTTCGAGGGTCCAGGTCGTTGAGCGGTTGCGCGAGCAGGTTGGCCGCCGGGCTGGAACGCACGGAGGTCGACAGGAACGACACGCACCGGACATGGCCGCCGTAGAGGACGAAGGCGAGCCGGTTGGCGTGGAAGTCGGTGCGTCCGTTGCTGGTCGGCAGGGTGTCCCAGAGCGCGTCGACTCGCGCGGCGCGTTCGGATTCGGTTGTGCCGTAAGGGACGTAGAGCCCTTCCTGCCACCGCAGGTGCAGGTGTGATGCCTTGCGGTTGATCCGCAGCCACACGCTCAGGGCGCTGGCTGACAGTTCCTCGGCGGTGGTGGCGCGGGGATCGGCGAACACGCCGATCACATATCCCCAGTCGACGTTGGACCATCGGCCTTCCTGGGCGGCAAGTTCGGCGGTGAACAACAGCTCAGCGGCGCCGGCGGCGCCGCTGGCGAGTCGCCATTGCTCGTCGGCGTGCAGCAGGCTGATCGCGGCGATCAGGGAGGACTTCCCGGCTCCGTTCGAGTCCTTCGGGCCTTGCCCGGCGACGGTGACCAGGCCCTGGCTGATCATCGGAAGGGGGTGGGTGGACAGGCGGGAGATGTTGACCGCCTGGACGCCCACCAGAACGCGGTCGCCGACGATGTCGAACGGGCCGGAGTCGGTGCCCGTCGTGGACCAGTTGCGGGGTGTGCTCACGGTTCTCCTCGAGAATGGGCGCGGCGGGCTCGGATCGCCGCGGCCAGGGGGCTGTTGGGGGCGGCGGCCAAGATCAGTTCTTGCTGCAAGGCTCGGCGGGCCAGCGGCGTGAGTCGGTGCAGTTGGGGGCCGGGCAGGTATGCGGTGCCGCTGGTGGAGCCGCGACCACGGGTGGGCGCGAGCTGCACGAGTCCGGCGGCGCGCAGCCTCTGCAGGGCAGTTCGGACATCGCCTCTGCCGGGCTGCGCGTACCGAAACAGCTCCTCGGCTGGCGTGGGGTGGGCCGAGATCCAGGTGTCGCCGCTGAGTAGTCCCTGGCTGCGTGGGATCGCGACCGAGTGGATCAGTACCAGGACCAGCACGGCCCGGTCGATGACCGGCAGCGCATTCCAGCCGGCGGCGGTCAGTTCCGCGGCGATGTCGTCGCGGTAACCCGAGGTCCACGCGGTGCCGACCACCGGCACCAGGGTTCGTCCGACTCGGTGCAACAGCCGTTGCAGGGCTCGGCGCAGCGTCGCGTCGCGCAACGCCAGCATCTGCACCTCGGGCACTGGGGCTGCGCCGTATTCGACGGCCGCGAACGCGGCAAGGACTTCGTCGCGGTGCTGTTCGCTCAGCTCGGCAAGGATCGGTTCGAAGATCGGATGCGGCTCGTTCATGCTGGTCATCGCGGCCCGTCCGTCTCCTCCCGGACCGTGGCGGGCGGCAGCATCCGCCACAGTTCGCGCAGGGTGCTCAATTCCGCTGGTCCCCAGGCCGCGACTCGTGGCCCAAGACGCACGCTCTGACCGGGCTCGTCCCACAGCAGCCAGCCGGCGGCGGCCAGGCGCCGGAGCGCGGCGATCACCGCCCTGTTGGACGCGCTCTCGTCCCAGTTGGTGATCTCCCTGAATACCGATGCCACGTCGTCCTTGGACGCGGGGATTCCTGGCCACATCGGTCCAGTCGGGTCCGCCCAGCAGCACCGCAGACACGCGGCCAGCACGCGCGCGGTGTCGTTCGGTTGTTCGACGGCAACCGCAGGCACACCGAGTTCTTCCGACACGCTGGGGCGCGCACCGTCGGGTACGACCGGGAGCAGCCACACCGCCGCGACGTCCGGTTCGACCAAGCGAAGCATCCCGGCCGGGAAGGCGCTGCTTGGCTCCACACGCTGTGGACCGGCCGCGCGCACACGCGCCCACCACAGCGCGGTTTCCGCCTCGTTCACTCCTCGCCTCCCACCACGCCGTGCCCGCGGCGGAAGTGCCCGTGCGAGGTCCACGACGGGCTGGTCCCGACCTCGATGCGCAATCCGTCCTCCCACACGAGTTCGTAGTCGAGGTCCGGGTGGTGGTGGATCGCGGTGACTTCGGCCAGCGCCCGGCGGGCGGACATCCAGTCCCCAGCGTCATCGAGCACCTCCACCATGCTCACCGAGTCCGCGCCCGCAAGCAGCCGCTCCGCGATGGCCCGCAACTCCTCGATGTCATCGGCCACGCCGGTCTCCGGTTCCGGTGGCGGTTCGGAGTCATCCGAACGCGGAGGAGGCACCCGCGCCGTGTCGACCTGGCGGCCTGATTCCACTGCCTCAAGCAGCGCTTGGGGCGAGAACCACGGTGCGGGCGCGTCGAAGACGAACCGGTCCAGCACGGACGCCAGGACCGCGGGGCTGGAGTCGCGGGCGAATGTGCGCCACGTTTCCACCGGCAGCAACCCCAACGCACGGGTTGTGCCGGCTTGCGCGATCAGACGGGCCGCTGCGGCGTCGATCGCGTCCGCGTAGGCGGCGAGTGCGATCCGCAACGCCGCGCAGTCCCGATCGAGTTCGGGCCATCGGCCCAAGACCGTCGCGTGGACATCCTTGGCTTGCGTGATCAGCGATTCGTTGCCCCACAGCAATTGAGCGTTGTCGCCAAGGGTCTCAGCGGTACTGGCCGCGGCCAAGATCGCCAGTTCGTTTCCCAGCAGCCGGAACACTTTCGTCAGCCGGCGCACCGAAGCCAGGCCGTCGGCGGATGTGGCGTTGGCGCTCTTGACGTTCAACTGTTCGAGAGTCAGGAGCTGGTGCAGTTCCGACTGTCCGCCCTGTTCGGCCATCCGCCGCAAAAACAGCAACATCACATACGGAGCGAATGCCGCCCGGTGGTAGCGCTCATTCGGCCGGTCGACCACCCTGCTGATCGCCCCATACTCGCGCAGAACCTCGAACCGACGCCCCACCGTTTGGGCATCCCACCGTCGACATGCGGCCACCGCCTGTTCCAGGGGCAGCCCCTCGCTGCCGGCCTCAGCGAAAGCTTCCAAGATCGCTTCATCAACATCGAGAGTGGACGGATCCGCGATCATCGCGCCAGCCTCGCGGGCGAGCACCGCGAAGACCTGGCGGTAGACCCGCAGCACCGCCGCCTCGCCGGTGAGATCGTCCAGTGTCAGTTCTGGTGGCTCGGTCAACGCGGTTCCCCCGGATTCCGCACGGTCACGCTCGTCCTCTCGCCCGCGCCCAAAGCGATGCGCAGCTCCACGTTCGACATCTGGCCGTTGTCTCCCGAGCGACTGTAGGCAGGCACGCCGACAATCCAGAGGAGGGAACGAATGTTCGAGTGACAGTCTGTGATGGACTTGTAGGTCCATTCGATAGACATGGTTGGCCCACTGTTACTCCGAAGGTGGTTCTCAGCGGGCCGCAGGTTGACACCAGCGGGCCGCCCAATGTGGTCCACCGGCTCTCCCAGCCCAGCAACTCCGCCGAACGGTGGACTCTGTGCTGCGCACGTTGCGTCGGTACGCGAGCTACGTGAGCAGCCCAGCCGCCAGTTCGTCGGTGACCAGTTGGTCTCGCTCCGCCGGGCTCGCCCAGTGGGCCTCGCTGCCGCTCAGCGTCCGGGTGACCACGAGGACGTTGTCGAAGTTCTCGGCCACGGCCCGCATGTGGCTGATCACCGCGACCAGCCGACCGCCGGTGGCCTGGCGGGTGAGCGCTTCGAGCGCTTCGCCCAGGACGTTGGTGTCCAGCGAGCCGAATCCCTCGTCGAGGAACAACGCCTCAACGCGACCGCCGCCCCGAGAGGTGAGTTCCACCAACGCCAACGCCAGGGCCAGGCTTGCCAGGAAGGTCTCGCCGCCGGAGAGGGTCTTGACGTCGCGTGGTTGCCCGGTGTGGCCGTCGACGATGCGGAAATCTTCGGAGAAGGCGAACCGGTCTTCGGTCATGGACAGGAACAGTTCCGACGCGATGCACAGCAGCGCCCTTTGCCGGCGTTTGACGACAGCGGCCAGGAACTTGCCGTCAGCGAGAAGGCCGCTGAGCTCACGCAAGCTGTCGACCGTCGGCTGGGCAACCGAAATGCGACGATCCAGTTCGGCGCAGATCGGGAGCTCGGCTTGCGCCTTGTCTCGATCCCGTTCGGCTACCGTGGCCTTCGCTTTGGCTGCGATAAAGAGTTCCGTTAGCTCGTCGATCGTGGCGACTCCGGCGCGGGAGAGCGCTTCCGTGATGGCGGTTGCCGCGCCCGCAGCGAGGTCATCCTGCACCGACGCCGCGTTGCGAGACAGCCGGAGGATCTCATCAACGCGGCTGAGGGCTTCCTTGCCCCACTGCGCATCCGTGAGGATCGAGAACGGTTCCGGGCGCACGGGTATCGCGGGAGGTTCGGTGAGCCAGGGAATGGCCGCAGCGGTGTCCGCCACGGCTTGGATGGTCCTGCTCAACTGTTCTGCGGGTTGTTCGACCCGAGACTGGATGTCCTTGACCACACCGTTCTTGTTGTCGCGCAACCGTTTAGCCTGTGCCTGTGCGGACTTGAGCTGGGTGGTCACCTCTGCCAACTCGCCCTGACGACGCTGCGCCTGGTCCATGGCGCGTTGGATCGCGGCGGTGTTCAAGTCGCTGGAGATCCGGTATGCCGTCGGGAGCGTGTCGTGGGATTCGGCCATCTTGTCTTGCCGCCGTTTGAGGGCTGACCGCGACTTGGTGAGCGCCTTCTCCCGCTTGATCAGCGCGGCTTCGTCGCGCTGAATCTCGGTGATGTCACGGGTTGTGGTGTCCTGGGCGACTTTGGCGGCGTCCACTGCCGTCTGCTTGGCGTCGGCGGCCTGGCGAACTGTGAACTGCGCGTCGGTGAGCAGAGTTTCGTCGTCCTGGCCAAGATCGACCTTCCCGAGTTCCGCCTGCACCAGGTCGAGTGCAGTGTCGCGCTGGCTGATTGCTTCGCTGACCTTGCCGAGCGCGCCCTGGAGAGTGGCCTGGGCGGTGTTGTTGGACTCGACGGCGGCGGCGAGTTCGTCTGCCAGTGCGCGGGCGCGTTTGTTGGCGCGAGTTCGAAGTGCCTTCACCCGAGCGATGTCGGCGGTGGCAGGCGGGGCGAAGCCGTCGGGCAACGGGCGCACGCAGACTGGGCATGGATCGCCTGGCCCACTGTGCTCCGCCGCGTGGGCGGCGGAGTTCGTCCGGGACGCGGCCTCGACTTGGTCCTCGGCCGCGTCGGCTTCCGTGTCTGCTTGGGCGGAAGCGTTCGTCGCCTTCTCGACCGCTTCTTCGTGTTCTCGTAGTGCTTGCCGCGCTTTCTCAACCTCGGCGGTTGCGGTGTCGGCTGCTGTGGAGGCGTTCCGGGCGTCGGTGAGCAGCACGCGGTACCGGCCAAGCGTGTTCGCCGCGGCTGTGTGGGCCGCGGCCATCTCGTCGGCATGGGTGTGAGCTTGTTCGGCCTTGCGGACAATCTCGACGTGCGCATCCTTGCGCGCCTGGAGGTCTGCGCGTTCGGCCTGGATGGCCGCGTCCTCACCATCCAGCTGGCGCTGGTCTTCCTCGATAGCGGGAAGTTGGTCGAGCAGTGACTTCAACGTCGCCAGCGTGGACGCGACGGCAGCGACACCCGTTCCGTCAGCGTCCGCGCCTTCGAGAACCGCCCCAAGTTCTTCTTCGCGCGTCTCGGCGTCACTCAATTCTCCTTCTGTGGCGGAGAGTTGGTGTTTGAGTGTGGCATCGAGTTCGATCAGCTGTTGATACCGGTGTTCGGTGTCGGGCGGGATCCTTGTCGTCAACTGTTGCGCGGCTGATCGGCATTCCTGCCCACGGCGAGTCGCGTCGTCCTGGGTTTTCTGCGCTTCGGTGACCGCGGTCTTGACGGTTTCGAGCCTACCGGTCTCTTCCTCGGTCTCGGACAGTCGGTGGAGCGCGTCGCGGAGTGCCTCCTCGGGATCGGGCAGCAGACCAGCGCGGCGCACGACCAGCTTGGTCAACAGCGGGTTCAGCCGTTCATGCAGGGCTTTGGCCTGGTTCCGGACATCGGTGATGTGGTCAAGTCCGAGGGCGGTCTTGAGGATGGTGGTGCGGTTCGCCTCGGGTGTCTGGAGCAGTTCCTGGAATCGCCCTTGAGGCAGGACGACCGCTTTGAGGAACGCGGTGTAGTCCAGCCCGACAAGGCCACGGATCGCGCTGTCGACCGCGCGTGAGTTGTCAACCTCGGTGCCGTCGTCCATGCAGGTCAAGCGATGGGTCGACGGCGGATAGCCACTCGCGGAGGTGGTCCTGGTGACCCGCCAGTTCTTGCCCTTCGCCTGGAAGGTCAACTCCACGCGCAGGGTGCCGTCGCCTCCGTCGGCGATGAGCCCCTTGCCGCTGCGGGCATCCCAGGTGCACCCGCCGTACAGCGCGAAGCACAGGGCTTCCAGAAGTGAGGACTTGCCGGCGCCCGTGTCGCCCACGATCGCCATCAGGCTCACGTTCGTGAAGTCGATCTCTTGCTCGGCCCGGTAGGAGCGCAGTCCGCTGAACTTGAGGGTCAGGGGCCTCATCGAGCCACCTCCTCGGTGTGCGTGTCGTGGTCGCATTCCAGTGGGTCGGTCAGCAGGGACTCCTCGGCCAACGCGAGGGGGCGCTGTTCCTCGATGGAGGTCAGGATCTGGCCGAAGGTCGTCAGGATGCGGTCGGCTGCCACCGTCGTGCTGCCCTGTTCGGCGAGGTAGTCACGGAACAGTTGGCGCATGTCGGGCTCGACGTCACCGGCGACCGCTTCCGGGGTGAGGATCTCCAGCTTCTGGTCGGCGCAGACTGGGTTCACTTGAAGGAGGGCTGCGTCGGGCAACAAGTCCCGTACCTGCTCCGACAAGTTTGGCTCGTTCGTTGGCGTGTGGACTGTGACCAGACAGAGGTCTCGCCCGATCGACGGCGCGATAGCACGCAGGTCGTCCAGGGTGCCCTCGAGCCGGCGCAGTTGCCGGCCGCCGCTCAGGCCGACGACGTCGACATGGGCGGGTTGTCCGGGGCGCAGGTCGACCAGGACGATGCTCTTGCGTTCTCCGACCTCGCCGAAGTCGAGCTGGATGGGCGAGCCCGCGTAGCGTCCGGTGACCTGCGTGCCCGGCAGCTTCTGCGGCTTGTGGATGTGTCCGAAGGCGGCGTAGCTGACGGCGGGGAGATCCTCGGCGTTGGTCGCGTAGTAGTCCGAGGCGTGCACCGGGCGCTCGCTTCCGGCGAAGTTGGCTCCGCCGACGTGCAGGTGCGCGGCGAACATGGCGATGTCGCGGCGGTCGTCGAAGTCGCGCAGCAGCTCTGCGGTCAGCGCCCGCTCCATCCGTCCGATGCGTTCGGCGTAGGCGGCGCGCCAGTGGCTGGTGTCGTCGAAGGCGTCGATAGCCCGGTTGGAGTGCACGAACGGCAGAACCGCCAGGCGCAGCACGCTGCCGTCGGTTGCGGGGAATCGCAGGACACCTCCCTGATCGGGATCGCGGGGCTTGTCAATGAAGTGGATCCTGCTGTCGAGGCCAAGGAGCTGGGCGAAAAGCTGGAACAGCAGGGGCGAGTCATGGTTGCCGCAGACGACGACCACGGGCGCGACGGCCGCGAGTTCCTGCAAGACCGTCGTAGCCTTGCTCATGTCCGGAATGGACGGTCGGGCGTGGTCGAAGAGGTCCCCTGAGTGCACGATCAGGTCGGGCTTCTCGCTGCGGGCCACGGTGATGATCTCGGTGAGGACGGTGTCATGGTCCTCAGTGCGGGGTTCGTTGTAGGTGATCCGACCGAGATGCCAGTCGGAGACGTGGAGAACTCTCATCATTCCTCTCAGGTGGACTCGGTGCTGGGCCGTTACGCCGCCGGGACTCGATGCGCACGCAGATGCGCGAGCATCGCCTGGTTTGCTTCCCAGCCGTCCGGGAATTTCGCCGGAACGCCCAGGTGCATCGGTTCGGCAGGTGGGTGGGCGTCGAGCAGGTCCTGGATGCCGGCGCGGGCCACCACGATGCAGGCGTGTCGATGGCGGGAGGTCAGAACGCACAGGCGGCCCGATTCGAGGTGGAAGGCGGTCGCGTCCCGACGGCCGGACAGCGGGTGAAGCACGAGAACCAGGTCGTATTCGCTGCCCTGCAGGCGATTGGCCGTGTCGACCTTGATCGCCCCGCCGCCGCGCTCGTGGAGCGCACGGCGGATTGCCGCGGCCTGATCGCGGTGCGCGGCGCCGATCGCGATGCGGCTTGCCGTGACGGGGACTTCGTGCGGGTCGCGCTCGGATTGGGCCACGGCGCCGCGTTGAATCACCCGCAGGGCCAGGTCGGTGATCGCGTGAACGGCTTGGGTGTCGGTGCGCAATGTGTGCCGCGCCGGCAACTCATGCAACGCCCAGCCCGTGCGGGCGGCCATCTCCAAGGTGTCGTCGACCGGGCCGCCGAACCCTCGGGTCTGGAAGGTCAGCCGTCGCTGGGCGGCGGTGGTGGCCGCGCGGAAGCCGGTGAACGGGTAGAACGCCTCGGACACCGGTGGCGCTGCGGATGCGGACAGCCGCCAGGACAGGGGAAGCTGGTGGACCGGCAAGGCGGGGTTGTTTCGGAGCATCGCCGCGACCGCGCTCTGCATCGGATCCCACGTAAGGCCGGTCCAGCGGTCGACCTCAACAGTGGAGAACGGGTCCAACTGGCCAGGATCCCCGACGAACAACGCTCGCTCGAACCGAGTGGCGACGCGCAGCAGCATGTCCGACCGCATCTGGTACGCCTCGTCCACGATCGCCCATGGCCACGGGCCGTCCGTGACGTGGACCCACTTCGCCGCCGTGCCGATGGTGATCGGTGAGTCCTGAAGGTCGGATACTCGGTCGGCGACGATGACATTGGGGTGAGCCACTCGCCCCGTCGGGACATAGCCCTGGGCGGACAGCCTGCCGATGCGTACCGCGGGCGCCTCACGTGCCATCCGGTCGACCAGATCGTCGACCTGCTCGTTGGTCTGCGCGATGACCATGACCGGCTCGTCCCCGCGCGCGATCTGCGTGGCGGCCCGGACAACCAGAGTTGACTTACCAGCTCCCGGCGGGGAATCCACCACCACCCCGCGGTGGCCGCTGGCGGTGAAGTCGGACAGCGCCGCGCCGATGACCTGCTCTACCTCGTCTGCCGCGCGGCGGCCAGCGGGATCTGCTGCGGTCACGACCACTCCTCCTTCGCGTCATCACCGGTCGGGACCGGCGGGGCCGGGGGGCCGCCGTGCGTCCACGGGGTGTTCTCCCGCGCCGGAAAGGTGCCGCGCGGCTGGTAGTCGTCGGTCAAGATGCTGAAACAGACCTGTTCCCCCACCGCTGGCATGGTGCCTGCGGGTGCCGTTCTGCCACGGCCCATACCGCCCGCCAGCTCCAGCGTGATCTCCAGACCGTCGGCGGTCTCGGTCACGGAGACGATCTCGGCGTGTTGCCGTGGCCGTGCGCGATCGGTCACCGGGCCGTCGCCAGGGACAAGCCGCACCGGATCCTGCGTCGAGACGGTGATTAGGGGCCGGAGCACGGCGCTGCGCCCGGTGCCGACCCGCCGGTTCGGCACCGCTGACGTGACGGTGCCCACGAAGGCGTCGCCCGTGAGCCGGTACTCGGCCATGACCAGCGGGTCGTCGAAAGCCCGCTGCGCGTCGTACTCGGCCTGGTGCCGTTCGAGCTGGTTCAGCCGCATTGCCGCGGCGACCGCGCTGTCCCGCTTGGGCTGCGGGTAGCCGCCGGTCGCGACATGTGTGTGGAAGCGCTGGTAGGCGTCCTTGTCCAGATCCCACCGGGTTGCGACATGCTCTGCCGGTGCCAGCGCCCGAAGCTGGTCGATCGCCTGCCACATCAGCCGCCAGGTGGGCTCGAGTTGGCCGCGTAGGGCGGTTTCCAGCCGGGTGACGGCCCGCCGTCGCCGTTCGGGATCACCGGAGGCGCGGTCGTATTCGGCGATGCCGGGCTCCAGCACCTCCCGGTCGAACGTCGTGTCGGTGGCAGGGCCGGCAGGCGGGCACATCAGCGGGTCCTCTGCCGCGAGCGCGGATTGTGCTCCGTCTGATCCGGGCGGCGGCGCGATCCAGCCCAGCAAGGAGGCGAGGTTGCCGTCCTCGACCGCGCTTTGCCCGGTGGCCCAATGCTGGCCCAAGACGTCCGTGGCGGCCACCAACAACGAGGAACCGGGGTATTCAGCGCGCTCCGCGAGGAAGGTCAGCCACTTGCCCAGCGTGGGCACCGAAACGGGAACCGGGTAGGGGCCGGTGGTGGAGCGAAATCGCGTGGAGCGCCCGAACAGCCGAAGGAAGTCGATGCCCGCGCGGTTGGGCACCCAGACCTGTGGCGCGTCGGCGACGCGAGGCTTGGACCCGGCACCTGACCGGCTGCTGGCCACCATCGTGCTGGCAAAACTCCCGGTGTAGCCCAACACGGTCAACGCCAGTGAATGCGCGAACTCGAAACGCAGCTCGCGGTTGCGGGGTTGCGCAACGATCAGCAAGCGGGGCGTGTCGCGGTCCCGGCCGACCAGGGCGGCCAGTGGGGCGTTCGCCTCGCCCGCCATCGCCAGCGGCACACAGACCAGCGGCCGTTGGCTGACGTGGACGTGCCGGACGGTCGTGATCGGCTGGGCTCGGCCGAGCTCGACTGCGTGTGCCCGCGCCAGCGAGGTGAGTGTGCTCATGCCGCACCGCCGAGACACTCGCGGCGCAGGCGTTCAGCCATCCGCAGCACCTGGGCCGCCTCGTGCGCGTGCTCACCGGGGTCGAGCGCGCCGGTGGCCAACCCGAGCGCGCCGGCGATGGTGTCGATCCCGCCGAGGTCTTCCTGAACGGACCGCCCCAGAGAGGCGGTGTGCCCGCGGGCGCCGGTTCGACAGAAGGACGCCATCTCGCAGGTGGCCAGGCACTCGGGCGCGTAGCGGGCTTCGATCTGGCCCAACGCCTCGCACAGCTCGTCAACGGGGCGCGTCGCGACACCGGCCTCGTCACGCCGAAGGTCCAGGGTGAACCCAGGCGGCAGCGTCGAGGCGATGGCGCCGACATCGGTGAGGCGGGCGAGCTGGCGTCGCACCACGGTCAACTGCTTGCGCACATCGACCAACGCCGCGGTCGGCCGATTGGAGAAGTCCTCGGGACACACCAGGAACACCTCGTGCGACACCACGGCCGGGTCGAACCCCAACTGCTCCATGAGCTGGCGCAGCGCCAGAACGTACACGGCGGACTGGATCGCCGCCGAGGCGACCTTGCTGGAATCGGCCCGGCCGTCGATCACCGGAAAGGACTTGATCTCCACGACGTGGAAGCGATCACGCAGCCGAAACGCGACGAGGTCCGGCTCCAGGTACACGTCTCGACCACCGATGGTCATGCGCAGCAGCGGGTGATCGAACAGCGTGCCCGCGTCCTGGTCCGATCGGGCGGCGTGCGCCAACAGCTGGCGGGAACGGCGGTAGCGTGCTTCGAGTGTCTCGTGTCCGGCGACGCTGTTGAGATCGTCATAGGACACCTCGGGAAGCGGCAGCGCAAGGTGCTCGCGCAGCAGCCGCAGCAGCTCGGCGCAGCCGTTGGCCTTCACGTACGTCTCAAAGGCGTTGCCGCGGGCGATCGCGAAGCTGGACAGGCCGAACGCGGCAGGGTAGCCGATGTGCTCGGCCAGGGCCTGCTTGTCGATGGACGCGGCGTCCAGGATGCTCCGGCGGGCGCAGCCGGGATTGCTGGTCAACGCGGCGATCGTTCTGGCGTTGTGCTTTTTCGGCTCGGCCGCCCCGCGGATGACGTCCAAGCGGGGGTCGGTGTTGTTCAACTATCTCTTCCTTCGCGGGGGAAGCGCGGGCAGGAAGTCCGCTAGTTCTTCGTGGTGGCGCGTGGTACGACTTTCAAGGCCGAGCCGAACAGCTGATGGATCTCATCGAGCTGTGTCCGCGCTCGGGATGCCGCCGCCTCGCGGTGCGCTTGGTCGGCGTCGTGGTGTATCGCTAGTTCCGCTCGCGCCGCTTCAGCGACCGCAGCGGGTGTCATGGCGTCGAACGACTCGGCGGCACCGGGGATGTTGGTGGCGAATCGCCACAGCAGGCTCAACGCGGGCAAGGCCGGTTCGACCATCCTGGCGATCTGCTCCGACAGCCCGATGGCGGCCGTGAGGAAGTCGACGCGGGCGCTGAGGGGTCCGATGACCCGGCGAGGCAGGGGCCACGTCGACACCGCGAGCAGCCCGCGGGCCGCCACCAGCCGATCCGCGGTCAACGCGCTGCACAGGTAGTACGGGCGGGCATGCGGCGATGATCGGAATGAGCGCTCCTCGTCCCGCCGCAGGCTGGTCAGCTGCGCGCTGGCCATTTCACCGGCGAAGAACGCGCTGTGCACGGTGACGATCAACTTTGGCGCGGACGGCACACCAAGCAGGGTTAGCGCTTGATGGACCTGGTCCCGGATCGGTAGCAGTGCTCCCGATGTCCTGGCCTGTTCGGGCTCGTGTTCGGGCGCAGTCAAGGCCGCCAGGGCTTCATCCCACGCACGCTCCGCCCGGCGCAGTTCGGCCCGCAGCTCACGTGCTCGCGCCGGATCACCGGACATCGCCGCGCGCCGCACCTCAGTCCGCAGACCGTCGATGTGACGCTCGAGTTCCTCCAGGGGCTCCGCCATGAACGAGACTGTACCAGAGTTCCAGCATTCTCCAGCAACTACCAGTCTTGTCGGCGTTTCCGCAGCTCACTTTGCTTGGGTCGAGTGTTGGTGGGGTGGACGCCGGTCGGCGTGGCCGGGCCTCTGGGGATCGGACCGGCTGACATACTGCCGTGGTGAACGTCCCCGAGGTGCCGAAGTGGGCCATGCCGTGGCTGCCGCCGACCGGAACGGTCACCCTGGCGGCGCTGCGCGCGCTCGACCGGCCGCTGCTGGCCTGGCCGAGCGGCGAGTTCGACGCCGAGGAGTACTACGAGGGCTTCCCGGCCAGCGAGATCAGCGCCCTGGAACGCGACGTCCGCAAGCTCGGCACGCGCCCAACGTGGCGGATGGAGCGCGTGTGGTTCCCCGACGACGAAGCGTCGGCGGAGGAGACCGCCGCGTACGAGGCGGCGTGCCGGGACATCGCCGGCCGCTTGATCGTGCCAAGGTGCCTGGACGCCTACGTCATGCAGGCGTACGCGGCGGCCGGGCTCGGCGATGGTGAAGACCCCGACGAGGCAGACCTCGACGACGAGGACCTTGACGAGGCGCTGGAGTGGGCAGAGGCCGGTGTCTGCGTGCTGCAGCAGAGCCTTCCGTGGCCGTTCACGGACTGCTTGCCGTATAGCGAACTGGACAACCGCCCCGCGCACCGGATCCTCTACGCCTATGCCAACCTGCTGAGCCGTCGGCATCCCTGCAAGGCCGCCCCGTTCTTCCGCGCGATGGTCTACTACAACCCGCCCGACAACATGGGCGCCCGCTTCACCGCCCCCGGCGGTCGGCGAAGCTGACAACCAGCACGTCACACCCCGGATGAGGCCGTGGCCGCTGGCGTGATTGGCAAGAGGACGCGACTTCAGGCCGCCCAGCGTCGCTGAAGCCATCGCAGAGTGGCCTGGCCGGAGCGGGCCTGCTGTTGCCGCAGACCAGGGGCATGGGTAATCGGCGGCTGACGGCCCGCGAGCGCCCAGTAACCCGCGAGAGCGACCAGGAAGCCGTCGACCGCGTCCGGATCGGCCTCCTGGCCGAGCGGGTGTCCGGTGAACAGGTGCTCAGCGTCAATGTCGCCGAGTTCGGACTCCAGCATCAGACACACCAAGTCGACCCAGGCCGGGCCGGTGCAGGCCCGGCCCCAGTCGACGAAGCTGACCGATCCTGCGGGGCTGATGAGGCAATTGTCGGCACGCAGGTCGAAATGCAGCAGCGTCGTGCCGTCAACGTGGTCCTGCCAGGTGTCCTCCAGACGCGCCAGCCGGGCGAGGTGGTCGCGTTCCCAGTCGCCGAGGTCGTCCAGGGTCACGCCGTCGATCTCGCCACCGGTGGCCAACGACCGCCAGGTTCGGCACCTCCCCGCCATGCGGTCGGCCACGGTGCTGGCATCGAGGATCGGCGAGGGCGTCAACTGCTCGACACAGAAGGACAACGTGTTCAGGACAGCAGTCAGCTGCGCTGGATGCCAGGGCTCCTGGGCCGTGTGCCCCGGAGCGACATCGAAGCACAACATCAGCCAGCCGGCGCGCTCGGCGGCAAATCGCAGGCGCGGCGCCGGCGCACGTTCGGGAAGGCCCCCAGCGATGATCGCCTCACGGCGGTAGTCGGCCGCCCCTGGGCCATCAACGGGGGTGGCCTTGATGAAGGCTTCCGTCCCGTCCGCGCACACCACGATCCCGGCAAGGCCAGGGGTGAATCCGCCCGGCCGACCCCGGAAGTCCCGCACTCGGCTACCCAGTCGCCGATCGGCCTCCTGACGCAGCTCGGCCGGCACTTCGGGCCAAGAACGCCGCCGAGTGGCCGTGCCGCTCATCATCTGCTCCTCTGTCGTGGGATCGATCGGCCACTGTGCCGGGCCAGCAACCTCGCCGCCAACGAAACGCTTGCCCTCAGCGCAAGTCCAGGCGGACACAGTAGGAGCCCCCGTCTTGGTGGACACTGCGCAAAATCCACCGTGTGCCGGAGACGATCTCCGCGAGTTCGTCCAGCGCGTGGCAGCTGTAGTCGAACCAGTCCGTGGCGAGCGCTCCGTCGCGCACCCGCATCCGGATCAACCCAGCGGGACGACCCCGGCTGCGGTTCCACGCGTGATACGCCCGGTGCGTCGGGTTATCGGTGGCGTAGGGGTCGATTCCCGACCCGATCAACCGAGCCTGCGGCGTCACGATCTCCGCGAGCCGGTTCAAGATGCCCTTCGCTCGGTCGGGGTCGTCGAGCAGCCCGAGGTTGTTGCCGCCCAACAGGATCGTAGAGAACACCCCTACGGTCGCGGGAATGTCGCTGATCGAGCCCTGGATGGCGCGCACCCCGCGGTCGCGAGCGACCTCGATCGCGCCACCGGACGTGTCGAGTCCGACGACCTCGCACCCCGCCTGCTGAAGCGGGATGGCGTGCCGACCGGCTCCGCAGCCGATATCCAGCACTAGGCCCACGGCCTGTTTGCACCCCCACCGTTCTGCAGGCGACCAGTCCGCCGACTCGGCGAAGTAGCCGACGGCGTCCATGACCCCGATGTACCCATCGTCGCGTTCGGTCACCTGGTAGGCCACGCCACGGCGTCCGCCCGCTGCCCAGCAGCGGGCCAGGACTTGGCCGAATGCGTCCCCGATGGCCGGCGCGGGGTTGGACGAGGTCATATCCTCATGATCGCGCGAGGAGGAACGGCGCCGCATCTGAATTCCGGCAGGTCATCCGCTCCCGCCGCCGGACAGTCCATGACCGCGGCTGATCTCGGCGAGGAGCGCGTCCCGATTGGACAGGATGAAGTCGAGCAGCACTGCGGGTTTCAACGCCACTCGTGTCAAGCCTTCGCCGAGAAGGGACACGGGGTCAGGATCGAAACGGCCCCGGCCAGGGTCGTTGAACTCCGGACCATGACGTGCGGACACGTCCATAGTCAGCAGGCGGCAAACATATACGTACTGCACGGTCAACATCGCGTTGTTCACGGTGCTGAACAGGAATACGCGGGAGAAACGATCGGCCCGCGCGCCCAACTCTTCGGCGAGCTCACGGCGCAGCGCGTCTTCCAGGCTGGCATCATCGGGCTCCACCGTGCCACCGGGTGCCGTCCAGTACACCTCCCGATCGGGCCGTGCCCGCCTGAGCAGCACGACCCGCGCGTCGCTGTCGATCAAGATCGCCCGCACTGCACGCCGCACCATGACAGGCATCTCAACTCCTCAAGTGTCCTGAATGGATAGACAGGTCTCACGGGCATGATCGAAAATGACAATGGGTTCGCCGTGGCGACTCGTTCAGCCTCGGCGCCGAGGCTGAAAAAGCAGCCGGACGAGGCGACCGTCCAGGAATACCGCGATCGAGGACAACAGGTCGGCCTTGACGTCACGTGCGCGCAGCAGGGCCGCACCATCATCGCGAAGAAGCCAGTCCTCCAGCAGAGCCGGTAGCGCGAACCGGAGTTGGAAGGTGCGAGAGTCGTCGGCAGGCATGATCACCCAGTCGCCAGTGACCTCGCGCCGTGTGGCGAACTCGATGTTCACCCTGACGTCGGGTCCGTGACGGGCGACGTAGGCCGAAAGCGCTGCGGGATCGTCGGGGCTCAGGGCCAGCACGAACGGAGCTGTGGGGAAGCCCAATAGCAGATTCCCGCTGACTTGTTCGACAAGATTGGCCGCGATGCGGGCGAGTGGTTCGGCAGGTAGTTGTAGTGGCTCGCGCTGTGCCGCGTTCAGATGGGACGCTCGACGCGCTCGCCGAGCAGGCGTGCGGAGATCGAGGTCGGAGTCCGGGCCTTGAGGTTCGTCGGCAGTCCAGGTACCGAGCGCCAACCTCAGCGCGGTGCGGACCTGCCCGGTGGGAAACGGCGAGACGCGGACTTCTTGGGCCAGTTCGTACAGCTGGTGTGCAGTGTGGTTCGCCGCCTCCAGGAGCCCGGTGAACGCGGGACTCGACAGGTCGACCAGGGAAATCTGCTGGGCGAGGGCGTACTGCTGTGCTGGCCTGCTGAACCCGTTGGCGGAGAACAAGGTGTATCGGTAGTGGTAGCGCCGCACCGGTATCGCGCGGGCACCGGCCGACGCTGTCGCGTACTGTTCATTGACGTCGTGTACCACTCCGTGCGCGTTGCGGACGTCCCGGAGGTTTGCTTTGGCCTCGCGATATTTCGCCTCGACGAAGATCCGCAACGGGAGCGAGAACGGCACGGGCAGCGTGAGTTCACCAAGCACGTCGGCTTGGTGGTCCGCGCCGCGGCCACGCACCAGCAATCCGTGCGCACCGCGTGTCAACGCCTCGGGGTCCTGCAGTTCGGATACCAACAGGCGGTAGCCGTTGGCGTACAGGAGCCGCGCCAGCACCTCCTCCAGGACGTAGCCACGAAGTGACTCGAGACTGACCACTGCCGCACGTCCTCCCGCCGGTGGATGGATTCGTTGTCCCGACTCAACCGTCGACGCGCGAGGGGACCGTCGTTGTCGGACAAGACCTCATCGTTCGGCCAGTCACAGCTCATCCAATACCGGCAGAGCGTCGATGATCTTCACGGACTCCAAGCTGACCGTCACGATCCGCTTGAGCAGATCCAGGATGTAACGGGGATCGTCGGACCATTCGTTGGGGTCGTTGACGATGCCGCTGGCCTTGTCGGTCTTAACCTGATAGCGCTCCATAATCCACTCGATGGCCGAGCGCGCGCCGAGTGTGTAGCTGTACGCCTCCTCTGGGATGCCGGACAACACAATGTTGCTGTTGAACACGATTCGGCTGCGGTCCTTGGCTGCTCCTTTGCCCCTGCCAAAGGCCATCTGCTGCACGCGGTACAACGACTCCTCCGGCAGTCCGGGAGCAGCTGTAGTTGTCTCCTCAAGCTGGTATGGGGCGACGGCTTCGTACCCGACATGGAGGGTCACTAGTTCACGGCCAGCCTCGGTGAACTCCTTGAACTCCTTCACCTTGGGGATACGCGGCAACATCTTCTTCAGATCTGCGGCGAACTCGGTCCGATAGTTGGGCGAGTGCAGGAGCCCGTATACGTAGTAGAAGATGTCGTCCTTACTGATGCCCGATCCGTAGGTCTTCCGGTAGTCCGAGAGGATGTCATCAGTGATGTTGTCGACACGCGTGTACTCCTCGCCGTTCCCGTCGCTCAATAGGTCGAACTGGCCACCGTCTACCTCAACCTTCTCGTAGGTGTAGCGGGGAAAAAAGCGACCGGTGCCTGATCCCCAGAACGCGAGATCAGGTACCAAATCTGTAGCGAGGACCGAAAAGGGTTTGTCCGATCCCGTGCCTGTCACGTAGAATCCGACGTTCTCCAGTTCTGGGTTCGGGAACATCCTGGGCAGCTGGTAGGTCATATCGTTCAGCAGCGAATTGAAGTACACCCGTTGCTTCGTGAACGGTCGGTAGGCGGCCGTGAAGACCCGCTCACTGTCGAAGGTGTACTTCTGGCCCTTCGCGATGCGAGTCTTGTCAGCGCGGTTCCAGCTGATCTTCCTCGGATCGAGGTCGATGAACTGCTCCACGTCCGTCGCAGCCGATACCGCGATTCCCTCCCGTTGGCGGTGCTCCTGGAATCTATCCACCTGACCGTTGTAGAAGTCGATCATCCGCTGCATGTTGGCGTTGAGCTTCTGCTCGGAGAAGTTGTAGACCCACGCGTCGCGGGCTGAGTTCAGTCCGCTGGAGTGCATGGCGAACACAGCTTGTTCCCTGAGTGCCTTGTCCTTGTGCGCCAGCGGACGGAAGGTGGCGAAGCGCTCGTCGCGTTGGTTGATCCAGTCACCCTCGGGACTGGGAACGATCCGCTGCCACTTGACGGCGTCGAGATCCTGGCTGGCGATGGTATCGAGCTTCTGTTCGCGGGTGAGGTAGTCGCCGATGTCACGGTAGAACAACTCGCAACCGGTTCCGGTCGTTGCGGTCCGGGTGCCGCCTTTGACAAGGAGCAGGATGGCGACAGTGCTTCGGCTGCCCGAGCCGAAGACCTTGCCCCCTTCCTTCCGGGACTGCTCGCCTGCCGTGCGCTGGTTGCCCCGCAGGTTGTAGCAGTAGATCGCGTCGAACTCCTCGGCAAGCGACTTGCGCAGTCCATCGGTGCTGGTGCCGTCGATGTACCCGCCGTTGGAAACGAAGCACACTACGCCCGTCTTGATACGGTCAGAAGCCCAGCGGATGGCGCGAATGTATGAGTCGTAGAGCTTATTCTTATTGACCACGGCCGACTTAGCCACGTACGTGTCTGCGATTCGACGGTCCAGGGCGTAGTACTTCTGGTTCTGGTTATTGTCGTTGACGCTGTCCTGGCCGACTGAATAGGGCGGGTTGCCGATGACGACGCGGATATCTTGGGCCTTCTGTCGCTTCACCCTCTTGTTGTTCTCGGGGAACATCTCCGCGTCGAGCGACTGGGCGTCCTCGGCCAGCTGGAAGGTGTCCGTAAGCACGATGCCATCGAACGGTGTGTAGCCGTTCTGGTGGAGTTGGTGGAAGGCGGCTTCGATGTTGACTGCGGCAATGTAGTAAGCGAGGAGCAGGATCTCGTTGGCGTGCAACTCGCGGGTGTACTTCCGCAGCAGGTCTTCGGGCTTGATCAACCCTGACTGGAGAAGCCGGACGATGAACGTGCCGGTGCCGGTGAACGGGTCGATGATCTGCACGCCCGGCGCGGACAGCGAGGTACCGAGGTGGCGTTCCAGGGCCTGGTTGGTGGCGCGGAGGATGAAGTCCACGATCGGGATAGGCGTGTAGACGATCCCGAAGGCGTCGGCGGCCTTGGGCAACGCGGTCTTGAAGAACTTCTCGTACAGCTCGGTGATGACCTTCTGCCGGCCCTCGTGGTTGTCGATGCCTTCTGCGCGCACACGGACCGAGGCGTAGAACGACTCCAGGGTCTCGACCTCCTTGCCCAGGGCCTGGTCGCCGAGGATGTCGAGCATCTTCTGCATCGTCTGCGAGACGGGGTTCTTGGTGGAGAAGTCGTAGCCGGCGAACAGCGCGTCGAACACTGGTTTGGTGATCAGGTGCTGGGCGAGCATGTCGATGGCATCCGCCTTGCTGACGCCGGGGTTGATGTTGGAGCGCAGCTCGTTGAGGAACTTCTCGAACGCTGCCCGCTTGCCCGAGGCCGGGTCGTCCACGAGTGCGGTGATGCGGGCGACGTGCCGTTCGGCGATGGCCGCGACGTCCTTGGCCCAGTTCTCCCAGTAGGCGCGTTCGCCGACCTTGGTGACGATCTTGGCGTAGATCGCGTCGCGCCAGATCTCGACGGGGAGGTCCAGCGTGGCCTGCACACCGGCGGCGGCGCTGCCGGCATCGTTGGTTGAGCCGTCGCCGCCATCGCCGTCGAAGCCGACCGTGCCGATCATGATGTTGTTGGGCTTGCGCTTGTTCAGTTCGATCTTGTTGACGGTGGCGTTGAACCGGTCGTCGTGTGCCCGCAGCGCCTGGAGGACTTGCCAGACCACCTTATAGCGCTTGTTGTCCGACAACGCCTTGTCCGGTGCGACATCGGTGGGGACGCCGACGGGCAGGATGATGTAGCCGTAGTCCTTGCCCTCGGCTTTGCGCATGACCCGCCCAACGGACTGGACGACGTCGACGACGGAGTTGCGCGGGTTGAGGAACAGCACGGCGTCCAGATCAGGGACGTCGACACCTTCTGACAGGCAGCGTGCGTTGGACAGGATGCGGCAGCTGTTGGCCTCGGCGTCGGCCTTGAGCCAGTCGAGTTCGACGTTGCGCTGCAGCGCGTTGTAGCTGCCATCGACGTGCCGGACTTCGCAGCGCAGGGTGGCCTCGTCGGCGGCGTCATAAGCGCCGATCACCTCGGCGAAGCTGTCGGTGAGCTTCTTGGACTCCTTGATACTGCGGGAGAACGCAACCGCGCGGCGCATCGGCGGCGACCCGGGCGCGAAGCCCTCGCCATCGGGCGTGCGGCCGGAGCGCTTGGACAGGCCGTTCCAGCAACCCACGATCTTCACCGCGTCGTCGAGGTTGATCTCGTTGTTCTCGTCGGCCACCTGGGATTGCAACGACGTGGCGATGTACTTCTCGTCAACGGTGAGGATGAGGACCTTGTAGTCGGTGAGCAGGCCCTCGGCCACGGCCTTGCCGAACCCGAGGCGATGGAACTCCGGGCCATAGAGGGCCTCGTCGTCCATCGAGCACAGCTCGGCAGAGTTCTGCTGGGCGGAGGTCTTGGTGTTGTCATCGAACAGGCGCGGTGTCGCGGTCATGTAGAGCCGCTTCGTCGCCTTGATGACGGTGTTGTCGTGCACTTTGACGAACTGGGACTCGTCCTGACCGGCCAGGGTCACACCGGTCGTACGGTGCGCCTCGTCGCAGATCACCAGGTCGAAGTCAGGAAAGCCAGCCTGCTGCGCGGCCGAGACGGTGGTGATCGACTGGTAGGTGGAAAAGATCACGGTCAGCGGCGTGGCGCCATCCGTCCGAGCGACCTGCGCAACCAGCTTGGCGGTGTCGGTGGTCGCCGGGAACGCGAGGTCGTGGACGCCGATGTCCTCGGACTCGGACCGCTTGCCGACCTTGGTGTCCGAGCACACCGCGAAGGTCCGCATCGGCGTCTGCGTTTGCGCGGTCCACTCCCGCAGCGTCTGGGACAGCAGCGAGATCGACGGGACCAGGAACAGGACGTTGGTCGGCTGGCCGTCCCGCTCGGCCGCGAGGCGTTCGGCCACCTTCAGCGAGGTGAACGTCTTACCCGTCCCGCAGGCCATGATCAGCTTGCCCCGGTCGTGGGCCGCGAAGCCGTCGAACACGGCGTCGACGGCCTCCTGCTGGTGGGGCCGCAGCGTCTTCTTGTGTTCGAGCCGCAGCTCGATGTCGATGCCGGGCCGAGGCCAGGCGAGGTCCCATCGGATCGGGCTCTGCCCGATGTCAGCAAGCCCCACCCGTGAGACCGGGATGCGCTGATCGTCCAGGGCGTCCTCGGCGTGCTGGCCCCACTTGTCGGTGGTGGAGATGATGATCCGGCTGGTGAATGGCGCCTTGCCCGACGCGGTGAAGAAGGAGTCGATGTCGGACTTTTGCACGTAGTGATCTGGCTCGTAGAACTTGCACTGGATCGCGCAAAAGCCGCCGGTCTCGCGTTCCTCGGCGACGATGTCGATCCCGGTGTCCGGTTTGCCGGCGCGGCCCGGCCAGTCCGCCCACATCCACACCTCGGAGAACTTCTCCGCATACAACGGGTCCAGCTTCAGATACTGGACCATCAACCGCTCGAACTTGTCGCCCCGTTCTCGGTTGGACACCGGGAGGGCACGGAAGGCTTCCAGGATGTCGTGAACCGTGGTGGCCAACTGGCGATCTCCCCCTGCTCGTCGTCCGGCGCCACTCCAGCCCGGAGCGGGTTATGGAAAGACCAACTTTAGCGGGCAGCACCTTCTCGAGTGCGCAGCACACCACGTCCTCCGGGCTTGAGTATCCCGCCACCCGGCGCGAACGTCCGCCACTATGGCTGACCAGCGCCGGAGCGTCCTCCGGCCTTGGCGTTGCTCGTCGTGGGAGACTCCAGCGGTTGGTGGTCTCGCGCGAGGCCACGGATTCCGGGAGGCACGCTGAGGTGACGACCGTGGACGCCGACCCGTACGCCGCGTACACGGAGCAGGCCGAAGACTACGACGTCGGCTGGGCCGAGCTGGACGAGGTGCTGCCCCCGTTCACCGCCGGGCTGCTTGCCGCAGCGGGCCGGCTGTTGGCGACGCTGGCCTACCGGGACGCCCTCGACTACGGCGACCGGCCGTTCAAGCGGCGCTCGCCCAAGGCCCGGCACCGGGTGCTGGCCAAGCTGCCGACCGACTGCGATCGACAGGACCAGGCATTCCGGTTGCGGTTAGCCCGATCGCTGAACGATCTGGCTGGCGACATCGAGGCTGGCCGCGCGCCCCTGCCACGATGCACAGGCGAGCGCCACGCCCTCGAACTGATGATCGACTGCGCGCCCCAGCTGCTGGCCTGTTCCGACGCGGAGCTGCGCCAGCTCGGTATCCCCGTGCCCGACACGAGCGACGAGTACGACTACCACGCCCCGTACTGGGATCCGGTGTGGTCGGAGTTCATCGTCGATGGCGCCGAGGACAGCATCCCGGAGGCCCAGGCCACCGCGGAGGATCAGGACCAGCCTGAGCCTCCACCCGACGGCTGGACCGCACCTCGGTTCTGGTTCTCCCCGTACGGGATCACCACCGTCCGTGACCCCGGCCGCAGGCACCCCGATTGGGTGACGGCATCCCTCGACGGCAGCGAGGTCGTCGAGCCAGAGCCGCAGGAGTTCGCGCGGGCCGCGCGGCTGCTCGGCTTCACCGACCGCGCGGATCCCTGGCAGGCGTACACCGACGAGTACCGCGATGAGGGCAGGTGTCTGGCGGAGGTACTCACCCCGCTGGGCGCGGCGCTGCTGGAGGCCGCGGCCCGCGAGCTGGTGGCCCGCGGCTACGAGGAGGTCGTGGCCTACGGCGACCGGCCATTCGACCGGGATGCCGCCGAGGACGACTACTCGGAGGACGACTCGGACGACGGGTTCCTCGCGTTGCTGCCGCCGGTGTGCGATGGCCAGAACGCCGCGTGGCGGCTGGCGATGGTCCGCGCGGTGAACGACCTCGCCGAGGACCTGCGGGCCGGGCGCGCTCCGCTGCCCCGGTGCAACGCCGAGGAGATAGCACTGCACCTGATCCTGAGCTGGGCCGCCGCGCTGCTCGAGGACCTGGACGACCCGCAGGTCGCCGCCGAGCACGGTGTGCCGACGCGGGAGGCGTTCACGGTGCGGCACCGGCAGTTCGCGCAGATGCGGGAGACCTTCCTGCAAGACGACGACTTCATGATGTTCTACGACGCTGGCATGGCCGAGGTCGCGGGCGACCCCGATCACCTGGCCATGCGGTACCTGCACGTCGGGGACATTCGCCCGCCGTCCTGGTGGTGGACGTTCGGCAACCTGCGGCCCCGCGACGCCGCCCGCGGCTTCGACCCGCGGGTCCTCGAACGCCTGGCTTCCTCACCTGCCCTGCGGTTCACCGGCCCCGAGGGCGTGGGCGAGCCGGAGGGCAGCGACACGATCCCGGTGTTGTCGGCGGGGCTGGTCGAGGAGTTCGAGCTGTTCGTGGGCCTTGCACAGCGCCGCTTCTTCGACCGGCGCTGCGCCGTCGCGATGGCCCGCTCGCTGGCCCGCCTGTTGACCGCGTTCCTCGACGCCCCGGACCTGCACGTCCACCGGGTCTGGATGCTGGGACAGTGCGCCGTCGTCGGTGAGGAGATGCTGATCGTCGACGAGGACTTCAGTATCGACGGACACCGCCACACCTGGCGCCTGCACGCCGACCAGACCGACGGCCAGGCTCGGACGTGGACGTTGCGGCTGCTGGCCGACTGCTCTACGAAGATCCTCCTCCAATATGCCACCGCCGCCCCTGAACTCCTGCTGGACATGGACCACAAGGCGCCACCGCCCGTCGACCAGGCCCTTCCGCAGACACTTGCCGAACGCTCCCGCGCTATGGGCCAGTCCACGACGCTGGCCGGGTTCCTGCGGTACCGCCGACGCATCCTCGGCGTGGACGTCGGCGACGTCGCCGAGGCCGCGATCCTGCCCAGCGCGGTGGTCGCGGGTTGGGAGGCAGGCGGCCCGGCCGCCCCATCCCAGCTGATTCGCTGCGCACCCGTCCTGCAGCTACCCGAGGCCGTCCTGCTCACTGCGGCCGACGGTCGCCGGGATCCCGGATACTGGCCCTTGCCCGCCATCCGGGCCACCGCGCACGGCTCGGAGGGCGCGGAATAGTGGACATCCGGCCATGTCGAGAGGCGGACCTGGAACTGCTCGAAGCCCATATGCCCTCGCCCGGCCGGACCCGGCGACATGCGATGCGTTTCGACCGCCAGCAAGAGGGTCTCAGCACGCTCCTCGTTGCCTGGTCCGGCGAGATTCCCGTTGGAACAGCGCAGATCTTGTGGCAGGGGATGCGCGGCACCCGAGATCAACCGGTGCTTTCCCGACTGCCCCGAGCTGAACGGCCTCGGGGTGTGGCCGCCGGAACGCCGGTCCCACGGCATCGGAACGGCGATCCTCCGCGCGGCCGAGGCCCATGTCCAGCGCCGCGGGTATCGCCGGATCGGGCTGGGTGTCGACGACGCGAACCACCGGGCGGGAGCGCTCTACCTCCGGCTCGGCTACCAGGAGACCGGCTGCCACTATCTCGACCGCTACCACTACATCGACGAGCACGGAACGCGCCACGAAGTCGCAGACCCCGCCCGGTTTCTGATCAAACAGCTACCGGCAGCACCCACCCGAAGGGGCGGCTCCAGCCGAGTGAGCGCGAGCTGACGCCGAGGTCAGCCAGCCGCGGGCGCCGTGAGTTGGAAGGTCAGTCGGGTCGCCGTCACGTGGTCCCAGTCCACGGTGACCAGGACGCGGGCATGGTTGGCGAGGGCGTCCAGATCCGCTGGCTCGAAGGTATTGCCGGCCGCTCGCCGTTCGGTTCGGATGTCCCCGCTGTCGCGCAACGAGAGAAGGCCCGCGCGGATCTGGTCCGGCGAGTACCGGCATTCCCCGGATAGTCGGTCCATTGTGGTGAGCAGTGGTTCCTGGGCGTGCACGTTGAAATGGCTCAGCAGCGCGGAGACCGCCGGTCCCGCCGCAGCATCGCGCCGGAGCTTCTGGTCTTGGCGCACCCACTCCGCTGGCATCGGCAGCACGTCGGCGGGCGACGGAACCACGGGGGCCAGCCGCCATCGATGCCGGGCGTCCGAGGACACCTCGTGTGTCAGGACACCGAGGTCGACCAGCAACGTCGCCAGGTCCGCCACGGTCACGGGTACGGGGCGATCCGCGGTGGCGAGCACGCTGGTGAACAAGGCGCGACGCCGTTCGTCTAGCTCACGCTGCTCCCGCCGTTCCTCCTCGTCAGCGGGCTCCATGCCGACGAGTGGTTCGAGATCGGTTTCCCAGTCCAACGGGTCGCTGGGGCGCACCGGATCATCGGGTGAAGGGCGGCGCAGCACGGCGTCGAGGTCGCCGTCGAAGTCGTGCGCGGCGGCCAGCGCGACCGCCTCGATGATCTCCTCGCCGTTCCACGGCAGAACGCGAGACCAAGAGGTTTCGGACAGCTCCATGCTCAGCCGCATGTACTCATCCGTGAACAGCCCGCGCAGCTGGTCATGCTTCTGCGCCACTGGAGATCGTCCCCTTCCACGCTCCGCGCGATCGCGGTTCAGGCACGGACGCTAGTCACGGGGTGCTCGGGTTGTAGCCGACACGCGAGCCGCTCCACAGCCGTCACTCGAAGGAGTGACCCGGTGTCCATGGGGACTTCGCCGCAGGCAGGCGGTGTCGACCCGCTTGCTTGTCGAGATCCAGCCGTCTGGTCGCGGTCATGAACGTCGGAGGTGGCTGAGCAGTCGAATCAACAGCGGCCGGTGGTCGGCGAGGTCGAAGATCAGCAACGGCGTGGCCTCGGCCTCTGGCTGCCAGGCCACGGGCGCGGCCAGCCGGTTGTGGAACACGATCCACCACTTGGCCTCGGCGTGGGGCGTTGCCCAGCGGGGTTTGTGCCAGGACAGCCGGCCACTGAAGTGGAATGCGGCGGTGATCAGCCTTGCCTCGCGGCTGTCTGGCGGCAGCGTGGTCGGGTCGAGTTGGCAGCGTGCGGCCAGCTGGGTCGGGTTGAGGGTGAACAGGTCCCCGGCGCGGTGGATGCAGGTGATCACGTCGAAGGCTCGGCCACCGCTGCCCGGACGACACGGTAAGCAGAACTCGTCGCCCGTACCGGCGACGAGGTAGAAGTCGGCCGGGCGGGTGCTACACCAGGCCGGCGGCCGGCGGGCGGCCCGTACCGTGGGTGCGATCATGTCGAGCAACTCCTGGCGTGCCCGTTCGGCAGCGGGGTGTCCGCCTCCCCGTTGCTGGAACCGTTCGACCGCGTGCGGCAGCACGTTGACCTGGTTGAGCAGGTCCCATCCCGTCAATCGGAAGGGATCGGCCTGGCCAGTGTCGCCGTCGCGGCGGTGAGGGCGGGGAAAGGCGATGCAGTTCGTCGCGATCCACTGGGCGTGGCCGTCTCGATCGGCGGCCAACGGCAGCACGAGCATGTCCTCGACCACCACGAAGTATCCCGACGGGCTCCGGCGGCCCGCGACCGGCGCCGGCAGCCGATCCGTGACCTCGCCGTTTTCCGAGACCACAGCGTGCAGCCATGCTCGGGCCTGCTCGCGGCCAGCGAGCCCGAACGCTTCCGCGCAGGCGTCGGCGCACCGGTTGGTCACCACGATCGGCCAATCGCTGATGCCGGTCACCGGCCCGCCTTTCGTCCATGGCCGCCAGCGGGAGCGGGGCCGTTGGTCATACTCCACAGCAGGGCGACAGCACGGGTGTCGATCACGTCGGGCTGGCCGGCCAGCCACGCGCACGTCTGGGTGAGAAACCCATCCGCGGTGAGGACCTGCATCGTTGGCCAGGGGCTGGCCGAGACGCTGACCGCTCCCAGGCGGTTCGGGTGGATGAGCACCACCCCGCACACGTCGCACTGCGGCAGCAGCCTCTGGTAGGCCGCGACCGCATCAGCAAGCCGGACCTGCGAGCCGAGGAACGGCCGCCCCGCCCGCAGCAGAGCGCCGTTCGAGTCGAAGGTGTAGTCGCCAGGCTCCCAGCGTTTGCTGTCGACGAGCGCCAGCCGCCCGCCGCACAGCACCGCGTGATCCACATCGGCCGTGGCCGAGCCCGGCCACACCAGGCTGTGGAAAATCCTGGCACTGGGGATCCGGGTCACGTAGTTCTCCAGTAGCTCGCCGGTCAGCTCCTCGCCGAGCAACCCGGACTCGACCGCCGCCCGCCGCCAGCCCCGCGCCCTGGCCAGCCCGGTGCCGGGGTTGCCGAACACGCGATGATCACGCATGCCCACTGGTGTCGCCCGGTCGGCCTTGCCCGCGACCGCGTAGAGGCGCGCGAACAGCGGCACGCCCGCGTGGAAGACGGCCAGCAGCGCGAAGACCAGTGCCGTCCACCCTGGCGAGCTGGTCGCGTGCTGGCCCGCGTAGACGGCCACCACGACGAAGACCGCCGCGCCCAGCAGGTACATCGCCAGCAGCCAGGTCGGGATCCGTACCCGCGCCACACCCAGCACGACGGCGACGGTCGGCCACAGCAGCCACGGCACCAAGTCGGCGGACGGATGGCGCTGCACGGCCACCAGCACGACCACGAAGCCCACCCATAGGGTGCTCGCGGCCAGGAACAACTCCCGCACGTGGGGAATCCGGGCACTGCGCCACCGGCAGGCCGCGGCCGGGTCCACGTGCTTCCACCACGGCAACCGCTCCGGTTCGACGGGCCAAGAGGACGGAACGTACGTCGACCCCATGCCAGAACCCCGCGATCAGCCGAAACGGCGTTCGTGGTGGCGCGTGACAGAACGTCCCGTCACCGTCGACATGCCGCCGCCGCGCATGACCGCTCCACCCGTTCATCTCGACAAGGCCGACTTCCTTCGTACTGTGTCTGATGGCCGCGATCAAGGCACTGATTAGGACCACGGCGCCGCAATTGCTACGGGTGCGCGAGCTGCTGTTGGTCGCCCACCCATCGACAGGCGAGATTCCCACTCGACCCCGCTCTTTCGAGTGGTGGATCTTCTGGAATTGTCGTGGGCGTGTGCTAAGACACACCGCCATCAGGCCAGGGTGCTTCCACACCGCGACTCAACACTCGATCCCGAGGACGAGAACATGCAGGATGCGCGCGGACGACGCGGGGCGGTGACGACAGCGGCGCTGCGGTCGGCGGTTGCCTGGTCACGCCGCCAGGAGGAGCAGCGTGCGTGGCGTGAGGTCGCCCGGATGACCGGTGTGATCATGCACGCCTTCGGCCCTGGCGCTGGACCGTCGACGCCTGCGGAGCTGGTGGCACTGCTGCACCGGCCCCTGGGTGAGCTGTTGCCAGCGGCTGGTGAGGCGTCCGCGCTGGATACGGTCGTGTTGCTGGATGCCGACGGCACGCTCAGCGATGAGGCGATGGAGATCGCGTGCGACTACACCCAGGCCCTGTTCGACACCGACGCCGACCCGGCGACTGAGTGGCTTCCCCGGTGGGCGTGGCAGCGCGCTGAGCAGGTCGAACGGCAAACGTTCCGTAGCCTGATCCAGGCAGGCAACCAGGCCGTCTACACCAGCTCGCGACGGTTCATCGTGGAGCGCCCAGCCGGCGACCTGCGCTGGCTGGCCGACGAACGGACGACTGCGACGCCCTACGCTGGAGCGCGGCAGGTCGCCGACTACATCGACATCCCTCGAGACCGGCAGTTTCGATTTGGCGCCGGCGAGGACGAGGTCCGCTGGTGGCCGTGTCCGGTGTGCCGGTGGCCGATGCGAGTCCGTCCCCCCATCGTCAAGTGCAGCTACGGTCCCCACGAGGCACGATTCCGCCTGGTCGATCGCGACGGCAGCCCACCTGAGTTGGTCAAGACCTCAACCACTCGGCTCAGGACGCCGCAACCTCAGACGGTTGCCGGGGCGCGGTGTGTGGACCCGGCGGTGTGGCGATTCGTCACGGTGCCGGGGATTCCCGAAATCGCGCTGGAACGGCTGCGACAGCGGTTCCCTGGTCTCGTGGTCCAGTTGTGGCCGATCAAGGACACCTTCGACGCCGTGATCAGCGCGCCGGACGGCCGGACCTGGACGGTGGACGTGAAAGACCACACCGACGCCCGCGGAATCGTCGATGACCCGCCCGCAGCGCAGCACGTCGTGGTGCCGTCCTATCGCAAGGGCCAGGTCAACCAGTTGAAGCGGCTCCTGCCGGAAAAGTCGGTGTGGACCGTGGACAGCTTCGTCCGGCACGTCAGCGACCACATGCGGGGAAGTGCGGCCCAATGAGCCCGCGACGGAGTCAGCGCGGCCGGCGCGGTCAGCGTGACGCCGAGCCCGATTACAGCGTGGCCGTGCCCGTGGTGCGCGGGGCTCTGGCGCTGGCGGCGCAGTTCTTTCCGCGTACGACCGACGACGGCCGGGCTTATGTGCGGAACACCGATGCGCTGTTCTTCCTGTCCGGGCAGGTGGACAAGTGGTCACGGTGGCCGACCCTTCGGGCGGAGGACAAGGCGCTCATCGCCAGCTTGTTGCGGTGGCGGCCGGTGGAGATGGCCAACCGCACCGCGTTCACCAACCTCGTCGAAGAGTTGATTCCCGACCACATCGCGGACTTCCGCGTACTCGACGACAAGGCCGTGCTGGTCGAGATCACGGGTTCGGCGCGGCTGGTGGTCGGCGAGTGCGCCCAGCAGCTGGCGCTTGAGCGCCAGGTGCGGCCCCGCCGGCCTCAGACCATCGCCAACGAGGGCGAGTACGTCACCTGGATCCGCGGACGCGCACCCGATTCGGGCATCGTCGAGGCGAGCTACCTGCTGTCGATGTCTCCGAAGGTCGAGCCGGAGGCACCGATCGAACTCGGTCCACCCGCCGAAGCCGACGAGGTCGACATCCCGGTGAACGATCTGTTCGGCCTCGCGACGGACCTGGACACGGCTTTCGGGCAGACGCACCGCATGGAGTCGATGACGCGGATCTTCACCAAGATCCAGGCCGATCCCGACAACCAGGTCAACGGCGAGTGGGTGCTGCGCGCCGGGCCGACGCGGCTGTTCAACGCCCCAACCGGGGTCGGCAAGAACGTCCTCGCCGAACTCGTGGCGTGCTGGTGCGCCCAACGTGGCCTGGTCACCACGCTGCTGGTGCCCAAAAACGCGGTCGTCGTGCAGGCCGCCCACTCGATCGAGACGAGCCTGCGCGCGCTGGGCATCGACGGCGAGGTCACGCCGCTGATGTCGCCCACCTCGATCGCGAAGGAGGCCGAGGCCGCCGCGACCGGGGTGCGGGACGGCGCACTGGGTGATTGGGCCTACGGGCGGATGCACTACGGCTGCGCCCTGCCCGCAGCCGCCCTCACCGAACGCGCGATCGATTCCTGGGACCCCGGCGCCGAACCGTGCACCGGCTTGCGCAAGATCCGCGACGACGGCACCGCCAGCAGCGGGCACTACCAGTGCCCGTGGAAACCGTTCTGCGGGAAGTTCCGCCTGGCCCGCCAGGCGTGCCGGGCGGTCGTGGTGGTGACCAGCCACGTCAACTTCGTCGCCGGGCGGCTGCACGTACCGGTGACGATCAACGGGCGGATCGAGGAGAACCCGGCCACCGAGGAAGTCCTGCTGCACCGCAGCCACGTGATCCTCATCGATGAGATCGACGCCTTCCAAGCCAGCCTGATCGGCAACAGCGCCCACGGCTTGCAACTGGCCAAACGCCGCGGCACCCCGCTGTCTCCGCTGCGGCAGCTCGACGGCGAGTTCAACGACGGTGCGCTCGGGCGGATCGGCACCCGCATCGAAGGTCGCGTCCACGCCGCACTCACTCAGGCACGCTTCCTGGCGGAGAACTACAACCGGCATCTGGCCGCCAACCACTTCCAGCGCTCCCGCAACGGGGTCTCGGCGGGGCATCCGATGTTCGGGCGCTGGCTGCTGCCGCGCCGCTGGGATGCGTGGCTGGCCGCCACCCTGTTCAACTTGCCCGAGGACACCCCACCCGGCCGCGTCCATTACGACACGCTCGAGGCGATGTTCCCGCTGTCCGACAGCGAGGCCGTGCTGCCGGAATGGCTCGAGCCGGTCGCGGACATGCTCGCGCGCATGACCAGCCCCTCCAGCGGCGATGACCTGTTCGACGATGGCTGGAAGATGATCTACAACCTGCTGGCCCGCAACCCCTACGACGACAGCAGGCTCGATGATGACGACGACCGCGCCCAGGCCACCGACCGGCTCATCCGTCGCGCCCATCTGGAGCCGCTGCGGAAGCTGCTGTTCACCTTCGTCTACACCGCCCCCCAGCTGCACGCCTCCGGCGTTAAGGCGGCCGGTGAGATCGCCAGCGCGTTGGGCCAGTTCGCCACCTGGCGCGCGGTGCCCTACGGGCCGATGGGCCGCGTGCTGTTCGCCTTCACCGAACTCCACGACGACGACCGACCTCTGGACACCTCGCTGCGGGTGAGCGGCTTCGGCGGCGACCCGCACGCCTACGTGGCGACGCTCGGGGAACTCACCGCGCTGGCGCACACCGGCCGGCCCCGGATCGTGGTCGGGCTGTCCGCCACCGGCTACTTCCCCGGTGCCCCACACCACCACGTGCACGCCAAGCCAACCTGGTGGGTCCCCGATGACGTCACCGGCGGCATCGCCGTCCACGCGGCCCCCGTCTCCGACGCCGAGAAAGAATTCCTGCGCGTCTCCGGGACCTACGGCGCCCAGCGCAGCAACGTGTTGCTCCAGCTGGGCAAGCTGCTGTGGACCAAACGCCTCGAACCCGCCCTCGCCGCGCTCAGCGGCGACGCGACCACCGCGCACCGAGCACGCCTGCTGCTGGCCACCACCTCCTACCAGGGCGCCCACGACCTGGCCCGCGGCATCTCCGCCGCCGGGGTACCGGCCGAACAGATCGTGCTCGCCGTCCGCCCAAGCGAGGCACGCGACGGGATTCGCGCCACCGCGCAGTGGATCGAATTGCCCGCCGACCGCCTGGAGGAGTTCGGGCGCACCGTCGGCACAGCGCAGGGATCCGTCCTGATCGCGCCGCTGGCCCGCGCCGAGCGCGGACTCAACATCGTCGACGACGCGGGCCGTTCCCTGATCGGATCCGTGTGGCTGGTCGTGCGCCCCATCCCGCTCCTCGACGAGCCCCCGGAGCTGCTGGCCCACGTACACGGCCGCGCCCACGCCGAGGCCACACCCACAGCCGACCCGGCCGGGGTACTCGACCTGATGCGGGGCGCCGCCGCCAAGCACTTCGACGAGTTGTTCTCCAGCCTGCCCTACTTCAGCGCCCTGCCCGGAGAAACCCAGCTCGCGATCGCGCGGGAAACCCTCAACGGGCTCATCCAGCTGGCCGGCCGTGCCCGCCGCGGCGGGGATATCGGCGAAATCCACCTGGTTGACTACGCCTTCCACGACAGCTCCGGGAAATCCGACCTGCCCAGCCTTATCCGACGTATCCGCACCGAGTGGGACCGCGACGGCCACCTGGACTTGATGCGCTCCCTGTACGGGCAGACGCTTGAGGCGATCTTCGACTTCGCCGACCGACGACAGGACGAGGAATGACCGGCAACCGTGATGGAGACCTCGATACCGGCCTGCACACCCTGTGCTACCGCATCGACCCCGACACCCTCGGCGACCTTGTGCTCTACCCCCTGACCGCGGAATTCCTCACCGCCTGGGACGGGTTCGCCCAACTGATCAAGGCACGCGGCAACCGCGACGAAATCACCCCCAGTTACAGCGCGCTGGCCTCCGCGCTCACCGCAGCCACGAACCTCCCCGTCCGGCTCTTCCCGAAAAGCCAGCTCTCCAAGGACGACAAGGCCAGAGGGATGGTCGCGCTGCTTGTCACCACCGGCGCCATCGACCCGTGGATCATGACCACCGCGCTGCGCAAGTTCGAGCAACTGTCCACCGACGACACCGACGCCAACACCCTGGCACCGCTCCTACACGGCATCACCCCGCAGACCCGCCCCGTCCGCGAGTTCATCGACACCGACCCCGCGACCGGGGTCGTGCGCGCGCCAGGCTGGATCTTCGACGCGGCACGATGGAACCTCGCCGCGCGCATCGCCGCCGCCCCCCTCACCATCGACGGCGCCCTCCCGATCACGCTGCGGCTGGACACCGACGGCCACCTCGTCGCCTTCGACCACCCGTTGACCCGCGCGTCGAAGAACACCGTCGGACACGCCACCATCCACGTGTCAACCAAGATCATCACCGTGCCGGGTGCCACCGGCCTGTACCTGCGGCTGGATGGGCATGTCTCCCGCCACCCGTATAACTGGAAGTTCGTCAAGAACGCCTGGCTCGACCGGGGCGATCCCGCGCTCCCGATCGTCAAGCTTCCCGTTCTCTCGCCCTACCCGGCCAAGGGGCGCGAGGATCCGATGTTCAAGGGCTACACTGCCGAGGTCGTCGAGTCCTGCGGTATGCATGCGATCACGCTGCCCGCCGAACTCGGCGCGACAGCCGGCCCGGTGCGTCCGATCGGCAAGCCGCGCAAGCACTCCATCGGCAAGGGACCGGGCGTCCGGTTCCTCTACCAGCTGGGCAAGCACGCCACTCGCCAACTCCACACGCAGCCCTTGCGCTACGGCAAAACCGCCATCACCGTCAGCCCTCACATCACCGGGCCGATCCCCGCCGACCAGCTCGACGACGCGATCGCCGCCACCGACGTCGAACAGCTGCGCGTCGTCTGCCTGCACGCGACCCCGGCCGTTCGCCGTCGCATGGTCGACGCTCTCAACGCATACTCCGCCAACGGGCCACACCCGCTCGCCGGCATCGCCGACGACCAACCCGTACACCTCACCACTCGCTTGAGCGTGGTCTTCCACCACGCCGAAACCCTCCTCGCGCACGGACCCCACCCGCGCTCGCTCCAGGGCATCCCGTGGATCGACGCACCCGAGGACACCGGCGTCGCTGTCCTCGCCGAAACCTACTGGGACCCCGAAGACCCGCCCAAGGACGACGCCAAACACCCCATGCGGCGCCTACTCGCAGGACACGGCGTCATCGCGCAATTCGTCAACTCGAACTGGACGCTGCCCAAGCCTCGCAAACGCACCATCAAGGGCGAAGTCCGGATGACCGTGCCGAAGGACGAGCCCGCGATCGCCGCAGTCCGCGACCTGCTTCGCCATGCCGGCGTCATCGACAACCGGCTGGCCGTCGCCACCACCGACACTCGCCTCAAGGGCCGCCTTGATCGGGACGCCACGCTCATCGGCATCCACATCCGCCAGCACACACCCCGGAAGAAGGGCGGGTTCAAGCCTCCCGCCCGGCTGGTGATCAGGCTCGTCGCCTTGCACGCCACCTCGGACCCGGACCGGCTGTGGCGCACCGAGACCTACAGCGACCAGCACGCGCGGTGGGTGCCCTACCGCGTCGGCAACGGCAGCTACCACGCGAGCGACATCGGCACCACCAAGCTCAGCCGCGAGTACAAGCACCTGCAAGACATCCGCGACCACGTCGATGAAGCCCTGACCGCCGGCAAGTTCGACCGGGACAAGCCGATTGTGATCTTCGTCGACGCCCAGGGATGCAAAGGCATCTGGCCCGGCCTCAACGACACCACCTTCGGCACTGGCGCGCTGCCCGGCGCCACGCTGGACCACCCCGACATCGCCGTCGTGCGCTGCGCCAACGGTGAGCGCGTCGCCCAACCCACTCACCGCGGCCACGGCAGCACCGTCACCGATCCCCACAAGCCGAACCTGCCGCGCGCTACCCTCTACGAGCACGACGAAGGCTGCACACGCAGCTGGCTGCTCGCCCAGACCTCCCGCACCTACCGGTCCGGCCAAATCTCCGCCCGCGCCGGAGCCGCCTACACCCGCTGGACCCTGCCCGCCGCCAGACTCGCCCTGACCGGCAAGGACTGGCACGGCATCACCGCCATCGAGATCGCCCCAGCCAGCACCGGAACCTGGCCAGCCGAACAGTTGGCGGCCCTCACCGCGCGCCTATGCCAGCAAGCAGCGTCCTGGGACGACCGCACCCAAAGCCCCACACCGCTGCACCTCGCCGAACGCCCCGACCTCGACCATCCTCAGCGAGCCGAACAACCCGAAGAGGCCGACACGCCGGAGTAACAGACGCTGCGCCTGTCGTCGACGCTGTCAAGGGGCACGAACACAGCATCGCTTACCCCTGATCACCACCGGCTTCGATCCGGTCCCTTTGCAGGCAGCTTGAGTCAGGTCTCGAACACCGCCATCTTCCATCAGCCCGGTGGTAGAACCGACGCCCGGACGTCGCTAAGTTGGAGATCACGGTGACTCGATAGGGGAGACTGGTGACTCAGAGTACTCAAGTTGACTGGCCGCGACTCATTGACGGGGTCTTGCTGGCGAAGCTGGTCGACTACGCATCGCGCAATCGTGGCGATGTTGACACGGCGTTTCTTACAGGGAGCTACACGCGGGGCAGTTGGAACCCGGTACGCCCGAACGTCAACGTCTACTTCATCACGGTTCCGGGGCGAGCGGCCACCGTGCGCGTGGCCCTCGGACGGGTACTCGCCGATACGCGTCGCGAACTTCGAGCCGAGGGTGTCGACCTCGCAATTGACTGCCACCCCTACACCATCAGTCAGCGGGACCCCGAGTGGATCGAGAGGCCGCTGTTGACGCTCACGACCAAGGTGTTCGCTGGCGAAAATGAGAGCGAGCGCTTCCACGTGTCGCCGACCATCGGCCTCGGTTGGTTCGCCACGCACAAGGTGCTGGTCGGGCGTGCCGACGTGTTATCGATGTTCGGCCGACCACCGACCCGAGACCAATCGTGGCTGTACGGTGCCCATCAGGCCCTGTCGCACTACCGCAACATTCTTGATCACCTGCCTTGGGCTCTCGACAGCGAGGAAGCCCCGGCGAGGCTGCGCGAGGAATCGTGCCGATACGCCGAGGAAGCCCTCCGAGACGGCGTGCATATCGGGCTGACCGATGACGAGCTTGCTGCCGGACGGAACATCGAAATCCTGCACGACTGGGCGCAGGTAGGCCGAGCTTTCTACCGGGACCGTTACGGCGACGAAGGTGTCGTCGCATGCGATATTGTTGATCAGCTGAAAGCGCGGGTGGCTGACGCTCATTGTGATCCTGAAGACGCCGAGCAAGCCTGCCTGGACGCACTGCGAGTGTGGAATGTCGTGTGGGAGGGGTATCGCGCGCTAGCAATTCGTATGGGCGCCGGACCCGAACTCCTGCGGGTGACGGCGTGGCTATGAACGAAGTCGTCAACGATGACGTCGTCACCGCGTGGGACACCGTCTCGGGCGCGTATCAGGAACGCTACCAAATCCCGACGAATACTATCCATCTCGGACCGATGGTTCCCGGCCCGGCTGAACTCGGGCTCGACCTTGCTGTCGCAGGCCGGAAGGTGCTTGACTTCGGCTGCGGCGGAGGTCAGAACGCCGTCGCCTGCGCCTTGGCAGGTGCCACGTCTGTTGTGGGGGCTGATCCTAGCGAGGGCCAACTCGATCTTGCACGTGCTCTCGCTGACGAAGCCGGCACCGCAGTCGAGTTCCACAACCTCCGAGACGGCGGGCTCGACGGTCTCCCCGATGACTTCGATGTCGTGCTTTCGGTTTACGCAATGCAGTTTGTGGCCGACCTTCCGAAGGCATTTCGCGACTTGGCGTCGCACATGAATAGCGGCGGCACCTTGGTACTCAGCGTCGACCACCCGATGCGACTATCCGGCGAATGGACTGGAGACGAGTTCGTCGTTGACAACTACTTCACCCGCGGCTGGCAAGCCTGGCCATATGATTTCCCTGAAGCAGAGCTGCAAGTCACAATGCGTCGCTTCCGACGCACCACCGAGGAATGGATCAATACCCTCCTCGGTGCGTCCTTCGTGCTGCGCGGCCTATACGAGCCACTTCCCCCGGCTGTTCCCGACTCATTCGGGCGCAAGTCGAAATACGGCGTGGACGATCCACGCAACGTTTTCAACCAAGCCAGACTCGAAAAAGTGCCCGGTTCCTTGATTCTCGTCGCGGAGCGGGCTTCATGAGCGAAGCAATACTTGGCGTGCACTTCTCAGCTGGCCCCGACGGCAAGTACACGGCCGATGGGAACGTAGCCGTCGTCGTGGACGGAAGTCCGGTGTTCGCAGTCGGCCAGGAGCGTGTCACACGGCGGAAGTATGACGGTGGGTTTATTGAGTCAGCTCGCTACGCCCTCGACGCCGTTGGCATCTCAATCTCCGAGGTCAAGGCTGTCGCGATCTCGACATTCGGTCGGCCCGACATGATCGGCGACCCCGAGCAGGCCGAGGTCGAACGCCAGGTAAGGGATGCGCTTGGTTCTGGCCCGACCTATCAGGTAATTCCCTCGCACCACGTAGCACACGCCATGTCCGCCGCGGCGCAGTGTCCGTATGAACGAGCTCTGATTGCGGTCATAGACAACGAGGGTTCGGTGCTAGGACCGAGGGTATTCGGCGACCTGTGGCGGCACAGCCTGGAACGAACCTCTTATTATCTGCTCAACGGCGAGAAACTCACTCTCGTGGCTCGCGACCACAGCGGGCCTGGTGAAGTCGGTTACGGCAAGGCATACAGCAAGGTCACGCGGTATGTCGGTTTCCGCAGCTACCAAGAGTCTGGAAAGACGATGGCGTTGGCTGCCTTTGGTGACCCCAGCCGATTCGGTGCACTTCGCCTGTTCGAGCATGGCAGCGATGGACAATCACGCACCTCGCTGCGTAACAGTGCCGACGGACTCCAGGACCTTGCTCAGTTCTTCTATGATGCGGGCTATCCCCTCCCACCGGCACGTCGTCCCGGAGAACGACTCGACCCCGCGCACATCGATCTGGCCGCGTGGTGTCAGGCAGAGTTAGAAGAGTCCGTGGGAAGACGGATTCAGGCGCTCACTCAGGAGCACCGCGTAGGCGCTGTCTGCGGCGCAGGTGGGGTGTTTCTCAATTCCGTTATGAATCGGAAACTTCAAGACCGCCTCAACACTGGCGATGTGTTCGTCCCACCTTCACCCGGCGACCAAGGGCTTGCGCTCGGCGCGGCAGCGTGGTGGCTGTGGCAATCGAGCGGCACACTCCCGCGTTGGACTCCACAATGCTACCTGGGCGGGCAGTTCGACGATGATGCGATAGAGGCCGAACTCGCCCGACACCCTGATCTGAACTGGGAGAAGCCTGCTGATCATGTAGCGGAGGCCGTTCGCGACGTGGCCGCAGGCCGCATTGTGGGCTGGTTTCAGGGGCGCTCCGAGTACGGTCCGCGCGCGCTCGGCAACCGGAGCATTCTCGCGAACCCGGCCGATCCGTGGGCGCGAGAAGTACTCAACAATCTCGTCAAGCATCGTGAATGGTTCCGACCGTACGCCCCTGTCGCCGTAGAAGACAGCGCGGGCGAAACGTTCGACCTTTGGTCGCCAGTGCCATTCATGATGCACACCGCGCCAACTCGCCCCGAGGCAGTATCCGCGCTCCCTGGTGGCGTTCACGTCGACAAGTCCGCACGCCTCCAGACAGTAAGTGCCGACCAGAACACAATTTTCCATCGCCTTGTTGCCAAATTCTCTGATGTGGCGGGTTCTCCGGCAATCTTGAACACCAGCCTCAATGTGGACGGAATGCCCATCGTCGAATCGCCCGCAGACGGTATCGAATGCTTCCGGCGTTCTCCTGGGATGGACGCCCTCTTCCTCGGTTCGATTAAGGTGACTCGACCGGGGGCGAGACTGCCGTGATTCCTCGCCAAGAGCGTTCTTCGCCTGGACCAGGGCCGTCTGCGTCTGACCGGAAGGCTATCCCGACATTCAACAGGGCGTGTTGCCGATGCGACTGATCCGCTTCGGCAACAGCGGGCTGGTCGTCAGCGAGGTCGGCCTGGGCACCCGGACGTTCGGAGAATCCATAGACCAGACGGCTTGCAAGCAGGTGTTGGACCGCTACGAGGACGTCGGCGGGAACCTCATTGACACGGCCGTGACATACGCGGATGGACGCAGCGAAGAGATCTTGGGACAACTGCTGACCGGAAGCCGACGTGACCGGTTTGTCCTTTCGACGAAGTTCGGAGTACGCCGCAGTAATGAAGACCCGAACTCAGCGGGTGCGTCACGCCGGAACCTACGCCGGTCCCTCGACGAGAGCCTACGGCGTCTGCGGACCGATTACGTCGACATTCTGTGGCTACATGCCTGGTATCCAGGTCTTCCCGCCGACGAGTTCTTGCGCAGTGCGCGCGACGAGGTTGCCCGAGGTCGAGTGCTTAACATTGGTGTGAGCAACGCTCCCGCCTGGTGGATCTCTCGTCTGCATACCCGCGCAGAGGAGAGAGGATGGGAACCGCTGGCAGGGATACAGGTCGAGTACTCACTCGGCCGCCGCGAGGCCGAGCGCGAACTCCTTCCAATGGCGACCGGGCTGAATCTCGGCGTTTTGGCGTGGTCGCCGCTCGGCCGAGGTTGCCTGATGCGGGAGCCTGAGTACGGGTCCGCAACGGCATTATCAGCGGCCGAGGACACCGCCTGGCAGCGCCTTCGAAAGACGGTGGTGGACGTTGCGGCGAGCGCCGGAACGTCACCAGCCGCAGTCGCGACGGGTTGGGTTATCAACAAGGGCGCGATCCCCCTGATTGGTGCGCGCACAGCGGCACACATCGACGGGATTGCTGTCGCAACGACAAGCCGGCTAGCGGATGAGCACCAGCAAGAGCTCGATCGAGCCGCATACAGCGAACCGCCGTCGCTTGACCGATTCCTCCGCGAGGCCCGCGGCCGGATTGATCCTTGTGCTGCTAGTTCCGCGAGCCGCACAGATGTAGAGGAGAACGGTAGAACTAATGACGAATAATCATGGCGGAGGCGGAAAGCCGCCTGTCCGCGTCGGCGTCATTGGGCTTGGATGGTTTGGGCGCGTGCACGTCGATGCATGGGCATCGGTGCGCGGCGCGGACCTCGTTGGAGTCTGCGATCGGGACCCGAGCGCCTTCGCGCCCGACAGCGCGGCAGCGCAAGCAGAATTCCACGCGGACGCTGGCGCTGACGGCACGCCGAGCATTCCGGCGGACGTGCAGCGCCACGGGTCTGTAGACGACTTGCTAGCAAGCGGCATCGATCTTCTGGACGTCGTGGTCACCGAGGACGAGCATGCGAATTGCGCGCGTGCAGCGCTTGAGTCGGGCGTTGACGTTGTTGTAGAGAAGCCTCTAGCACTGACGCTCAACGAAGCGGCCGAGCTCGTGGCGCTCGCCGAGCGACAGGGCAGGAGGATCTATGTCGGCCAGGTGCTGCGCTTCGATCCTCGGCATATCGCGCTCGCAGAGGCTGTGCACGGCAAGACCCTGCGTCACCTCTCGCTGAGCAGGCATTTCCAAACCTCGGCACACGATGTCTACGGTCGGGCGCACCCCGTGCTCAACGCGGCGGTTCACGACATCGATTTGGCCATCTGGCTGGCTGGCCGTGCGCCGGACCGCGTGAGCGCCTTCGCCTCCCATTTCCTTGATCGCCCAAATCCAGATTGCTTGGACTTGGTACTCGAATGGAACGACGGCCTGCGGGCGGTCGTTCAGAACTCGTGGCACCTCGCCCCGACCTGCCCGTACGGGTTCGTCTTCGACTGCACGGTTCACGCTGTCGAGGGTACGTACATGGTCCGCAACGAGCCTGTGGTCCAGGAATGGTCCGCAACTACGGTCACTGCACCCGAACTGTTCTTCTGGCCCCGCTATGCCGGAGCGAGGCGCGGCGCCCTCGTCGCCGAGCTGCAATATGTCGCGGATTGCGTTACTCGGGGCGTACCTTCCGACCGAGTGCCGCTCCGCGATGCTTTGCAGGTCATGAGCACGTGTCAAGCCGCTATGGATGCGTTGAAGACTGGGCGGCCCCAGTCTCCGATACCCCTCGAACAGCTCATGCCAAATCGCGGGGCGATACATGCCTGAAGAGGGTGGCCGCGTCTCGGACTACCATTCGCGATGCCAGGACATGCGCGACGATGCGATCGAGATCGTCGGCAAGGAGCATGTGCGCGCCGACAACACGACCAACGTCTTGCACTCCTACGACGCATCCCTCGAATACGGACAGCCTGATCTGGTTGTCGCACCTCACAACACCGACGAGTTGCGAGCAGTCATCGCTGCTGCGCACCGTCACCAAGTACCGTTCGTCATCCGCGGCGCCGGGACCGGGTACAGCGGTGGCGCCCTGCCCGCCCGCGGAGGCATCGTGATCCTCACCGCCGGCCTCGACCGAATCCTGGAAACCGACTTCGACGGTGGCTTTATCCGGTGCGAGCCCGGCGTCGTGCTCGCAACTGTGCACCGGCTCGCCGCAGACGCAGGCTGGCTGTATCTCCCGGACCCTTCTTCCCATGAAGTGTGCACCATCGGTGGAAACGTGGCGGAAAATGCGGGTGGTCCGCATGCCCTTGGTGGTGGACCAACTTCGAACTATGTCAGCGCCATCGACTTGGTCCGACCGGACGGAAGCATCCTCACCCTGGATGAACAGCAGCCCTGGGACGGCGACCTCGATCTACGGTCTGTCGTGGTGGGCTCCGAAGGCACTCTGGGAGCCGTCTCCTCGGTAACCTTGCGGCTCGTACGTCAACCGGAAACCGCACAGGTGGTGCTGGGCACCTTTATGCACCAGGAGGACGCACTCGGTGCTGTGACCGATGTCTTCGACATCGGGCTCCTACCATCAGCAATGGACATGCTGACGGGTGCCTTCATACCTTCCCAACCCGACTTCACCGACCCGTCGCTTCTGTTCGTCGGTCTTCAGGGCCGTCAGGAAGAGGTAGCGGCCCAGGCACGTCAGTTGGAGCGATGCGTCAGTACGCACCGGGGAACCTATGAGCTACTTGACGTTCCGCAGTTCCTGCAACGCCGCGCCGAACTGGTACGGACGAAGGTACGGCGGATGGTCGCGGCCAGTGGGTGCCCGCGGTACTACCTCTTCGATGCTGTGGCCCCGCGAAGCAGCCTGGCTCCTCTGATGTCGTGCATCCGGCAGGCAGCTGAGGACTTCGGGCTTCCGGTGCTCAACACGTTTCACGCTGGAGACGGCAATGTGCATCCGACTCCGTTCTACGATCCTGCACGTCCAGGTCATCAGGATCAGCTACGCGCCTTCTCGAGCCAGATTCTGACGGAGTGCAGCAAGATGGGCGGCGCGCTCTCCGGCGAGCACGGGGTTGGGCTGGAGAAGCAAACCCTCATGCCCCAGTTTTTCGCACCAGCAGTACTGACCATCATGCGAAGGGTCAAGGATGCGTTCGATCCCGAAGATCTGAGCAACCCTGGAAAGATCTTCCCTGACACGTCCACACCGCAAGAGGAATCGTCGTCTCGAAACGCGCGGTATGTCCCGCTGTCTCCACCCCCCGTCCCGCCTCGGCTGAACCGAGTAGATGCGCTGATCGACATCGACGACCCCCGGACCACTTTCGCCGACGTCAACAGCGTTCTCGCCGACAGCCCGTACGAATTGCCCTACGAGCCGCTTGGCGGCGTACCCAGCCAGCCAATCCTCGACGCGATAGACGCGGGTGTGCCCTGCTTGAGAGAGGCTGGCCCTGCCCGCGCGAGGGACCTCATCCTTGGTGCCGATCTTCAGCGTGATGACGACGAAATGACGGTCGTTGTCGGTGGCACCGTCGCCAAGGACGTTGCGGGATACGAACTCCGGAAACTCGTCTACGGCGGTCGAGGACGTTTGGGAACGCTTAGCGGCGCCCGCCTACGCCTCGTCCCTCGGACAAGCGATTCGAAGCTAGTCCAAACGGAGCCGCTACCGATCGACGACACGATCACCCTGTGCCGCCAAGTGCATTCCGCCGATCTCCCGTTCTGCTATCTCGGTGTACTCCTCGGGACGGACGGCACAACCACGCTGACCGGCAGGCTCGAGATTCGCGGAGGAGCGTTGAATCGTCATGTCGCCCGATTGCAAGCTATCGCCCCCGACCTGCATTTCACGGTAACGAGTGGTGACCGATGGAACGACCCCGCCATGCTCGCACTCGCGGCCGACGACCTGCCCTTGACGGGACTCGCCGGACTACCTTGGAGCCACAACGCCCTTCTGAAGGATTTGGCAGCAGAACGAGTAGCGGCGTTCGCGTCGGTAGGGCATCGGCGGACATGGTGGCGTGGCACGCCGCCTAACCGAGCGCGATGCTCGCCTCTCACCGAAGCCTTGGTCGCTGCGTTCGGAGTCTCGTCGTGACCTGGGAGGACACAGTCGAGAGTGAGCTGCGGAAATGCACCGATTGTGGCCTCTGCCTCAGCTCCTGCCCGACCTTTGCGGTCACCCGAGCGGAAGGCGATTCTCCGCGGGGGCGCGTGCACCTGCTTGATCTTGCCTTGGGCGGAGCCCAGCCCGATGAGACCTGGGCTAACCACCTGGCTGGGTGGGGATGCCCCGTTTTGACGGACACCTGAGATGAGGGGGCATGTGCCCCCGGAAGGATGTCCCTCATCATGGACACCATGGGCAAGAAGAAGCCTCGACCTCGTCGTTCGTTCACGCGGGAGTTCAAGGCCGAGATCGTCGAACTGTGCCAGCGCGGCGACCGTTCGGTCGGTCAGGTCGCGAAGGACTTCGACCTGACCGAGACCGCCGTCCGGCAGTGGGTGACCCAGGCCGAGCTGGACGCGGGAACCCGCACCGACGGGCTGACCAGCGACGAACGGGACGAGCTGGCCCGGTTGCGGCGGGAGAACCGCCGTTTGTCCGAGGACGTGGAGATCCTCAAACGAGCGACAGCTTTCTTCGCGAAGGAGATCCGGTGAACGTCTACCCGTTCATCGAGGCGGAGAACGCTGCCGAGGGCGGCAACGTCAAACGCGCGTGCACCCTGTTGAAGATCTCCCGAGCCGCCTACTACGCCCACCGCGCCGCCGGACCGTCCGCCCGTGCACGGCAGGACACGGAACTGACCGAGGAGATCGCCGCGATCCACGACGAGTCGAACGGCACCTACGGAACACCGCGAGTGCAAGCCGAACTGCGCAACCGCGGGCACCGGCACTCCCGCAAGCGCGTCGCCCGGCTCCTGCGCGCCGCCGGCCGCGCCGGACGAACGCCGAAACGGTGGCGCACCACCACCGTCTCCGACCCGGCCGCGAGCACCCCGGCAGATCTGATCAAACGGGACTTCTCTTGCAGCACAAGCGATATCAACACTCGCTGGTGCGGCGACATCACTTATATCCACACCTGGGAGGGCTGGCTGTATCTGGCCACGGTGATCGACCTCGGCTCCCGCCGAGTCGTCGGCTGGGCCACCGCCGATCACCTGCGCACCGGCCTCATCGCCGACGCGCTCAACAACGCCGTCGCCCAGCGTCGACCGGAACCCGGGGTGATCTTCCACTCCGATCGCGGATGCCAATACACGTCTGCCCAGTTCAGCGCTCTCGCCGACGAGCACGGCGTGCGTTTGTCGGTGGGGCGCAAGGGACAGTGCTGGGACAACGCCGTCGCCGAATCGTTTTTCGCCACCATCAAAGCAGAACTGATCGACCGGCGCAGCTGGCCTACCCGCGCCAGCGCGCACAAAGCGATCTTCAACTACATCGAAGGCTGGTACAACACCCGCCGACTGCACTCCAGCCTCGGCTACCTCAGCCCCAACACCTACGAAACAACCACGCGTCAAGTAGCCTGACCACACCTCAACGACCCTGTCCGTCAAAACGGGTCAACCCCAGGGTGCATCGAGTGCGGCGCGTGCCATGTGCCCTGCCCTACAGGAGTACAGGTGGCCGTCGCTCGGCAGGCGCACCGGTCCGTCAGTGAGCGGCTGAATCCGCTCGCCTTCGAGCGTCGGGTTGCCGATCTGGCCGATGTGATCGAGCGCGACGCCGGCGCGAGAATCACCATCGATGCCGTCCGGGACCTCCTGACGGCGACGCCCGACACCACATCGCGAGGCTCGAGCTCGCCGGGCGTTCTTCTCCTCTACGGGCCGATGCTCCGACGGGCCGCATCCACCGTTGTCGACCAGCTGGAAACCCGAATCTCCACAGTGGGGAAGGAGCTGATCCAGGACCCTGCTCTTGCGACGGCGCTGGAGCGTGCCAGCGGCCTCCTTCGCGACGTTGGTCTGTTCCGAGAGCATGATCAGGCCGTCGCCGAGGTCGCGGACCTTATCAACGCTCGGGGGCGCTGCCAGCTCACGGTCGTCGTGTTTGACTGGCTCTTCCTACGGCTGCGCGAAGTGCCTCTCCCTGCCAATATTCGGGTCGTCCCCGCATACGAGGTATTCGCGCCGTCAGCCGCAGCACTGGCCCGTTCTGTGGTTTGGGACCACCCTGCCGACGCCGACGACAGCCCGGTCGCTGACGCGCTGCGGCGTTGCGAGGCACTACCGGCCTTACATGGCCCTGCAGGGGCGCCGGTGTTGCTGTCCGCGCCAGCGCTGCGCGTTCTTGCCGACTTGAACGCCGCCAAGAGAGCGTGGCTGGCCGGGCGCAGTCTGGTCACTATGGACGCGCGTGCGCTGGTGCGGTTTCCCGGTGCACGGCATCTCACCGAGTTCCTTGGCCCGTCGTCCGAAATCCAGGGGGAGAAATGACCGCGAGCGAATCTGTTTCTGTTGGGACCGGGCCGATCGATGTTGTGGACTTATGCCGCAACCTGATAGCGGCACCCAGCGAGAATCCACCCGGCAATGAAATGCAGGTATCACGCATTGCCGCCGACGTCCTGTGCGAAGCAGGGTTCGACGTGCAGTGGCATGAGGCCGAACCTGGTCGTCCGAACCTAGTAGCGCGCCTCAAACGAGGAAGCGGTCCGCGCTTGATATTTCAGGCGCACAGTGACACGAAGCCGGCAACTCCGCGCGGCGCAACCAACTTGTGGAGCGTTGACCCGTTCCGCGCCGAGGAGCGCGACGGGCTCTTGTACGGACTCGGGGCATGCGACACGAAAGGGGGCCTTGCGGCGCAACTAGCAGCAGCCCGCGCCCTTACGAAGGACTCCACATGGTCGGGCGAACTGGTCGTGCAAGCGGTTGCCGACGAGGAGGACGGAAGCCGGTTGGGTGCTGAGCACCTGCTTGGGCTGGGGTTGCTCGACGCTGACGGAGCTATCGTGGCCGAACCGACCGGATGCGCAGCCTCGTTGGCACAGCTCGGCAACGCATGGGCCGAGATCACGATCGTCGGCCGCGCCGCGCACGCGGGGCATCCCGAGCGTGGAACCGATGCCTTCCGGGTCGCTCAGACCTATGTCTCGCACGTCGAGCAACTCCTCGCGCACCTCAAGACGGACGCAGAGTTTCCGGGGCATCCGCGTCTCAACGTCGGTCATCTCGCGATGGCGGGTCATCCCGGCACCGTCCCTGGTGAATGTCTGCTTCGATGCGACATTCGCGTCCTTCCTGGTGTGGAACGCGACGACGTGTTCGCCATCTACGAGAACGCCGCGGACAAGGTGCGGCGTTCCAGTGAGGTGTCGATTCTCGTCGAGCGTTACCAAGGCGGCGGTTGCCAGTCCCACTACATCGATCCTCATCATCGCCTAGCGGAAGCGGTCGCTCAGGCACAGCGAGCTACAGGACAATCCATTCGCACACTTCCATTCACCGGAGGCACTGACGCAAGGTATTTTGCGATGGCCGGGACTCCAGCACTTGTGTACGGGCCGGGCAGCCTGGAACAGGCGCATGCCCCAGACGAGTACGTTTCGATCGCCGAGTTGCGGATTGCCGAACGACAGCTCACCCTAACCGCCCTTAAGTTCTTAGGTGGCCAGGCCGCGTGAACACACTCAACAGCGTAAGTGTCCTGGTTCCCGCACGGAACGAAGAAGGTACCTTACCCACCACGCTCCCCACCGTCCTCCGGGCCGCGTCTAGACTTCCTTGCCCGACTGAAGTCGTGGTTATCGCACCGAGTTCGTCACCCGTCCACACGGCCCCACCCGTGAGCGACCCGATGCTCCGCTGGGTTCCAACCGTCGAGCCAGGGAAGTTTCGTGCCCTGCAAACCGGTGCCGCGGCAGCGGGCGGTCACGTACTCGTCCTCATCGACGCGGACGTCGTGGTGGAACCCAACGCTTTCGCGCACTTGCTCCGACCTATGATCTCAAGCTATGCGGACATTGTTGCTGGAAGGATCGACGTTCTTCGGCAGGCTCGCACACCGATGCAGCGCCTATTAGAGAGGTGGTCGTCGGTCTCGATGACCGCATGGGACCTCTTTCGCAAGGCGCAACCGGAATTTCTTTGGGCTTTGCCAGGCGCGATCTACGCCATGAGGCGGCAGTTCCTTCCAGACAGCCTGCTCGTACCGCTTGTGGACGATGCATCTGTAGGGCTGCAAGCCATAGAGAAAGGTGCAGCCTTCGCCTACGCACCGGACGCGTTGGTGCGAACACCCGCACCATCCACCTACGCACACTGGATGCGGCAGAAGTTCCGCAGCCGCCGTGGCTGGGCGGGACTCGCGCAGTTGCGTCAGGCTGAAGTGGCGGCGCTTGAGAGGACGTTTCGTCGCTACCTCGCGATTGCCTCTACAAGTGAACCTACTTCCTGGCTAATGCACGCGCAGGATCGCCTACAGCGACTCACCGCTCGGGCCTCGATTGCTCTGAGCCCCTCCGCGTCCGGTTCGTGGAAACCAACAAGAGCCGACGTTGAGTGGCCCCTACTGCGCCCGCCTCGAGGTCAGAGGAACGACCAGATATCGGATCGTCTCGACATAGAGGAGGCTTGCGATGACGCGGTCTGAGACGGAAGGCGATATGACCACTATCGACAGGACAGATACTCCACAATTGACAAACCAAGACGGCTTCCGGTTCATTAGCGACCACCTCGCCGATATCGACACTTCGATCCGCGCTAACGACCTAGAGCGCAATGTCTACGATTTGGAGACAGCCGGCTACACGATCATCGAAAAAGCTCTCACCGCCACCGAAATTGAGAATCTAGCCGATGGCCTACTCACATTGGCTAGCGAGGACGACGGGCATCCGGTGGACGCCGGAGATGGTGAGACGCATGAAGATCGGACGCAGGAGGTAATGCTCTTGCTCGCACGTGGCGGTCGACCCTTCGAAAAGCTTGTTCTTCACCCTGTGGCACTGCCGCTGATCACCTACCTCCTCGGCGCAAGCTGCACGATCAGCAGTGTGACTGGGTACATTAAGGGACGCGGCGACACGGCACTCGGCGTCCACTCGGATACCGCATACGTGCCCGACCCGCTCCCACCGTACGCGCAGCTCGCGAACGTGAACTATTGTCTAACCGACTACACGGAGGCGGATGGCTGTCTGACGATCGTGCCTGGCAGCCATCGTTATTGCCATCGGCCCCGCGGAGGTGACGGCGCACGCGAAGCGATACCTATCGAGGCACCAGCCGGCGCGGCGATCGTCTTTCACGGCAACACCTGGCACGGCGCGAAGCCTCGCCGAAACGCGGGACTGCGCCTGACGCTCTCCACCTTGTACTGCCGCATGTACATGCGGCCTCAGGAGCACTACGAGGCGATCCTCGGCAGCGACGTACTCGACCGCAATCCTCCGAGATTCGGAGAGCTAGTAGGGAAGAACGTGCCGACCGGTTGGCAATCGACGACCGAGGCACGACGGATAGTAGGTCTCCGTAAGGAAAATGCGGGCAAGTATTACCGAACCCGCGGCGTTCACGCATAGCCGACGCTGGCCGCCCGGCCCGGTCTGAAGCCGATCAAGCCGGGCGGCTTCGAATCAGAGCAACTCGCGATTGCCGAGGTAGGGACGCAACACCTCAGGGACGCGAACCTCGTGATCCTTCGTCTGGTAGTTCTCAATTACAGCAGCGAGCAGACGCGGAGTCGCTACGGCAGTGTTGTTCAGCGTGTGCACGAAACGGACCTTGCCCTCAGCGTCGCGGTACCGCAGGTTCGCCCGACGAGCTTGCCAATCATGCAGTGTTGAACAGCTGTGCGTCTCGCGCAGCATATCCAGCGATGGGAACCAGGTGTTGATGTCGTTCATGCGGAACTTGCCAAGTCCCATATCACCGGTTGCGCACTCTACAACCTCGTAGTGCAGCCCCAAGTCCTGAAGGATCCGTTCGGCAGACGCCAGCAACTCCGCGTGCCACCGGGCCGATTCAGCCGCGTCGGCTTCACAGAGTACGAACTGCTCGACCTTCTCGAACTGATGTACCCGCAAAAGGCCACGAACATCTCGGCTGGCGCTGCCAATCTCACGTCGAAAGCACGGTGATATACCGGCGTACAGGATCGGGAGACGGTTTTTGTCTAGGATCTCGCCCGAGTGCAGTCCCACCAAGGCCACTTCGGCAGTGCCGGCAAGAAACGCGTTGTCCGCCGGGAGTTCGTACGTTTCCTCCCTGCCTTTCGGAAACATCCCACTTCCGACCAGCGGCGCTTCCTTGACAAGCGCCGGAACGGAAATTGGAGTGAATCCCTTGGTTGTAAGCAGATCCAGCGCGTAGGAGTGCAACGCGCGCTCCAACAGGACCAAGTCGCCGGTCAGGGCGTATGCGCGCTCACCAGCCACCTTGCGCGCCCTGGCGAATTCCGCCCAGCCACGCTTCTCGGCCAGCTCAACATGATCCAGTGGCGGGAAATCGAATTCCGGCCTCTGCCCCCAAGTCTTGATGGTCACGTTCGCGGACTCATCGGGACCGACGGGGGCCTCGTCCCACGGAATGTTGGGCGTGATCAACAAAAGGTCGGTGAGGCGTGCGTTGCTTTCGTCGAGTGCGTCACGGAGCTGCTTCAGCTGCGCGTCCAGCTCATTGCTTTCCGCGCGCAGCTCCTCACGCTGAGTAGCATCGGCCTTCGCGAACCCCTTCGACAGCGTTCGCTTTCGGGCCTGGCCTTGGTCGAGTTCATGTTGCAGCTTGCGGGTCGTCTCATCGAGGGCGAGCAACTCGTCGACATCCAGGCCGACGCCCTTAACGCGGACGGCTTCCTTCACCGCATCGGGGTTGTCCCGGATGAAGCGCTTGTCAAGCATGGTATGCGTCAGTCCTCGAATCGATCCTGGTCATGGCTACACGCTGCCGCCAGGACGCTACCAGCCGCAGCAGATACCCCACGGGCCGACCTGGCGTTCCAACTGTAGGTCGTCGTCAACGCGTTACGCAGGTGGTTTACTGCCGATCTTGCTGGCGAAGCCGGGGTGGACCGCGTCGGCTAGCAAGCTCCACGCCCGTGGAACGGGTCAGTCCACGCCTGCGCTGACGGTCCAGCCATCGTGGAACGCGGTGAGGTTGGCCCCGAAGTCGGCAAGCCCAGGACGTCCGGTATCGCGCCACCTGGTGGTCCACGTGAGGAGTACGTCGATGGCGTCAGGATCGCCAGCGGTGATCATGGTGGTGGCGGTCCTGGTGTCGGTGAGGGCGGCTCCGGTGGGGTGGGCGTGGCCGATGCGCCAGGTGGGGTCGCCGAGCGCAGCGGTGGTGAGTCCGTCGGGTTGGGTGGTGAGCAGCCAGGCGCGGAAGTCGGCGGCGGGCTCGCCCGGTTCCAGGGGGCCGCTGATCTCGCGCCGTTTGGTGGCCAGGTTGTCGAGTAGGTGCTGTCCCTGGAGGTATTGCTCGGGGCTGCGTAGCCATGGGCTGGATAGCCAGGAGGCTCGGCCGGTGTCGTCTCGGCAGGCGACGTCGATGCCGTAGGGCGGGATGAGCCATTGGTCGAGTTCTTGGCCGTGCATCTCGACGAACCCCGCGGGGAAGAGTTGGTCGATGTACGGGGTGGTGTCGTCGGTGAGCCTGATGCGGGTGCCGATTCCGCTTTTGCTGATCGGTGCCAACGCGATCGGTGCGACGATCACGCCGTTGAAGGCGAGCTGGGTGATCCAGGCGGCGGGCAGGTGTGGGGCGGTGGCCCAGGCGATGATGCGGTCGAACGGGCCGTGTTCGGGGGCTCCTTGGACGCCGTCGGCACGCAGGACGGTGGTGTTGGGGTAGCCGTGGGCCGGTAGGAGCGTGCGGGCGCGGTCGACGAGTTCGGTGACGACGTCGACGCTGACGATGTGGCCCTCGGCGCCGGCGAGGTGGGCGAGCAGGGCGGTGGAGTAACCGGTACCGGTGCCGATTTCCAGCACGGTCATGCCGGGTTGGAGGTCGAGGCGGTTGATCAGGTCGGCGATGATCTGTTGTGACGAGCTTTGCGCGACGAGGGTGCCGTCGGTGCGGCGGACGAAGGCGTCTTCGTCGATGGCGGCCAGCGCGGCGGTGAGGGCGGGCGAGTAACTGGGCATAGTGATCCTTTGTGGGCGGAATGCGGGGTTATATGCGGACGAGGACGTGGTAGGGGCGGTCACGGTGCTCGGGCTCGCCGACCGGGTGCCCGTCGAGCTCGACCCAGGCGTGTGAGGCGTAGGGCATGAGGCGTGCGCCGATGCACCACTGGACCGAACGGCGGTGGAGCCCGGCGAGGATGACGGTGGCCAGGGAGCGTTCCAGGCAGGCCACGCGGCCCGCGCGGTGGCGGGCGGCGGCGCGGATGGCGCTGGTCATGCTGGTCGCCTCGGCGAGGGTCGCGGGTCGGCGGCATCGTCGGGTGGTCCAGCGGGCGAGGGCGAGGACGCGGCCGAAGCGGAGCCGGAGAAGGCTGCTGGCCAGGATGAGGCACAGCGGCGCGAGCAGCCGGTCGCTTCGGCTCGCTGGCGATGTGCGGCCGGTGGCGTCGAGTGCCATGGGGGTGCTCATGGCGGTCAGCCGGTGGTGTCGAGCAGTCCGCGGTCGCGAAGCTGGGCGACCAGGGTGGTGACGTCGGCGCGGACGCGGTCGGGTGGGGCGTCGAAGCGGGCGGTCAGGTCGCGGGTGATCTGCTCAACGCTGTGGCCGTCGGACAGGGCTTTCCAGATGGCGCTGCCGGTGGGGTTGATGCCGTACAACCGGCCTCGCTCGGTGTCCAGGAGCACTGTTCCGTCGGTGGTGCTGACGTGGTGCACGTTCGGTGCGGGTGCGAGGGCGTTCACTGTTGTTCCTCCTGTGGGGTGTGAGGTTCCCACCATCCGGTGGGGTCGAGGGTGTCCAGGGTGCGTAGCCAGGTTTCGGTGGCGATGACCGCGCCGAGCCCGCCGAGCGGGGCGGTCGCGCCGGCCAAACCGAGTCGCAGGGCCTCGCGGGGGCCGTCGGGGTTGAGGATGTCCAGGTCGGCGAGCCGTGGATGGGCCAGCAGCGCCCGGAGTGTGTCGGCGTTGGCGCGCAGGCCGTGGTACTCGCAGGCGGTGTAGTCGCCCTTGGTGCGCCGGTCCAGTAGACCGGCTGGCATAAGGTCGCCGACGGCGGCGGCCAGCAGCGGTTTCGCTTGGTCGACGGTGGTGCGCTCGACGGCGGTGACGGTCAGGCAGGCGTTGATGACCTGGTTGTCCAGGAAAGGCGCCTGCACGGGGGTGCCCAGGGCTCGAGTGATCTGGCTGAAGCCGCGGGTGGCCGCGCCGTGCCAGCGGATCGCGCGCTGCGCGACCGCGTCCGCGCAGTCGGGACGAATGCCGTTCGGGAGCTGGGCCGCTGCGGCATAGAGTCGGCCGGCCAGTCCTCGCCGGGTGCGCAGGGTTCCCCATGAGGCTGCTGGGGACAACGCGGCCCAGGCAAGGTGTTCGGCCAGTGTCCGCCGGGCTGGGGTGGTCAGGTGGGGGTTGGTGAGCTGGTCGGCGAGGTGCCGGAGCGTGTCGGGCCAGGACGTGCGGGCTAGTTTGTGCGCGGCGCGGCGAACCTGGCGGGCTGGATGGTGCCGCAGGCGTGCCCATCCGCTGGTTTCGTGGCGCAGTGATCGCCGATGTCGGGCGCGGGCGAGGTCGCCCAGGTAGGTCAGGCCCGGCGCGGTGAGGACGACATCGCCGCCGTCGCCGGTCAGGTGGCACTGGCTGTGGTGAGCGAGTGCCGGGGTGAGGCGGTGCCGGGTCCTGGCGATGATCACCGTGTCGAGGCTGGGTTCGTCGGTGACCGGCGTGGAGTCCATCGCGGTGAACGGGAGCGTGGTGTCGTCGCCGGCCATGACGACGTGGTGCAGCCGGGGCTCGGTGACCGCGATGCTGCGGGCGAAGTGGACGTCCTCGTCGTTGATCGCGTACGGGTCGGCGTAGGTGACGGCGACCGGCACGCCGCCGGCCTGGGCGGCGAGCACGGCGAGGGTGGAGGAGTCCAGGCCCCCGGACAGGTCCGTGCTCAGGTTGCTCGCGCCGTGTACCCGGCGGTCGACGGCGGTCCGCAGGGCGTCACGAAGGAGGGAGCGTGCTTCCTCGGTGTTGGCCGGTTGCACCGTGCTCGTGAGTCGGCGCGTTTGGGCGGGGCGCTGTGGGTGCAGTGCCAGCGCGTGGGCGGGGCCGGTGCGTTCGACGCCGCGAAACACGCTGGCCGGTCCGAACGGATCGGGAAGATCGGGGAGGAACAGGCCCGCCGCGACGGCTGCGGGGTTGACGCCTTCGCCGAGGTTTCGGTGGTGGAGGGCGGCCAGCGGGAGCGCGTTGGAGGCGAACAGGGTGCCCTCGCCGAAGCGGATGTGGAAGACCGGGTGCAGGCCGGCGCGGTCGGTGAGCACGTGCACGGTGTGACCGTCGTCGGCCACCACGGCGTAGGAGCCCGGTAGTTCTTGCAGAACGTCGAGCCGGGACTCGGACACCGCGGCCCGCAGGACGTGGTGGAGTTCGTCATCGGTTGCCAGGCAGGTGCCCAGGAACGTCGCCCGCACAGGGTATTCGGTGACGGTCCGCACCTCGTGTGCTCCCCAGTCGCCGACTGTCCACAATGGTCTTGAGGATGCCCATACGGGCGTGCGCCCGGTGGGTAGCGTCGGTGGTTGCGGTGTTGGTCCAACCCAACCGAGGAAACATCGGGGTGCTGCGGTGCCAGTGCCAGTCATCGGGAACCCTTGCGTGCCAAGGAGCGGAGGCGGCCCGAACACGCATGGTTCGGGCCGCCTCGGCATCGGGCCGGTCAGTAGTAGCGGGCGGTGTTCATGTCAGCCGTGTCGTCGGCGGCGTTGCCGAGGGTGAACTCGGTGACCTCGCCGAGGTCGGTCAGCTCCGGCGGCTCGTAGGGCTGGGTGTCCACATCCATCACCTCCTCTCCGTGTCGGTGGGTGGCGCGGTGGTCGGGGGTTCCTGGGACGGCCACACCGGCTCGCGTGCCGGTGCCGCCACGCCCGGCGGCGGCTTGCGGTGACGGGGTGCCCGCGACGTCCTGACGGGAGGAGGCGGGCGGATCTGGACGCGGCCAGGCTCGGTGAGGATCTCGTCAACGACCTTCACGACGGTTTCGGCGCGGCTCCAGAGGGCTTCTGGCTCGGCGAACGGGTTGGCCGGGTCGAAGACGTTGGGGACTTGGGTGGCGATAGCGCACTCCGGTCCGCGGATCATCACCGATTCGACGCAGCCGTCGCGGAATCGCGTGGCGAGCAGTCCGTCGACATAGCCGAGGAGGTTGGGAAGGGGGACCACCGCGAAACCAATGGCCCGCAGCCGGGCGATGCGGTCGATCGCGGCACGCTCGTCATCGGCGGCCTGGCTGGCGTCGTCGTTCATCGCGTCCCACCACCTGATCCGCCGTCCTGCCCGAACGGCAGCCGCGCCAGGCCCGCAGCCCCGGCATGAGGCGATCGGCGGTACGCGGGCGTGACCGCTTCGGCGAGGACGTGCTGGACTGCTCGCGCGCTGGGCACTGACCAGCCCACTGCGCGAGGATGCATGCGCCATCGGTAGGGCAGGTGGCCGTGTGTCGTGGGAGGCAGCGCGATCCATGTCCCCCTGCGCCGGACGCCGATACCGGGCTGCTGGGCGAGATCGAGTCGTATTGGTTCGCCGGGGCTGGTCAGCAGTAGCCAGGTGCCGAACGGGGTGACAACGGTCGGTGGCAGGCAGTCAGCGGCACGCAGCGGCTGCGTGAGACCCGCTCCCAGCGCGGCGGGGATTTCAAGCGCGTCGACGACGGGGCCGCAGGCTAGCAGGATCGCGTAGGGACGCCGCGTCCACACCTCGCACGCGAGGTCGGTGTCCGCGATGCCGGCGTCGCTCCACGGGTGGGCGATGGGTTCTAGACCGTCAGCGTGCGGGTGGCCATGCCAATGGCGGGACCCGTGGACTTGATAGGTACCCGGCTGGATGTGCCATCCGTGCTCGACGTAGTCCATGGCGGCGTCGCGGATCTCACCGAGCAGCCTGCCCGGTTCGGGGTGAAACCGCCCGATCACGACATCGTCCTGTGTGGAGTGTCTGTCGTGGCTACGATCTCTCCGTCGATCACGTCGGTGGACTGGCCGGTGTCGAGGGCGCGGTGCGCTCGCTGGAGGAACTCCTCGCCGATCGCGATCAGCTCTGCGCCGAGCCCGTGGAGGTCGTGGTCATCCAGCGTGTTGTTGATCAGGGGCAGCGCGCTGGCGGCCAGGGCCTGGTTGATGCGTGCCACGCGCGCCAAGAACTCTCGATCGTCCCGCGCCACCATCAGTAGCCGCCTGCCGCGAGCTGATCAGCGGTCGCGGTCCGACCCGAGCCGAGGTGCGCACGCGTCGTCGAGGGGATCGCGCGCACCTCGGCGTGGGTGGCGTCGTGCACGGCGCTCACGAGAACCTCCGGGACGTGGCTCGGATTCAGGGCGGCGGACGGCGGTCAGCCGTTGTCGGCGGAGGCCAGGTGGTCGACCACGCGCCGGGTCGCGCCGATGACGACCGACCACGGCGGCAAGTCCCGGTGTGGCTGGGGTGGTGAGATCCACTGCGACGATTCGCCGTCCCCGATGTGTTTGGGGACGATCACGTGCGCGCCCCGAGGCGTGAGGTGGACCTTTCGGGCGTGCAGTTCGGCGGGAAGGTCGGGCCGAGACCTGGCTGCGGGGGCGGTGAGGAACGTCCACCACGTGCCACCGCCGGGGTCGGCGATCACCGGGCCGGCGAGCATGGAGATCTGCAGTTCGGCCAGCACGCTGGCACCAAGCGTGGCGGGCATGGTCACGGCGTCCAGCGCCTGCCCGACAGCCACCGCCAGCCTGCGCGGCGTCACGTCGATCGTGACCGGCCAGCCGAGGAGTTCCTCGTACTGGGTGCGGGCGGCGGCCAGGTCACGCAGCCACTGGGGTGCGGCGGGTGTGCTGGTCTGGGGGCGTGGCATCGCGATGGTCATGGCTGACCTCCAAGGGAGATGCCGCTGGTGCAGCGGCGCGGGAAGCGATCTCGGCCACCGAGGGCCGTGCGGGCGGATCGAGCTGAAGGTGCTGGCGGACAGCCGGCGTGCCGGCTTGGTGCGGCACCACCGGTTGGTTGGCTCGTGCGCTGGGACGGGCGGCGACATCGCCGTGTTCGCCGCCGCCGAGCCGGTCGAAGCTGAGTAGCGCGTCTCGCACGGCTGCGCGCAGGCGCCCGGCTTCCAGGGGAGTTAGCAGCCATGGCCCCGGCGAGGATGGAGTCAGGGCGACCCCGTTCGTTGTGAGTTGGACGCGCAGGCGTGCTCGTCGGCCGCGCCCGTCACGGCAGCGGACCGTCCATAGGTCGGCGTCACGCTGCCATCCCAACCGGGCCAGGAGTCGGATTACCGATGTCGTGCGCTGGTGCCTGCCCATCGTGGGGTCACCGCTCGCCGTGGGCCGGGGCCGACCCGTACGACCCCGCGCTCGGGGTCGCGGTGCCTGGCCGCCTGCGGGAACGGCGGCCTGGTCGTACGGGTCGGCGGGAAGGTGCGCCCAGCGTGGCCATCCGTGCGTCGGCGCCGCGCACGTCCCCGGTGTTCGGGTGTTGGCCGCTGTGGCGCACTGGGCTGGGGTTGGTGGAAGACCCGGTGAGCAGGGTCGGGTCGGGGCACCGTTCCTGCTCACCGGGCAGCGGGGGGTGATCAGAGTGCGGCCGGTGTTCCTGGAGGGACGCGGCGCGGGCTCGCTGGATACGCCGGTGCTCGGACCACCAGCTCAGGCCGCAGATCGGGCCGATTGCCAGTCCCAGGCCCGCCAGCATCGTCAGCCCGGCCAAACCTGCACTAGCCACGTCGGATGAAGTCACCGCTAGCACCTCCTACCGGGCCAACCAACTGGAACGCATCGAGTAGCTATAACTCATGCTTCACATGGGCTATGATTTGGTTACAGTAACCAACATCGCATCAGTGTCAAGGGTTGCGAACAGGTCCGGTGTACGATTACCTGTGCGCACGCGGATCGCTTCAGCCGGAAGGAACGGGCATGCCACCCTCATCTCCCACAGTCGCGAGCTGGGAACTTGCGCTCCGGCTGCGCCAGCGCCGTGACCAGCTGGGCATGGAGGTGCAGACGATCACCGCGACGCTTGGGTTCTCGCGCAACTACTGGTCAGCGGTCGAGAACGAACGCAAGATCCTCTCCGAGGAGAAGCTCAAGAGCGTGCTGAACGCCTTCGAGTTCGACGAGGAGGAGCAGCGCGAACTTCTGGAACTGCGCGAGGCCGCCAAACTGCGCGGCTGGTGGGCGCGCTACTCCGCCCTGTTCATTGAGGACACGCTGCGCCTGTACGGACTGGAACACGGCGCCCAGGCCATCCGAACGTACGAGAGCCTGCTGATCCCCGGTCTCTTGCAGACCGAGGCGTACGCCCGAGCGTTGATGACTTCCGAGATCACCACCATCCGCCAGGTCGAGGTCGACCAGCGCGTCGAGGTGAGGATGCGGCGGCAGGAGAGGATCACCGGCGAGGACCCCTTGCACCTGACCGCCATCGTCAGCCAGGCCGCACTCATGCAGGAGACCGGCGGGCCGCAGGTCCTACGTGACCAGCTGATCCACCTCACAGAGGTCATCGAAGAACATCCCGATGTGGTCGACCTCCGGGTCATCCCGTTCACCGCGACCGGGTGCGGCGCGTTCGGCGCGTCGACCTTCCACCTGATCGACTTCGCCAGCACCCGCCTGCCTACCTTGGCGTGGCAGGAGACCGTCACCGCCGCTGGCATCATCGACGACGAGGGGCAGGTACGGGACCTGAGCTTGACCTACGCCGAAGCCCTCGGGCGTACCCTGAGCCCACAGGAGTCATTGGACCTGATCAAGCGGCGCATCAGGGAGATAACATGATCGAGGTGAGCTACCCGATGCCCCCCAACGCTCCGAACCACAACGGCTGGTTCAAGTCATCCTTCTCGTCCAACGCGAACAACTGCGTCGAAGTACGATTCGACGGCGACCGCGTAGGGGTCCGGGACAGCAAGTACCGGCGCAATCCCGCCAACCACCCCGGACGGGAACCGATCATCACCGTCACGGCCGCCCAGTGGATGGTCTGGCTGGACGAACTGACCGGGCGCGCCGATGTGGGCACCAACGGCGTGCTGAGCGTCGAGACGACGCCGGACGGCGGCGCGATCCTGCGCGGAGCCGACACGGCTGTAACGCTGTGTTACACCAGTGGCGAGTGGCAGACCTACCTCGCGGGCGTACGTGAGGGCGAGTTCGACCATCCCACCCTCGCCGCGCTCGCCAGCTGAGCGCCGCGCCCCAGCACGACGCTCCCTGGAACCTCGCTAGCCCCAAGAACCCCTGGTGGTGGAGGTGACGTCGACTCCCCCTCCGGCGTCACCCGCCACCAGGCCCGCTGCCCAAGGGCAGGCCCACAAGAACCGCATCGACCCCAGCCGCACGCAGGTAAGGCGAAAGGAACGGCCTGACATCGTGTCGACCCCTGACCCGTCCCGGAACCACGCGCGCAAACCTGGTTACGAGTTCACCGACATGCTGGACCTGCCAGGCTGGGACGAGCAGAGCATCTGGGGCTACGACGAAGGCATCGGGAGTTTCTTCGCTCAGCTGTGGCGTAATGGCAGCCGCTCCGACGAACCGGAAGTCTGGCTGTCTGGCATGCGGCGTCCGTACCCGTGGCCAGGCTGCGTCGCGTTGGACATCCTCGAGGCCACCAGGCAGGATCCGGCTACCGTGACGCGGGCGCTCGGGATCGCGGACCCCGCCGTCCGGCTGCGCCCCGCCCATGAGATCGCGGCCGAGGTGGACCAACTCGCCAGCCACGCGGGCGACCCCTACATCGACGGCAAGCGCCACGCCCTGCTATGGGTTCGCGGCCAAGCCGACGTGTGCCCCGGCTCCCGCTGGCAATGGAGCCATGGCGCGCCCACCGCCGAGCAAGTCGTCGCGGAACATCACCTGGTCACCGGGCGCGTCTACCGTCCAGAGGAGAACCGGACGATCTGCTCCGGCGCCGACGAGGCGCTTTGGTGGGCACTCGGCCGGTGAATCCCTGAGCCGCCCGACGTTCGCCGTCAGAACGCGATCACGTACGTCCGCTCCTGGGTCAGTTCGCGCCACCGCGCGACCTCGACGCGCGCCCGTGCCAGCACGGGGAAATCGTCATGCAGCGCACGAATGATCACGTCGTCCAACGCATGCCAGTCCGCCTGGTCACCGCACGCCGCGCAGGTGTTCGGGTTGAAACTCGCACCGCGCGCACCGAGCGGGCGTGGTCGCAACTGGGCGGCCAGGTCGCCGCGGCCTTCGCGTTCCAGGATGTCGCGGGCGACGTCCACCGCCATCGGCTTGTCGCAGGTGACCAGTTCACCGACTGCGGGCCGATACCACGGCCGTAACCCGAAGACCCAGGTCATCGGGCGTTGGCACTGTGAGCATGGATAGTCGTAGCCCCATACTTCGAGGAAGAGCGTCCTGCCGGTCGTCACACTGCCCCCTCCAAGTTGCCACCGCCGAAGCGAACGTATCGGCCACCCCCGACTTGCCGTTGAACACCTCCGCCGTCAACGAACGGAAGCCAGCACGGCGACAAAGGCCCCCAGCACCAGGAACGGCCCCATCGGCAGCGGCGAGCCCCGCGCTTGCCGCCGTGCCAGCCGGAGGATCAACCACGCGAGGGCCGCGGCGAACCATCCAAGGAACGTGGCCGTGATGAGGGCCGACCAGCTCAGCCAGCCGAGGGCCAACCCGAGCAGTCCGCCCAATTTCACGTCGCCGGCCCCCAATCCTCCCCTGGAAGCCAGCGCGAGGACGAGGTAGAAGGCCGCGAGGATCGCCAGGCCGGCCAGCCCGCGCAGTAGGTCTGGTCCTCGGGAATGCAGGATCGCTGAGGTCGCCAGCAGCGCGCCGACGAGAGCGGCGCCGGAGTAGACGAGGACGCTGGGCAGTCGTTGCTCGATGAGGTCGATCAGGCCGAGTGTGACGCCGAGGGCGGCGAGGACGCTGTATGGCAGCAGGTCGAACTGGTGACCGAAGCGCCAGGCGAGCCCGCCGAACGCGAGCGCGGTCAGCAGCGTGGCCATGGGGTGCGTGACGCGCGGTGCGGATGGGACCGTCGTCAGCAGTCGCCGGTAGCAGAGCGCAAGCGCCGCGCCCGTGAGGACTCCTACGCCCGTCCACGCGGTGATGAACGCGGCGGACATCAGTCAGCGCCGCCATCAGTAACAGGAAGTAGCCGAATCGCCACTCGTCACCCCCGGAAAGCTGCTGGTCACCTTCCCAGTGTTACCTGACGCGACCCCGGACAGTGATTGTCACTAGGCCGAAAGGGTGAAATTTGTAGAAATTACCCTTCCGACTTCAAAGTCAGTGACCAGCACACTTTGCAGTCAGTGGGGGTCAGTGGTGTAGACGTGGTGAGTGTCACTTGATGTTAGTCCAAGTCCTCTGTCGTCTGGGGGTGGGTTGTGGTCGCCGGCAATGTCGTGATCCTGGGGGGACGCCGGGCGGCGGCGCTCGCGGTCGGAGCTGCGGTGCTGGCGCTGGCCGCTTGTGGTTCCGGCACGGCGAGCGACCCGTCACGTGGCACGACACAACCAACCGGACAGGCGTCGACTTCAGCTTCCCCGACCACCACGTTGTCCGTTGTGGACAGAGCGAAGCAAGATGCGCTCGCGGCTTATCGGGGCATGTGGCAGGACTTCGTCGCGGCGGGGACCACATCGGACTGGCAGTCACCGAAGCTGGGCCAGTACGCGACCGGGATCGCGCTGACGAACATGTCGCGATCGTTGTACGCCGACCACTACAACGGCCTGGTCACCAAGGGAGAACCCACTTTCCAGCCCACGGTGACTTCTGCGGACCCGCCTGACAATCCCAACAAGATCGTGATCACGGACTGCTCCGACGGTTCCCATTGGCTGAAGTACAAGGCGGACACCGGGCAGCTCGCCAATGACACGCCCGGCGGCCGGCACCTCGTCAACGCGATCGTGCAGAAGCAGTCGGATGGATCCTGGAAGGTCTCGGAGTACGGCGTCCACGAGGCGGGAACATGCTGAGACTACGAAGCATCGCGATCGTGACCGGGCTCGTGGTTGTCGGCGGAATCTGCGGCGTGGCACCGGCTTTCGCCGATGACGGCTACGGCAGCACCATGTGCAATCAGATGCCTGCCCCGGTCTGCGATCTTGGCGCGGGCAAAGGCGGCGACAGCGGCAAGCCGGGCGGCAACTCGGGCAACGGCGACAACAAGCCTGGGCATCCGGGCTCGGGTAATTCCGGCAACGGCAACACTGATCCGAACCCCGGTGACACGATCATCGGCAACTCGAATCTGGCGAACTGCTCTTACGTCAAGAGCGACTATCAGCCTCCCTCCGGTGGTGTGGTCACCGCCGCCTACACCCGTCCGCTGGACTCCGGTGTCGCGACAGCGCAGCCTGCGGTGTTCTCCCGCCCTGTCAACGTGGCGCGCACGGCGGTGCTCGCGTTGCCGGCGGATGGCCCGGCTCCGGGACAGCCGGGAGCTTGGTACGTGTGGAAGTGCACGGGTCCGGGGGCCGTCGACGCCTTGTACCGGCCGCCGGTGTGGATTCCCGATGGGCAGCAGCCCGGTGCGGCGCAGTTGCCCTCGCCGGCCGAGCTGGCGGCGATGGCGCGTAAGCAGTTGCGGCTGCCCACGCCGACGATCGCGGCGAACCCGGCCGGTGACCAGTTGGTGAATCTGCCGACGTGGATGTGGCTGTCCAGCGGCTGGGGGCCGGTCTCGGCGACCGCCTCGGTGCCCGGCGTGTCGGTGACCGCGGTGGCGACGCCGACGTCGGTGTCGTGGTCGATGGGTGATGGCAGCACGGTGACGTGCACCGGGGCGGGCGCCCCGTTCCGGCCGGGCACGGACCCGAAGGCGTCCTCGCCGGACTGCGGCCACACCTACCACGCCTCCTCGGCGAGCCAGGCGGGACAAGCGTTTCCGGTCACCGCGACGGTGCACTGGACGGTCACCTGGGCGGGCGCGGGCCAGGGCGGAACCTTCCCGGACATGACCACGACCGGCAACGCGGCCTTCCGGGTCGCGGAGTCCCAAGCCCTCAACAACAACGGCGGCGGCTGACCCTCACAGGGGCAGCACCTCCTGTCATAACAACACAAACAACAGCTCGTCCTTCCGCTCGCTGAACAACCTCGGCGACGCGGCGCACTACCCCCATGCCCGGAGGAGGTACCGGCGTGACCACCAACATCACGCAGCCGGACACCGACCGACGCACGGCGCCGGCCAGTGGTTCTTGGGTCGCGGACGGCAAGAAGCCCGCCTCGCGGCTGCGCGGAACGAAACGGCGCCGCAGCGTCCCGCACCTGCTGCTGGGCGCCCTGCTCGTGCTGGCCTGTGCCGCCGCGTTCCTGGTGGTGTCGCTGAACTCCGGGAACCGGGAACCCGTCTTGGCGTTGGCCCGGCCGGTGGCGGTCGGGCAGGTGCTGACCGCGCAGGATCTCAAGCAGGTCAACGTCGCCGTCGACCCCGGCGTGTCTGTTGTGGACTCCAGCCAGGCGGCCAGTGTGGTGGGGAAGACGATGTCGGAGAGCCTGCCCGCTGGTGCGCTGCTGACCCTGGACGCGGTGAGCGGTGCCGGTGTTCCCGCGGCGGGGCAGGCGATCGCGGCGTTGTCGTTGAAGGCGGGCCAGTTCCCGGTGGAGGTGTCGCCGGGCAGCCACGTGTCGGTGGTGTTCGTGCCCGGCCAGTCGGGCGCCGCGCTGGCCAGCCCGCCGACGCCGGATTCCACGACGGTGTGGCCGGCGGTGGTCACCAGCGTGACCAGTCCGGCGAATCAGCAGGTCACGGTGGTGTCGGTGCAGCTGTCCCAGGCCGCCGCCCGCCAGGTCGCCGCCGTGCCCGCGGGCCAGTTGTCGATCGTGATGCTTGCGGGAAGTGGTCAGTGATGTTGGTGGCGGTGCTGTCGGTGAAAGGGTCGCCTGGGGTGACCACGTTCTCGGTCGCGCTGGCCGCGCGCTGGCCCTCGCCCTCGCGCGCGCTGCTGGTGGAGGCCGACCCCTCCGGCGGGGACGTCGGGACGCGGTTCTCGCTGGAGTCGACGCCGGGACTGGTGAGCCTGGCGGTCGCCGCGCGGCGCAGCGATGACCCGGCGCTGTTGTGGCAGCACACGCAAACCCTGCCAGGTGGCCTGCCGGTGGTGGCCGCGCCACCGGACGCCGACCGCGCGCGGGCGGTGCTGTCCGCGCTGGCGGACCCGACCACCGGGGCGGGCGTGCTGCGGGCCGCCGCGAACTTGCCGGACACGGTGGTGATCGTGGACTGCGGCCGGATCGACGCCGGGTCTCCGGCGATGCCGATCGTGCGCTCGGCCGACGCGATGGTCTTGCTGACCCGTGCGCACGCCGACGACCTCGCGCACCTGGCCCGCCGGCTGCCGGCGATCGGCCGGTGGACCGCGCATCCGGCGATGTTGCTGGTCGGCGACGGGTATGCCCCGGCCGAGGTCGCCCGTGAACTCGGTGTCCTGCCGCTGGGCCGGGTTCCGGATGATCCGCACGGGGCGGCCGTGCTGTGCGGGCGGCCCCGCTCGCTGCGATGGGGCCGCAGCGGGCCGGCGCATTCGGCGTTGGGGCAGGTCGCGCACAAGGTCGCGAAGGTGCTGCTCGCCGAGCAGGAACCACCCGCCGCGCTGCCGCGGCAAGGGCCGGTGGAGAGCCAGCCGGTGCCGGTCCTGCGCCCGGTGCCCGGCGTGCCCGCCAACCCGGTCTCGGCCACGGGGCTGCGGCTCGCACCGGCGCCCCCACAGCCGAACCAGGAGAACACCTCACGCGGAGGGCACGCGTCATGAACCACCCGACCAACGGCCATCCATCCAACGGCTATCCGCCGCCGGTGCCCCTGCGCCCCCACCAGCAGCACGGGCAGCCACCCGGCGGCGGCTGGCCACCGCCCGGCGCGTCCGGTCACCCCAGCTGGGCAGCACCGGCCGGGCAGCCGCACCACCCCAGCGCCGCGCAGTCACCGCCGGGCGGTCCGGAAGCGACACAGAACACCGAGGCTGTCGGGCGGCTGCGCCAGCACCTACGCGACACCCTCGGCGCCGAGCTGCCGCAGCGGGTGGACGCCCAGCAGCGCCGCACCGGCGCCCCGGTCACCAGGGAGGCCCGCCGCGAGCTGGCGCGGGCGATCCTGGACGACGCGGTGGCCGTGCACTCCGAGAACGAGCTGATGGCCGACCGCTCGCTGGTCGGCCGCGATGTCGAGCAGCGGGTGATCACCGAGGTCATCAACGAACTGTTCGGCATGGCCGGCCTGCAGCCGCTGCTGGACGACCCGACGGTGGAGACGATCAACGCCAACCGCTTCGACCGGGTGTTCGTGCAGTACAACGACGGCCGCCGCGCGCGGGTCGCCCCGATCGCGGGCTCGAACGAGGAGCTGACGGACCTGGTGCGCCTGTTGGCGGCTCGCGCGTCCAGTCAGGAACGGCGCTTCGACTACGGCTCCCCGGCGGTCAACCTCCAACTTCCCGGCGGGGAGCGGTTGTTCGCGGCGATGGGCGTCACGGCGGGCGGGGTGACCTCGCTGTCGATCCGCCGGCACGGCTACCTCACCGTGACCCTCCCGGAGCTGCGCGCCCGCGGCACGATCGATCCCGGTCTGGAGCAGTTCCTGCGCGCGATGGTCAAGGCCCGCAAGAACATCGTGATCGACGGTGGCACCGGCGCGGGCAAAACCACCCTGCTGCGCGCACTCGCGTCCGAAATGGACCCGATGGAACGCATCGTCACCATCGAGGACGCCTTCGAACTCGGCCTGGACCGCGACCCGGACATCCACGCCGACGTGACCGCCTTCCAGGCCCGCGAGCCGAACGTCGAAGGCGAGGGCGCGATCTCCCAGGCCGAACTCGTCCGCTGGGGCCTGCGCATGAGCCCGGACCGCGTGATCGTCGGCGAGATCCGCGGCCCGGAGGTCATCCCGATGTGCAACGCCATGTCCCAGGGCAACGACGGCTCCATGGCCACCCTCCACGCGAGCAGCTCCCGGATCGCCTTCACCCGGCTGGCCTCCTACGCCGCCCAAGGCCCCGAACGCCTTCCCTTGGAGGCCACCAACCTGCTGGTCGCCTCGGCGGTGCATTTCGTGGTGCACCTCGCGCGCGGCCTGGACCGCACGACCCGCGTGGTGTCCTCGATCCGCGAGGTCGTCGGCGCCGACGGCCCCCAGGTCATCTCGAACGAGGTCTACCGGCCTGGCGCGGACCGGCGCGCCCGTCCGGTGGCCGGGGCGCTGCGCACCGACACCCTCGACGACCTCGTCGACGCCGGGCTCGACCCCGGTGTGCTGGAGGAGCCCGACGGCTGGTGGCCGCGATGATCGCAGGCGGGAACATCACGATCAGCGCCACCACCGGCCTCTCGGCCCTGCTCGGCGTCGGTGTGGGTGTCGGCCTGCTGCTGGTGATCATCGGCTGGCGCGGCGTGGACCGGAACCGGCGGTCCGGACCGTTCGGCCGCGCCCGGTCTCGCCGCATCCCCTCCGCACCGAAGGATCAGCGCCAGGCGCTGCGGACCGGTCTCGCCGTCGCGGTGGGTGTGCTGGCCGGGGTGGCGACCGGTTGGGTGGTTGGCGCGGTGCTGGCCGGGCTGGCGGTCTGGGCGTTGCCCCGCGTGCTGGGCCGCGATCCCGAGCACGCGCGCCGGGTCGCCCGGATCGAGGCCATCGCGACCTGGACGGAAATGCTCAGGGACACGCTCTCGGCCGCCGCCGGATTGGAGCAGGCCATCCTCGCGACCGCGCCGCTGGCGCCGCCGGCCATCCGCGGCGAGATCACCGAGCTGGCTGGCCGCATCGAGAATGGCGACCGGCTGGCGCCCTCCCTGCGTCACCTGGCCGACCAACTCGCCGACCCGACCGGCGACCTGGTGATCGCCGCGCTGGTGCTGGCCGCCGAGCAGCAGGCCCGTCAACTCGGCGACCTGCTCGGCTCGCTGGCGCACGCCGCCCGCGAGCAAGCCTCGATGCGGATGCGGGTTGAGGCCGGGCGCGCCCGGACCCGAACCAGCGTGCGGGTGATCGTGGGCACCACGCTGTGCTTCGCCGTGGCCGTGGTGCTGCTCAACCGGCCGTACCTGGCCGCCTACGACTCCGCGGGCGGACAGGTCGTCCTGCTGGGTATCGGAGTCCTGTTCGGACTCGGGTTCGCGTGGCTGGTGCGCATCGCCACCGTCACCGAACCAGACCGCTTCCTCTCGCTGACCGCGGACACCACGGCGAACCAGACTCCGATGGTCGCCGAAAGGCAGGTGTGACACCCATGATCACCGCGCTCGTTCTGGGAGCGGGGCTCGGCATCGGCCTCTGGGCGCTGGCCGTATGGCTGTTCCCGCCCCGCCCCGCCCTCGGCGCCGTCCTGGCCCGCAGCACGACACCACCGGCGCCGCCGCCGATCCTGGCCACCGAGGACACCGGCTGGGCCGCCCGGCTCGGCCGCCCGTTCATCGCGCCGCTGCGCGCGCTCGGCCTGCCCGGCGAACGATTGGCCCGCGATCTGGCCGTCATCGGCCGCCCGGTCGCGACCCACCTGGCGGAGAAGGCGACGCTGGCGATCGCCGGGCTGCTCGCACCCGTGGTGCTGCAACTGCTGCTTGCCCTGGCCGGGTTGTCGCTGGGCGTCGAGGTCCCGATCATCGCCGGGCTCGTGCTGGCCGCCGCCGGATTTCTCCTGCCCGACCTGCAAGCGCGCTCCGACGCGGCGAGGCTGCGCACCGGGTTCCGCCACGCCCTCTCGGCGTACCTGGACCTGGTGTGGATCACCCTGGCCGGGGGCGCCGGGGTGGACAGCGCGCTGAACGACTCGGTCGCCATCGGCCGAGGCTGGGCGTTCGAGCAGATCCGCCGCGCCCTGGACACCGCGCGCCTGACCCGCACCACCCCGTGGGCCACACTGCGCCAACTCGGCGAGGAACTCGACGTCACCGAGCTGTCCGAACTGGCCGCCTCAGTCAGCCTGGCCGGCACCGAAGGCGCCAAGGTCCGCACCTCGCTGGCGGCCAAGGCCGGCGCGTTGCGCACGCACCAGATCACCGACGCCGAAGGCGCCGCGCAGGCCGCCACCGAACGCATGTCGCTGCCGGTGATGGCGCTGTTCCTGGGCTTCTTGGCGTTCATCGCCTACCCCGCACTCACGCAAGTCTTGAACGGCTTGTGAGCGCGGGGATCGTGGAAAGGGAGGAGAACGCGATGCACCTGTACGTGGTGGCATTGTGGACGGCGCTCAAGGCGCGGTGGGAGGTGCTGCGGCGCGAACCCGAAGCCGGGTACTCAACGGAAACGGTCCTGGTGACGGCGCTGCTGGTGGTGGCCGCGTTGGCGATCATCGCGATCATCATCGCGAAGGTCACCGCCAAAGCCAACGGCATCAACCTGGGCATGTAATCGTGGTGCGCGGCAAGCACAATCCCCGGCCGCTGCGGGGCGGTGTCGCTGCCAGCGGCGGTCGATGGCGGTCCGCGCACGCGCGGGTGGGTTGGCGAGATCCTATCCGACGGCGGCTGTCCGGTGACCGTGGCGCGGTCAGCGCCGAACTGGTGATCGCGACACCGCTGCTCCTGTTGATGCTGCTGGCGATCGTGCAGTTCGCGCTGTGGAGCCACGCCACCCACATCGCCCAAGCCGCCGCCTCCCAAGGGCTCGCCGCTGCGCGAGCCCAGGGCGGCACCGCGGCCGCGGGCGCTGCTGGCGCGCAGCAGATGCTCGACCAGCTCGCGCGCGGCCCGTTGACCGGCGCCAGCGTCAACGCCGACCGCACCGCGACGTCGGCGTCCATCCGGATCTCCGGGACCGCCAGCTCGGTGATCCCGTTCCTGAGCCTGCCGGTGCACGCCGAGGCGGTCGGCCCGGTCGAACGGTTCGTGCCCGATCTGGCCAGCGGCGGGTGACCGGCCATGACGACCGCGCCGACGACCCCGAACCCGCGCCCTGCCCGGACGGCCGCCACACGCCCGTCCGGTGGCACAGGACGGCCGCTGCGGACCGAACGCCGCCACCGGGGGTGGCAGGTGGCGTGGTGGCGCGCCGATCGGGGCTCCGTGGCGGCGGAAGTCACCCTGGTGACCCCGTTCCTGATCATGCTGCTGGTGTTCGTGGCCGTGGTCATCCACCGCGGCGTGGACGCGCGGCTGCGCATCGACGACGCCGCACACGAGGCCGCCCGCGCGGCGAGCATCGAACGCACCCCCGCCACCGCGACGACAGCGGCGCAGTCCACCGCCGCCAGCGCGCTGTCGGCGGCCGGGGTGACCTGCGCGTCCTTGTCGGTGGACACCGCAGTCGGCGGGATGCGTCCGGGCGGGACGGTGAGCGTGACCCTCACCTGCGCCGTGGACTTCGGTGACGCGCTGATCCTCGGCGTGCCGGGCCAGAAACGCTTGTCCGCCACCGCGATCGAGCCGGTCGACACCTGGCGCTCGGTCACGGTGAACGCCGCCGGGGGCGGTTCGTGAACCGCCCAGGACGTCACGCTCGGCCGAGCTGGTGGGCTCGGCCGAAGCGACGGTGGCGGCGATGGTGGCGGGCTGACGAGGGGCGGGTGACCGCGTTCGTCGTGGTGCTCACCATCGGGATCCTCGCCCTGGCCGGGCTGACCTTGGACGGCGGCCTGGCGCTGTCGGCCAAGGTCAAGGCCAACGGCCAGGCGCAGGCCGCCGCCCGCGCCGGCGCCCAGGCCATCGACCTGTCCGCCTACCGCAGCACCGGCACCCTGCAACTCGTGCCCACCCAGGCGGTCGCCGACGCGCAGGGCTACCTCGCCACTGTGGGCGCCTCGGGGAGCGTGACCGTCTCCGGGGACACCGTGACCGTCACCATCACCGCCACCCAGGGCACGCAACTGCTGGGCCTGGTCGGGATCTCCAGCCTGACCGTGCACGGCACCGGCAGCGCCCATCCGCAGCGGGGTGTGGTGACCATCGAGCCATGACCGCGCCCGTCCGCCCGCATCTGGTGCGGCACGTCAGAGGAAAGGAAACCCGTATGGCTACGACCGAAGAGATCCAGCGTCGTGTCGAGCAGGCCGACACCGCCCGCAGCGCCCAGCGATCCGCCGCGGCAGCGCAGGTCGGCGAACTCGCGGCGCGCCGGGCCGCCATCGCCGAGCAACTGGCCGACATCGAGCGCGAACTCGGCGATGTCCTCGCTGCCGCCCAGGACGTCATCGACATCGACGAACTCGCCCGGTTCACCGACGTGCCGGCCCCGGATCTCACCCGGTGGCTCACGGCCCGGACCACGACCCGCACCAAACGCAAGCGGCCCACCGGCGGAGGTTCTGCCGCGAAGAGCGACCCGAGCCGACGTCCCGCCGCGGCGAGGACACCGGCGACCGGCCAGACCTCCACGCGGTCCGAGCCCGCCGTAGCGCGCACGGACGCCGCGGACGCCGCGGACGCCGCGGATGCGCCCGCGCGTGTCGCGGCGGAGGTGGCATGACCTCCCTGCACCCGTGGCCAGAGCCCCGGCCCGAGCGGCACCCGATGCCCCGCGCGGCGGTGACCATCGGGCCGTAAACCCTGTACTGCCAAGGAATCGAGCACGTTGTGAGCGCACCATCGCACCCTTCTCGCCGGAATCCTGCACGGCCACCGAGCGCGGGTCGCCGCGCCTGGCGGGTCGTGGCCGGCACGCTGCGGTTCGTCGGCCGGGCCCTGCGTGGACTGATCGCCGCCACGGTGCTGCTCGCGCTCGTGGCGGGCTTGCCGTGGGCGTTGTGGCATTTCATCGGCTGGCCCCTGCCTCATCACGTCCCGACCTGGGCCGATGTCCAAGGTGTGCTGCTCGGGCCGATGACCACCATGTTCCTGCTGGACTTCCTGGCCTGCGCCTGCTGGATCACCTGGGCCGCGTTCACCCTCGACGTGGCCCGCTGCACGGTGGACATTGCCCGCAGCGGTTTCGACGCGGCCCGGTTGCCGGACTTCTCGGCCGCCGGTCCGATGCACGCCCTGGCGGGCGTCCTGGTCGGCGCGGTCCTGCTGTCCGTGCTGGGCAACCGACCCGCCCCGGCCCCGGCCACGTCGCCCGCCACCGCGCTCGGCACCGGGGCGCACGTGGTGGCGACCGCCCCGGCCTGGCAGCACCCCACGCCCGCCGGCGAGGTGACCGTGCGCACCGCCGTCTTCGCCACCCAGACCACCGGCCGCCACGCCACCGCCGTGGGCGCGCCCGCACATCCGGAGTCCGTGGTTGTCGCCGCACCGCAGGACGGCGTGCACGACTCGCTGTCGCGGATCGCGGCGCGCACCCTCGGCGACGCCGCCCGCTGGCCGGAGATCTTCGACCTCAACAAGGGCAAACCCCAGCCCTACGGCCACACCTTCACCAATCCCAACCTGATTTACCCCGGCGAGGAACTCACGCTGCCCGCTGACGCGACCGGGCCGACGGTGCCGCCAGACAATCCTCCGTCACAGCCGACGTCTCCCGCGCCGACCACCACAGCGCCCCCGGCCACCACCACGCCACCAACCAGCCTCCCACCCGCCACCGCAACGCCACAGGCGCCGTCTACCCAGCAGGTGCCACCGGCCGCGACCGGCACGAACACGGCCCCCTCGGCGACACGGGAGCCAGGTTTCAGCTGGGGACCGGACCTGTTCGTCGGGCTCGGCCTGGCCGCCGCGGTCAGCGCCGCGCTGCTGATCGCGCGCCGCCGCCACAACTACCGGTACCGGCCCGGCAGCGGCGACCGCGACGAGCTGCCGGTGGCGCCGGTGGTCTACCAGCTGCGCCTGGCGCACCTGCGCGCCGAGCGGGACGACACGGAGTTCGACCTCGACAACGACTTCACCGGCGACTACCCCGACGACACGGACGTCGGCGAGGGCGGACGTCCGCGGCGCGTGCCACCGCCGCCACCGGTGGTGGTCGGCGCGCCCCAGACCGGTCCCGGCCGGCCACCCGCCCTCGCTCCAGGGCTGGGTGTCCGGGACGGCCGCGAGGTCGCCATCGACCTCGCGAGCGCCCGCGGCCTCGGCCTCCTCGGAGCCGGCGCCGCCGCGGCGGCGCGCGCGCTGCTGATCGCCGCGCTCACCACCGCCACCGGCCACAAGGCGACATCACCGCTGGCCGGGGCAACCGTCGTTGTCCCGGCCGATGACCTGGCCGGGGTGCTCGGCCGCGGAGCCGCCCGCGCGCAGCTGCCCGACGCCCTACGCGTCGTCGCCGACCTGGACGACGCGCTGGACGCGCTGGAGGCCGAGATCCTGGTCCGCGCGGCGGCCAGCCGGCAGCAGGGCGCCGAGCCGGAATCGTGGCCGCCGCTGGTGCTGGTGGCGCGGCCCCCGCGCCAGCACCAGCGGCTGCAAGCGATCCTGGACAACGGCGCCCCGTTCGGCGTCCTGGGCATCCTGCTGGGCCAGTGGCAACCCGGCGTCACCTGCTACGTCCGCGAGGACGGCACGATCTCGGCCACCGGCCCCGGTCTGGGCGAGGCCCTGCGCGGAACCCGGATGTTCCGCCTCGGCGACGACGACACCGCCGAACTGCTGACCCTGCTGCACGACGCCGACCCCGACGCGCCAGATGGGGACCACGAGGCGGCGCCATCGGTGTCGTCGGTGCCGCGTCCTCGCATCGTGCCGGACCAGCCCGCCGACACCGGCGAGGTCGACCTGGAGATCACGGCCGCCCTCGCGCCACCGGCCCGGCCGGATACCGAGCTGGAGATCCTCGGCCCGGCCCGCGCATCAGCACCCAGTGTCCGGCCGCGCCCACCGGCCGCCCCACGTGAGCAGCCTGACCCACCGCGCGTCGCCGACCACGACACCAGCGCCGACGAGAGCGCCGATGAGGCCCACGCTGATGTCCACGACGAGGTCCACGAGGTCGGCGGCCAACCCGCCGCGGCCGGCGAGCACACCCCGCCCCCGACCACCGCCACCGCGGTGGACGGCGCACCGGACACGACATCCGCCCTGATCACCATCACCGTGCTGGGCGGCCTGCGGGTGCTGTGGAACCCCGAACCCGGCGCCGGTCACTCCGCCGCCGACACCCCCGCCGAGGGCCGGGGACGGGAGATCACCGGGGCGTTGCAGCCGAGGACCCAGGAACTGCTGGTGCTGCTGGCGCTGCATCCGGACGGCGCCACCCGCGAGACGCTCGTGGCGGCGTTGTGGGGCCAGGACCCACCGGCCCGGCCGACCAACGCCCTGCACACCGCGCTGTCGCGGATGCGCCACACGCTGGCCACCGCGACCGACGGCGCGGTGAGCGACATCGTCTCGGTCGACAATGGCCGCTACCGGCTCGACCCGGCGACCGTCCGGGTCGACTACTGGCGCTTCGCGCGGGCGGTCGCCGCCCGCCGCGCCGCCTCCACCGATCACGCGCGCGTGGATGCCTACCGGGAGGTGGTCGACAGCTACGGCGGCGCGCTGGCCGAGGGCATGACCTGCGAGTGGATCGAGCCCGCGCGCGAGGCGATCCGCCGCGACGCCATCGACGCCGTCGCCGCCCTGGCGCGCGCCCTGGTCGAGCACGATCCACAGCAGACGCTGGATCTGCTGGAGGTCGCCCGCGCGTTCGACCCGCACAACGAGCTGCTCTACCGCGACATCATGCGCCTGCAGGAACGGCTCGGGCGCCTGGATGCGATCCCGCGGACGCTGACGTTGCTCACAACCCGGCTGGCCGAGGTCAACGCCGCGCCCACCCCGCAGGCGCGGGGGCTGGCCACCCGGCTGGGGCAGCGCCACGACAACGTCGACCCGGCCGACCCCGCCGACCCCGTCACGTCAGCCACCCAGCCCGGCCGTGGTCGCAGCGCGGCCGGCTGACGCGGTGACACCGCCGGAGCGCGGGCCTGGCGAGCGCGCCATAGGTCGGGTTGCCCCCGGCCGGTCACGGCTACTCGTCTTCGTCTTCGTGGTCGGCGATGTCGAGGTCGTCCAGCTCGTCAATTCCGGTGAGCGAATCTGGCTCGTCGCCATTCCGGCGACTGTACGCCGCCTGGGCTTGCGCGATAAGTTCCGGATGGTCATCGACCCATCCGACCAACGTCTCGGCGAGTGTCAAGAACGTCAAGACTTCCGGGTTCAACGAGTAAGTAACCGTGACCGGAAACGTCTCTGTGTGCCGTGTGCGCGTCAAAAGACCTTCTTCGGTCATCTTTTTCAATGTGCGCGCCAGGTAGCTATCATGTAGGACGGCACGTTTGTCCGACCATTCTTCACCGATGGAATACGAGCTGATCGTGGAAAGAATTTCTTTTCGCTGCATGGGGCCGTCCGAGAGTGTGACCAGGATGGCCGGTACCCACTTGTCTCCGAAAAGATACTTCAGGTCGTACAAACCCCGAAGGAATCCCTTGTCCCCCTCTTTCATTGCGCCTCCCATGTGCGCTGAGGCGGCCCCCTTGCCGCGCCTGCTGTCGTGTCCTTCGGCAGCGCGCCCCCTGCGGCTGCCGTCTGGGCGGTCGTGCCTGCTCAGCGCGACCGCAAAGCCGATCCTGACCTCCTCGCGCCGTCGTGATGGAGATCTCCACGTTACGCCGAACGGCGGAAGCGGCCCACCGTATTCCTACTCAACCCGAACCACGACGAGATGTCACGGCGAGTAGTCAATAGGGAGATCATCTGCACGTACAGTCGCTTTACTGGTGAACTCATGTTTTCAACTGTCATGGATTCTGGTGTCGTGATGCCCGTTTTGGGCCGGTCGACGGCTGGCGTAGCGGCTCCATGTGAGGCCTTCCTCGGCCGCTATTCGCGCGGTGGTGCCGGGGTGGATTCCGAGCATGGAGGCGACCACTGGGCTGGGTGTGGTGTGCAGCAGTTCCCGCAAGCCGGTGGTTCGGCCCAGCTGGATCGGTATCCCGAGTGTGGAGAAGCGGTTGTTGAGTGTCTTGGAGTTGATGGGCTGATCGGGACGTTTTCCGGGGAAGAGCCAGTCGGTGTTGGCGTTGGGGCCCCGGTAGGTGTTGCGGTGCTCAAGGAGTTGACGGGTCATGTCGTCCAGTGGTGGCGGCAGCGGAGCGGGTGGGTCGCCGAGCCGGATGAAGACGTCGGGGCCGATGATCGAGATGTCGGTGCGTCGCAGGCGGGTGATCCTGCTGAGCGGCTGGGCGTAGAGCAGCGCCAGCAGCGCGATGAGGCGTTCACGCAGTGGCCAGTCGTCGCTGGTGACCAGTGTGTTGATCAGTTCGTGCTGCTGTCGGCGGGGCTGGATGGTGGCGGCGGGCAGTGGCGCCCTGGTGAGGCGACGGCGGGGCATGAGTGTGGCTTGGCCGGCCCAGCGCAGGAACGCGGTGGCGGGCTTTCGGGTCTGGGGGTTGGTCGCGAGCCACGTGTCCAGCGTGGGTTGCGGGCAGGTGGCGAGGGTGTGGCCGCTGATGTCGAGCCAGTTCAGCAGCGCGGCGGCTTGGCGGACGCGTTCGCGGGAGCCGCGGATGGTCGCTGGGCTCAACGGTGCCTGCTCGGCCTTGCGGCGCAGGCGCCGCAGTTCGTTCCAGGTGGCGAAGCGCTGCAGAAGAGCCCGGTGTTCGGCGTCGGCGACGGCGTCGAGCTGGGTGTCGAGCCAGCGTTGGAAGAGCATGAGCTGTTTGTCGATCGGCGGGAGGATGCCGCAGGCGATCAGCAGCTCACGAAGGTAGGTGGCTTTGCGCCAGGCCGGATGGGCGGCCAGGGCGTCGTGGCTGATCGGCGTGGCACCGGTAGCCAGTGCGGTGAGCAGGTCGGTGGTGCCGGGTTTGTCCAGCCAGGTCAGCCCGCTGTGTGGCGTGTCGGTCAGGCGCAGCTTGTCCAGCAGCGGCAGCAGTTCCGCGCGGGGCTGGCCGGTGCCGTCGTCGAGCACCGTGGTGAGGCGGTCGGTGAGGGTGCAGCGTTCGCAGAGCTTGTCACTGACCAGGAGTCCCTCGTGATGGCAGCGGCGGCAGAAGAACGAGCGGGCGATGCCCGCGCAGTCGCGGCAGATCGCGTGGCCGGTGTCGTCGCGGCCGGGCAGCAGCCGGTGGTTCCCGCAGTGCGGGCAGCAGCCTCGGTCGCGGGTGGCGCGTTTGATGCAGGGGCGACAGACCGGCCCCTCCCAACGGACAGCGGGCTGGGAGTAGCGGTCGCAGCGCACGCACTTGCTGTCGGCGAGAGGCGTCTCGCCGCACTGCGCTCGGGTTCGCGGAGTCACTGTGGACGGATGCGAGCGCGCGTGGGCCGTAGCGCTCCCGCAGCTGGCGGTGTGGCGGCGCCGGCCGTGCCGGTGGCGGTGCGGCGGGTGAGGTTGGCGGCCTCGGTGCGGATCAGCTCGGCTGGGCTGCACTCGAAGATGTCGCACAAGGCGGCCAGCACCGTCAGCGACAGCCGTTCCGGAGTGCCGGTGACCAGGCGATGGACCTGCGAGACCGACAACTCGACTCCGCGATCGCGCAGCAGCGGGACGAGTTCGGTGGTGGAGAACATGCCGTGATCGGCCATCAGGTCCCGCAGCCGCCAGTCGTAGCTGACCCGCCGCTTCATCGCGTTCATCGCGTGCTCCCGCCGTCGGTGGTCGATTTCAGTGCCGAGGCAAGGGTGTCATCCAGGCTGCGCCGCAGGGTGCGGGTGCGGAAGTCCGAGGAGACGCAGGTGTAGATGGAGGTGGTGGACGAGTGTTCGTGACCGACCTGCTGCTGGACGAAGAACGGGTCCCAGCCGGCCTCGATCAGGTGGGTGACATAGGAGCGGCGCAGCGAGTGGAAGTCCAGGCCGGGCTCCAGGCCCAGCGCGTCGCGGTAGGTGGCGAAGCGGGCGTTGAGCGCCGCGCCGCTGATGCGCTTGGACTGCTCCGAGGGCCACAACGCGGGACTGGACGCGTGGGCCATGCGCGGCCGGATCTCGGTGATCCACTCCTCCAGCACCTCCACCGACCAGTCCCACACGGTCAGCACGCTGCGCCGTTTGGGCGGGCTGCCGGGTTTGGCCTTGCCAAACCGCACGTGCAGCACGCCGTACTCGCCGAACTCCCGGGCGTGCGGGTTGGTCGCGAGGTCGGCGGTGTCCAGCATCCGCGTCTCGGTGCGGCGCAGGCCGAAGGCGTAGGCGACCTTGAACATGGTGGCGTCGCGGAACGCCGCCAGCCATCCTTTGCGGCCGGCGTCGCGCACGCGCAGCACCGCGTCGTCGGCGTAGTCGAAGAACGCTTGGATCTCATCCAGGGTGAACGCCCGTTTCGCCGGCTCGGACTCGTTGTCCTGCAGGTGCACCGCGGTGTTCCACTCGTGGCACACCTGCACCGGGTGTGTGTCGAAGCGCCGCTCGCATTCGCCGGCCCATCCGTAGGCGGGGTCGGTCAGGTAGTGACAGAACAGCCGCAGGGCCTGCTGGTAGGTCCGCAAGCTCGAGCGGCTCACTCCTTTGATGCTGCGCAAGTCGGCGCACCATTCGTCGACCATCGCGGCGCTCCACTGCCAGGGGAAGGCGTTGACGTGCTCGACGAAGCCACGCACTCGCTTGTCCCGGTTCGCGATAGTCGAGGAAGCGAGGTTCCGTGCGGCCTGTTGGCGCCCCCAGCCCGTCAGCATCGCCTCGAAAACCTGTTCCTCCGGCCGCAGGAACACCACGCCGTCGACCAGCTGCAGCGCTGTCGCGCCCGCCGTCGGCCGCTCTGCCTCGGTCACCAGTCACCGTCCACCGCTCGCATCAGATGCGACATCTTCGCATCGAATGCGATCCACCGCGCAAATCAGCAGCTAGAAGGCGACACAGGTAGCCAACCGGACCCTCGGTCCAGTCGAGCCGTCACGAGCGCCACCGGCCTGTCAGACACCTCTTACCACACAGGTAGAAGCCATCTTCCGGCAACAGCACCGTCAGCTGGTTCCAAGCTGACTCGGGATCGCATCAGATGCGATCCTTGCTAATTCCGTTGGGGGTTCATACGGGGGATCATGTTGGGGTTCATACGGGGGATCAGGTTAGAGCGCCACCCCCTGCGCCTGGTGAAGCCGCTGCTCACCGGGGCTGTAGGGGGATCCGCTGGTATCCCAGACTCGCTTGTCCACAAGCCGGTAGACACATCGGGGCGGGCTGCGTGGTCAACCCCATCATCGTTCGACCGTGGTCACCCTGTTCTTCTGTCTCGCCGTCACCTTCTCTCACCTTCCTCATTTGTTTATTTCATTCCTTGTTCTTCACTGACACTATTCCCCTGTGGTCGGCGCAGCTATTTCCCGTCCGCGGTGGCCGGCGCGTGGCCGGGTCGCCGGCCTGCGGAAACCGGCGCGAGGGTGGCGGGAATTGTGACCGTACGGACGGCTTTCTATTCGCCGGAAATGGCGACGGCGCGCCCGCGCGAAAAGAGTCTTGAAAATGGGCGGCTATTTCTATTGCGCGGGTCGCGGCGCAGAGTCATAATTGAATTGTCGCCGGGGGAACCGGAAACCACACCGAATACCACGCCCGGCGCGAGCTATGTCCCGCGAAAGGAGCCCACCGTGACCGCGACGAATACCGCCGACCGTGTGCGGGAATTGCAGGACGAGGCCACCGAGATCGGTCGCGACCACGGCTGGACCCATGCCGCCTTCGTCGACGCCTACGGCGGCGACCCGCACGCCGAGCCGGACGTGCCGCCGCGATTCGCCACCGTCGCCGCCTTCTACACCACCGCCTACGCCGACGGCGTGACCGCCTACACCGACGACGTCGACGACGACATCGCCGAGGACTAGCCACCCGACCCACCGCCGCCCGCCCGCGCACTTGATCGAAAGGAACCGCCCGCGATGACCACGCCGACCCCGCCCCCGGCACCCACCACCACCGCGCCCGCCGCCCCGACCTCGGGCGGGTCGGTGCCCCGGCTGCGCAACGGTGAGCTGCGCGCGATGGTCGCGCGGGTGCTCGCCGACGCCGGGAAGGACCTGACACCCCGCACCATCGCGCACACGCTGAACCGGTCCTCCGGCGCGGTCGGCAACGCGTGCAAGGCGCTGGCCGACCGGGGCGAGGCCGAGGTCGCCGCGACCACGCCGCTGGCCTACCGGGCGACCGCGACCACCGCCAACGCCGCCGCACCGACCGCCACCCCCGCACCGTCCGGCACGCCCCGCCCCCGCCGCCCGAGGAAGACCCCCGCCGCGCCCGACCCGTCCGCCACCACGCCCACCACCGCGCCCGCACCGTCCGGGGCGAGTGGTTCAGCGGCACCGGTTACCGGTCCGGTGATGCGCCCGAACGGCATGGCGTACCACCCCCGGCAACTGTCCGGGATGCCGGACGTGACCGCGCTGCGCAAGCTGCGCGAGGCGGGGGTCGCCGCCCTGATGTACGGGCCACCCGGAACCGGCAAGACGTCGGTGGTCGAGGCCGCCTTCCCCGACCTGGTCACGGTGCAGGGCGACGGGGACACCACGGTCGCCGACCTGGTGGGCGAGTACACCCAGACCCCGGAGGGGCGGTTCCTGTTCGTGCACGGTCCGCTGGTCCGCGCGATGCGCGAGGGGCGGACGCTGTTCATCGACGACGCGACGCTGATCCCGCCGACCGTCCTCGCCGTGGTCTACCCCGCGATGGACGGCCGCCGCCAGATCATCATCAAGGCCACGGGCGAGGTCGTCGACGCCGCGCCCGGTTTCTACACGGTGGCCGGACACAACCCCGGCGTGCACGGCGCGGTGCTCACCGATGCCCTGTCGTCGCGGTTTTCCGCGCAGATCCACGTGTCCACCGACTACGACCTCGCCGCGCAACTCAACATTGACCGCCGCGCGGTGAAGGTCGCCCGCAACCTGTCCACCCGGCAGGCCAACGGCGAGGTCGGGTGGGCACCCCAGCTGCGGGAACTGTTGGCGTTCCAGAAGATCGCCGACGTGTTGGGCGCGACCGCTGCCGCCGGGAACCTGGTGGGCACCGCCCCGGAAGACGACCGCGCCACCGTCGCCGCCGTGGTGCGCGACGTGTTCGGCGGCACCGTCGCCCCGCTGTCCCTCGGTTCCCGCATCTAGCCGGAATACCCACACGCCAACGGAAACCGCCCCACCGACCCTGGAAGGACACCCGACGCCATGAGCACCCACCTGACCGCCGACCCCACCGCCACCGGTGCCGCCGTGTTCCCCGCCCGCCCCGAATGGCTCACCCTGTCCGCCGCGCTGGCCGACGAGGTCGGTGTCATCGCGGACCGGGAGGACCTGCTGGTGTCCATCGCGCCCGGTGCGGGCGGGGGTGCCCCGGCGTGTTTCTACCCCGCCCGCGCGCTGATCGAGGTCGACGGCAACCACCTCGGTGTCGACCCCGCCACCGTCACCCCCGCCAACATCAGCGACCGCACCCGCTACGCCCCCACCTGGGGCGCGTTGACCCACGAATGCGGGCACGCCAAACACACCACCTGGGAACCCCCGCGCGACGCCCCGCCCGGTGTGGTCGCCGCCGCCATGCTGCTGGAAGAGCCCCGGATGGAAGCCGCGCAGGTGCGTCGCCGCCCGGATGACCGGCACTGGTTGCGGGCGTGCGCGCGGGACATCGTCGCCGCCGACCTGCACCTGTTCGCCGACCCCGCGACCGCCCCGAAAATGACCGCACCGGACGCCGCGCACACCGCCGCCCTGCTGCTGGGGCGGGTCGACGGCGGCATCCTCACCCGCGCCGAGGTCGCCCCGGTCGCCCGTGTCATCGAAGACGTGCTCGGCACGCAGACACTGGGCAAGCTGCGCGCGGTGTGGCGGAAGGCGTTGCGCACCGCCGACCACGACGGCGACACGATGCTCGAGCTCGGGCGGCAGTGGTGCGAGATCGTGGGCACCGACCCGAACACCCCCGACCCCGGCGCGGCGGGCACCCCCGACCCGAACGCCACCCCCGACCCGTCCGGCAGCGGCAACGCATCCGGCACCCCCAACGGTTCCGGTGCCCCGTCGCCGTCCGGCGGGACGTCGGGCGGCACCCCGTCACCGTCACCGTTGGCGGGCGCGATCGAAGCCGTGCTCGACAACGTGGCCGCGAAAGTGGCGCGTGAGAAGGCACCCGAGGACCCCGCCGCGCAGGCCGCCGCCGCGCAGGCACGGGAGAACGCCAAGCGGAAGATCGCCGAACAGGCCGCGCGGTCGGTGTTCGGGGTCACGCCCGGCTCGCGTGACGGGCGTACCGCCTGCACGGGCACCCGACCGCCCACCGCCGACGAGCGCACCGCCGCGCGGGTGCTGGCGCGCGCCATGGACACCGCCGGGGTCCGGGACCGGGTGGCGGTCAAGACCACCTCGATCGTCCCGCCCGGACGCTTGCGGATGCGCGGCGCGCTGGTCGCCGACGCGCAACGCGCCGCAGGCGCGACCCCCACCGCCGAACCGTTCACCCGCACCACCCGCACCCGTGTGCCCACCCCGCCGCTACGGCTTGCGATCGCGTGCGACGTGTCCGGCACGATGCGCTGGGCGTCCGAGCACGTCGCCTCGGCGGCATGGATTCTGGCCAACGCCGCCCGCCACACCACGGTCCCCGCGCAGACCGCGACCGTGATCTTCGGCAACCGGGTGCGCCCGCTCACCCTGCCCGGCACCGCCCCCGCCGCCGTCACCGAGTTCGCCTCCAACGACAACTGGGAAGACATCCCCACCGCGATCGACGCCCTCGACGGTGCCCTCGGGTTGTCCACCCCCGGCGCGGCGCGGCTGCTGGTGATCGTGTCCGACGGCCGCTACCGCCCCACCCCCCGCGCGGACGGACAGCGCAAGCTCAACCGGTTGCGCGCCAACGGATGCGCGGTGCTGTGGCTGACCACCCGCGACACCGACACCCCGCTGGACGGGGCGACCGTGCACCGGTTGACCGACCCCACCACCGCCGCCCGCGCCATCGGACGCGCCGCCACCACCGCCCTGCGCGCCGCCACCCACTGAACCCCGCCCCGGTCGGGGCGGTCCCACCGCCCCGACCCGACCGACCCGCCAACCACACAACCACGAGGTGATCACCATGAACGACAACCACATCGCGACCGTGGGCGAGCTGATCGCCGCCCTGTCCGACTACGACCCCGCCACGCCCGTCCGGATCGCCACCGAATCCGCCGAGTACATGGACCACACCATCGGGCACGTCGTGCGCACCCCCGGCGACCCGGACAGCGACTGCGTCCTGCCCAACGACGCGCCCGTGGTCCGCATCGGCACGGGCAGCTCGTACTGCTGCCTTCCCGACCGTGCCGCCGACGCCCTCGGGTGGTCGTGATGACCACCACCGCGCCGGAACTCGCCGCCGGACTGGCCGAGCGTGCCGTGCACGCCGCACGGGTCCATCGCGCCGCCGACCCGCACGGGTTCGGCCGCCGCCACGACACCCCCGACGAGTGGAACCGGTGGGTGCGCCGCGCCCGTGTCGCCCGCACGATCGCCGCCGCCCTGCAGGTCCCCGTCGAGCAGGTGCTCGTCACCGACGACCCGCACCGCACCTACCGCACCCGCAGCGGACCGGTTCCCGGTGACCTGATCACCGTCACCGACCCGCCGACCGGGCGCGCGTGGCGGTTCATTCCCGACTTCACCACCCCCGGCGACGGGTGGCTCCTGCTCGACCGCTGCCCCGACTGCGAGGCCGAGGTCCCTGTCACCCGCATCGCCACCCTGGCCGACCTCGGCGAGCACCTCGACCCCGACGGCGACATCACGGTCGCCGACGAGGCCCGCGATGAGGCGCTGCACCAGCCGGGCTGCGCCTTCGCCTTACCCACGGTCAACTAAACCGAGCCGATCACCCGCCACGCCCGAAGGAGGACACCGTGAACCGCGACCTCGTCACCCGTACTCGACCGAGCGACGACCTCGGCCGCGCTCTGCCGCCGGAGGCGGTGCTGCTCGCCCCGGCACCGCCGCAGGCCGTGCCGATACGCCCGCCCGCCGGGGTGTGGGGGCTGGTCGTGGTGGCGGTACGGACGACGCCCGCCGCCGGAGCCCCGGTGCGGTTCGTCGGCGACCCACCCGCCCCCGACCCCGCCCACACCGACACCGCAGCCCTGCTGGCGGGCGTGTGGCTACCCGCGCCGCCGCCCGCCGACCTGCACGACGGGGACGTCGTGGTGCGCCTGCACCCACCCGGCAACGGTGACCCCGACGGCGACCCTGCCGTGGCCGACGTCGAGATCCTCGCCGCCACCCACGGCGAGTGGACCACGGTCCGCAGGTGGCGGTCGGTGGGCGCGCGGTGGCCGCATCAGGTCGCTATGTCGGTGCTGGTGCACATGCGCTTCCTCGCCGACGCCGCCCTCAACGACGCGCACTGGGCGACGCTGACCGGGCCGATCGCCGCCGCCATGCCCGCCTGGTTCTCACGCGAACTCGGACTCGCCGGCGAGTCCGCGGGCTCGGCGCCTCGCCGCGCGCCCGATGCCCTCGCCGCGCTGATCGAGGCCGGGCTCATCGAGGTGGGCGAGCAGCTGGTGTGGGGCGGGCACACCGCCACCGTCCGCGCCGGAGGCGTCCTGCACGACGGCGGAGGCCACGAATTCGCCGTCGCCACGGTCACCTCACTGGCCACGCACCTCGCGGGCTACACCGCCAACGGCTGGCACCTGTGGCACCGCGCCCGCGACCACCGCCCGCTGTCCGCGCTGCGCACCGAACTCGGCACACCCCAGTAAAACGGAAGGAAGCACCCCATGTATGACCGCGACGAGCGCGTCGAACTCATCCAGACCACCGACCCGCACACCCGCCTCACCCCCGGCATCCGAGGCACCGTGCGCGGCTACAGCGACCGCCCGACCCCGACGCTGCACGTCGCGTGGGACGACGGCTCCACCCTCGCGATGCTGCTCACCGAAGGCGACATCGTCACCCGCGTCGAGGAGCCTGACCCAACCGAACGGCGGCCGGGACAGTGACCACCACGGCCGACTTCTACGACGGGCACGCACACCACGCCGTTTGGCTCGGCTCACTTCAGGGCGACGCCGACCCCGACACCGTGCGCACCGTCGCGTGTGGACGGTTGCTGCTGGACGCCACCGACCCGCTCACCTACGCCGACGCCGTCACCGACCTGCTCGACGTGTGGGCCGAGGAAGGCCACGGGCACGGCTACCACCCGCGCGGCGGCTGGCCATGGTTGTGGCCCGACAGCCGCACAACGGACTGGGTGTTCACGTTCGCGCACGGTCGAGTGCAGATCACGACCGGCCGCGCGTGGCTGACCGACCCACGCCACCTCGCCCTGTAAGACGACGACCAACCGCGCACCGCAAGGAGTTCACGCATGTCAGACACCGTTTCCGCGACACCGGGTACCGAAAGGCCCGCCTCGGCCGCCGCGCACTGCGCCACCGCCCAGGAAGAGTTCGCCCGCGCGCGACAGCTCTACCAGAGCGAGCCGGACGAGTATCGGCGGCGCATGGAGTGGGCCTCGATGCATCTCCGGTTCGCCGAGGTCATCACCCAAGCAAGCGCACTGGTCACCGAGTACGCGCTCGCCGAGATCAACCCGGCCTGGAAGTCGCTGCGGATGTTCGCGGGAAGTGAAGCCAAGGCGTGGAACGAGTTCATCGGCACGCGCGGCGGTGCCCGATGACCGAAGGCGAGAACAACGCGCAGCGCGACGAGGTCCGTCTCCTGGACTTCCAGGACAGGTGCCCGGACTGCGATGTCGCGGTCGGCGAGGCCCACGTCTTCGACGAGTACGACGACGGGTGCGACGTCGCGCGGTGCCTGGTGACCGGGTTGCAGCGGCTGGGCTGCGAGGCCGACCACGACTGCGGCCGGGACGTGTGGACGGGGTGGTGGCCGGGCCAGGTGGATTGCGAGCGGCTCGGATGGATGCTCGGCCCCGGCCTTCCCGACCTCAACCGCCTCTACACCGAGGCGACCTGGGACGCCCAACGATGCGCCTGGGTGACAACCACCTGACACGCGCCGCACAAGGCCAGCGCGCCTACCAGTGGCCGACCTGTCGAGTTGACCCGCCACCTCGCGCAACCGCTGGAGGTATCGAGCATGAGCGGTGACCACGCCGACTTCCACGTCGGCACCGGAACGGAACGCCCGCTTGGCTTGGGCTCATGGGCCGAGTTCCGCCACCCGAGATCGCCCTGCCCGTGGGGCCAGCGCCCCGCGGAAGCCGACCCCGTCCTCGGCCCGCTGGCCCGACCTTCGCCGCCACCGCGAGGCGCGATGCTCGGCGCTGCTGCGGCCCGCCGGAGGCCCATCACAAGCGCACCGCACTCACCCGCCGCGTCCGTGGCCGCCGCGCTGGCCACCAGAACGAAAGGCTTGATCATGGGTTTCACCGGACTTCTCATCCTCGCCCGCGCCGAGGCGCCGCTGACCGGCCTGGACCCGCTGGCCGGACTCGACGCCGAACTCGCCGGCCGCCGCGATGACCACTGGCAGCTCGCGGCGGTCGCCGGACACGCCCAGGACACACCGGCGTGGGCCGCCGCGCTGGTGGACGCCACCACCGCCCCCGTGCTGATCGCCGTCGTGGAGGACAGCGACACAGCGCTGCTGCTGGCCGACAGCCCCAGCGGTCACCGGTGGATCACCGTGCTCAACGCCCCGGCCGACAGTGCGGGCCGGGCAGCGGTCGCCGACTCCAGGGCGATGACCGCGATCGCCGAGACGGCCGTCGCATGGGCCGCCGAGGCCGGACAGACCGTCGCCACCGAGCCCGTGCTGGAGGCGTTGTGCGCGGCCGACCGCGACAACCGCGCCGCCGACAAAGCGTTCAGCCACGCACTCGACGCACGCGATTTCGCGGCGACCGACGAGGTCATCCGCAATCAGATCTCCTTCATCGAGGTCTACGTCCTGCGGGTGCTGGCCGTGCTCGGGCTGGCCCTGCCCGCTGCGGAGGCGGGCTCCTGGTGGGCGCACCTGGCCAGTCAGGTGGAGACGCATTCCCCATAGCCCCCGCTCACGATCCACGCCCCGCCTGTGGCACCGTGATCGCCTGTGCCGTCCCGTCACGAGCCTGTTCCGGCCATGACACACACGGCGGGATGGGGATCGAGCGAAGGCGAATGTGGTTGTGTCCCAACGGGTTCACCGTTGGGACACAACCACATTCGTGACGGGTGCCCGGTTAGTTCGTCGGTGCGGGGGCAGTGGCCGCTTCCGCCGGGGCGAGCGCGAAACGCCTCGGCTTGTCCTGGGTCTTCACGGCGGTGCCGTCGGCGACCAGCTTGTCCAGCGCGTTGCTGACCGCGCCCGACGATTTCCCGCCCAGGGCGTTGGCGATCGCGGTGGGACCGCACTGATCGCCGGGGTGGTCGCGCAGGTAGTCCTCGACCATCCCGCGCAACGCGCCGGGTGCCAGCCGCGCGGCCTTGTCGTCCCCGCCGCCTTCCGTCGCCGGGTCGGCGGTGGTCGCCGCGCCGCCGTCGGGGGGCGTGGTCGCCTCAGCGACGGGTTCGGCCTGCGCCGGGTCGCTCGCCTCGGTGTCGGCGGTGTCCTGGGCGTCATCGGCAGCGGCGTCCGTCGGCTCGGGGCTCGCTGGTTCGGTCGGTGCACCGTCGGCGGCCGGGGCCGTGTCGGTGTCGTCCGGGGCGGCCGGGCTGTCCGGGGCTGCCTGCGCGGTATCCGCCGAGTCGGCGTCACCCCGGTCGGCGACCGGGGTGTCGTCAAGGTTGGTGATCGCCCACAGGTCGGCGGCGCGCCTCCCGCCGTCGGCGATCCCGGCGGTGCGGGTGACGCTGCCGTCGCCCGCCCACTTGACGAGGATCTTCTGGGCGGTCGATTTCCCGATCTTCGCGGCGGCGGACAGGTCGGCGGCGGTGCTGTTCGGGTTGGCGTGCAACGCCGCCCACAGCTTGTCTTCGGTGTCGGTGCGGGCCTTCGCGGTGGTCGGGTCGGGCACCGACCGCAGGGTCCGGGCGGAACCGGTCGTGGTGGCCGTGGTGGTGCGGGTTTTGCGGGTGCGGGTCTTGCTGGACATGACGTCCCTCGATTCATTGGTTCGTGATCGGTGGTGGTCATGCCCCGGCCGGAGCGGGTGTGGCCCCCGGTGCGCTGCCGGTGTTTTCGGGTCACACACATATGGACGCTTCCTTCGGCGTGAAAAGCAAGCAGGTTCGGCAAACAAGACGCTTGTCTCGTGTAGACAGTGCCGTGGTTCTGGGAATCGTTGCGCCACACGGGTCCACTTCACGCCCGTCGCGTACGGGGGCGTTGACAACTCCGCCGCCACGAAGCGTCCATACACGTCGACCAACCCGAAAACCTGAAGGGGCGTAACCGATGTGACACCGGGCGGTGTCGGCTGGGCCGGGCGTTTGTGACCGCTGTCCGCGCCGTAGGCGACCGCACGGCAACGACGTGACCGGAATACCCGGCTCGGCGCGCAGCCCGTGTCACGTCCCATCGGAGAGCTTCGTCATTGACCGCAAAGGAAACACAAGCCATGTCCATTGTGGTAACCGCGCGCGATGTCCCTGAAGTCAGGGCGCGCATGGCGTCGTGGGCACGCGATCCGGGTACCGACGGCGCGGCGAACTGGTTCACGTTCTGGCTCGGCCCGCACCCCGAACAGGCCACCGAGTCGCGGGTGTTCGACCTCGCCGACGACGTGTCCGCGATCATCAGCGGCACGCTGGCCGCGCAGCTTCCGGCCGCCGAGTTGTTCTACGTGTCCGATGACATGACCGAGCTGGCCGGACACGCCGCGACCACGTTGACCGACTACCGCCTGCACCCCGAGGACTTGCCCGCGCAGGTCGGGGTCATGTTCTACGCGCACCCACCCGTGGCCGGGACCGCCACCGACGACCACAACGGGATAACGGCCGTGTCGTGGGGACCGGGCCGAGGCGGGCTGTGGGTGCACACCTGGGCAACCACAACCCCGGCGTGGACAGACGGGGCGGCCCGGATCGGCCGGGTGCTGGCGTCCCTGCCCCACGACCAGGTCCTCGCCCGCGCGATCCGAGGCTCCCAGCAACCTCCGCTGGACCCCGAATCCGACCCGCCGACGACCGACCAAGCCGCCGACTCCTTCGCCGCCGGGCTGCTGCCGAACCTGCGGCGCGCGCCCATCCCACCCTCCTTTCTCCCGGCGCACGGCTACAACTGGCGCGGCTTGACGCCGATGGAGTTCACCGACATGCAGGGCTGGCCCGGCTACGTGCCCAGCAACGGCGAGGGCATGGACGCCGACGCGAAGATCGCGCTGGAGCGCACCATCCTCGCCACATGGCTGCTGATGGGCCAGACGCTGGTCCATTCCGAGCAGCTGTCCGCGCCCCGCGCGGCGCGCCGCCGCATCGCGCGCGAGGACCCGCACCTGGACGCAAGCGTCCGCTACATCGACCTGCGGCGCGCCCGCACCGAACCCTCCGACCACGCCACCGACGACGACCGTGCGAGCACACGGGAATACCGTCATCGCTGGATAGTTCGCGGGCACTGGCGCAATCAATGGTATCCCTCGCGAAACGATCACCGTCCTATTTGGATTGATCCGCATCTGGCAGGCCCGGAGGACAAACCGTTGCTGGGCGGTGAGCGGGTGAACGTGCTGCGCCGTTGAACAGCCGATCCGATTTTCCTTCCTGCGCGCCACCTCGGGTCCTGGTGACCCGCCACGCGCATGCGCGTGGCGGACTCCCGTGTGACGACGCGTCCGTACACCTCGCCCACCCAGTCATCAACCCTCGAAAAATGAAGGGACGTATCGACATGCCACCCGAACACGACACCCCCGCAACCCCCGACGCCGTCCCCGATACGGCCGTAGCCGCGCGGGAATCCGGGCACCCGACGAACGACACCGACCCGGCCACGGCGGCGGCACACGTCGACGGCGAGGGGGTGCTGCGCGACTGGGAAGGGTTGCCGCCGGAGGCGAGGATCCTCGTCCCGGCCTTCGCCACGCCGATGCGACTGCCGGAGCGGGCGTGGGCGATGCTCGTGCTGGCCGTGGACATTGTCGGCGACACCGACCCAGACCACGCGGGTGAGGTCGAACTGTTCGCCGGGAGTTGGGTGCCCGAGCAGCCCCCGGCGGATGGCCTCTACGACGGCGACCTGGTCGTGCGCCTGACCCACCCGGCCGACCCGGCGTCTGCGCTCCCGCGCGAGGACGCCGCCGATGTCGAGATGCTGCTGGCCTACCAGGGCCGGTGGCAGCGAGTCGGCCAGTGGCGCGGGGTCGATGACCAGTGGCCTCGGGTCGTCGCAGCGACGGCCGCTGCGGTCATGGGTCTGCACAGCGATGCCACCGAGGCGCTGGCTCGCCGCGACGCCACGCCGCCGCCGATGAAACCGATGTTGCGGTGGGCTCGCGGCGGGATCGGCGAACTGCTCGACGCCGGGTTGGTCACGGCGGGCGACGAGCTGGTCTGGAACCGCCGCAACCTCGGTGTCCGGCACACCGCCCGCGTCCGGGCTGATGGCACGCTCGTCCTCGCCGATGGCCGGGTGTACGCCAACCCCTCCGGTGCCACCACCGCCTTGGGCGGCAACCACCAGAACGGCTGGAGCGCGTTTCAACGGACCTCCGACGGGCGCACCCTGGGCGACCTGCGGACCGAGCTACGGGCACGGCACGGACGGTAAGCCGCACACCCCAACGCACCTTGTTCGCGCCGGACCCTGCCGCGCTCACGACGATCTCGCCGCGCGGCGGGGTCCGGCCGCCGCCACGGAAGAGGCTTGATCATGACCCGTTTCGAGTCCACAGTGGATTGTCTTATCCTGTGGGGCGCGTGCGCCGGGATCGGTCCGGGATTCACCCTTGAGGCGGTCGCCGTGCGGCTGGCCGCCGACATCGCCGAGTTGCGCGACAACGGCGGCATCCCCGCCCACGTGTGCACCGTGCTGCCGCAGCAGCGGGTGCTGGAGATCCGGGTCGAGGGGTTGTCGGTCGAGGCCGACCCGGACCGGACCGCCATCCGGGAGGTAACCCAGGCGCTCTTCGAACTCGCCAGCTACCACAACATTGTCGCGCTCGACGCCACCACCCCGCCCCTGTTCACCCAACGCATCCTGCTCGTGGACGACGGCGGCCGAGTGTTCTCCGCCATGATCGGCGCGGGCGTCGGCGACGTGGAACCCGTTACGCCGCAACAGAACCGGACGGACGGGTAGCGCCCGCATAATCGTCCCCCTTATATCTGTAGGGCTCGACCTTCACGGTCTGTCCCACGTCCGGCGCGTCCACCATCGAACCTCCACCAATGTAGAGACCTACGTGGTGGATGTGCGCGGCGGTGCCGTAGAACACGAGATCACCGGGCAGCAGCGGCTGCCCGTCCGGGACACGCGGCCCCGCCCGGAACTGGGCGTCGGCGGTGCGGGGTAAGGTGACTCCGGCCGCGCCGTAGGCGGCCACGGTCAGCCCGGAACAGTCGAACCCGCCATCGGCCGGGCCATTGCCACCCCACAGGTACGGCAATCCCCTTTGCCCACAAGCATAATTTATCGCGGCTACGGCGAGGGCGTTGGTAGCCTGGATGGCGTTGCAGTCGCTGGTGCCGACCGAGGCGGCGGCGTCGGCGTACTTTTTGGCCTGGTCGAGCACCTGCTGCACGTACCAGTCGGCGTGGTTGTAGGCGAAGATCGCCGCGTGCAGGTCGCCGCGGCTGACCCCGTTGTCGCACAAGTAGAAACTCGCGGCGTAGATGGCGTCATGCGGGTCATATCGTGAGGGCGGGCTGGCGCCGCCGGGCGGAAGTTGGTGGCGGGCAAGTACTCCCTCGAAACTGGGCTGCTCGAACTGCATCGGCCCACCGGCCCCGGCGTAGTTCTCCCCGCTCGTCACACCGGGGGCCTGCAGCCGACCGTGGTTGCTCTCGATCTTGCCGATAGCGGCCAGGATCGTCCAGTCCAGCCCTGGGCACACCCCAGCCGCCGCGCGGTAGAGGGCGAGGTAGTCGGCGGGAATGTCGGCCAGCGCGGTCGCTGAGGGCTGGCTGCTGCCGCTGCCGAAGATGGCCGAGATCGCGCCGGACACGCCGGAGGCGATCAGCAGCGGGATGAGCAGGATCGCGCCGATCACGGCGACACCGACTTTGGTCATCATCGCCGGTGCCCCCGGCGGTACCGGGCCAGTTTCCGGACGCAGTGGGCGGTCGTGCCCAGTCCGCGCACCGCGCCCCACCCGGTGGCGGCCACGAGAATCCACCACCACCCGGCCCAGCCCCAGCGGAGGATGCCGAGGACGAGCCACACCGTGACCGACGCCAGCACCGCGGTCGCGAACGCCGCCTCCGGCAGCACCGCCCGCGCCGGGCGCAAGCCCCGAGGCGTGGCCACCCAGCTCGGCATCGCCTCGACCTCGATCTGCCGCAACTCGGCGGCCAGCCGCGGGTAGAAGGTCGCGAAGTCGTGGATATCCATCCCAGGATCACCTCCTGCTGCCGGTGTCTGGCCCGCGCGAGATCCTCGGCGGCTGAGTGGGTGGCATGGGCGCCGGCGCCGGGGCCATCACCAGCGGCGAGTCCGGGGCGAGCCCCGGCTCGCCGCCCGTGTCGGTGGCCGGTGGCGGGACGTGGGGCCAGGCGTCGGGCAGCCGGTGCAGCTCCCGCCGGGCACCGCTCCCGCCACCCGTGGCGCCGGTGGTGCCTGTGGTGTCGAGGGGCAGCCACACCTGGTCGGCCGGGCTGGGGTGTGCGGCCTCGGGGTTGAGCAACTCGGCCGCGGCGGTGGCGACCGGCACCGAGCGCGGGTCGTCGAGCTCGCGCCACGCCTTGTGCAGCAGCCGGCGGGCGGTGGCCTCCCGCCGCGAGGTCGGCAGCCACACCAGCACCGGGGTGGTGATGCCGGTGGCCTCCGCGAGCGCGGCGTAGCCGGCCAGCTTCCCGGCGAGCTTGGCCAGCACCTCGGTGCCGAAGTCGTACTCGAGGAAGAACTCGATCTCGGCGCCGCGGGCGGCCCAGCGGCCGTAGGCGTCGGGTTTGATCAGGTCGCCGAAGTGGCGGGCGCAGCGGGTTTCCGACCACCACGCGCCTAGCACCGTGTGCTCGCCCGGCGCGCTGTTGGTGGCCGTGGCGCGGGCGGTGGCGACGAGGGTGGCGAACCACTCGTTCACGCCGACGGTGTGCGCCAGGCGCAGGGAGTGCGCGACCCCGAACGCGCGGTCGTGCCGGTAACCGAGTTCCTTGACGTCCAGGCCGTCCTCGGCGGCCAGCACCGCCGCCCCGGCGGGGGCGAGGACATAGTGCATCGGCGCGGTGCCGGCGGTGATGAACGGCTGAAACCGGTCCACCACGCCCCACTGGAACAGCTCCCGCAGCCGCATCCGGCCGGACCGAAACGACGGGAAGGCCAAGGCGGTGATCTGGTGGGCGGTGAGCACGCGGTGCTCGTGCAGCATCCGGATGATCCACCGGTCCCGCGGGGTCAGCCGCCACGCCAGCACCGCCTGGTGATCGGCGGTGTTCGCGGCGCGCGGGGTCGGGCGGGTGGCCTTGTGGCCCCGCAGCGCGCGTTGCCTGGTCGGGTTGGTAATCACGGCACAAACCTCCAGAAAATGTTGTGTGGCAAGGACTTCCGCTGGGTGTCGGTCAGCCGTGGCGGCGCGGGTCGGCACTGCGCTGCCGGACACGAGACGACGGCCGCGACTGCGGCTGCCCCGTGGGCGCGGCGGGCCGCTGCGGCGGCCGGAACTGCGACCCGGACGCGGGCGCGGTGGCGCCGGTGGCGCAGCTGCGGGCGGCGCGGCGGGCGATCCCGCGGATCTCGCGGGCGCGGCCGGGGATCGCGCGCGGGAGCGGCTGGGTGCGCATGGTGAACGGCTGCGCCTCCTCCCCGTTCAGCACAAGGCGCACGGCGGCGTGGTAGACGCCGAGATGCGCGAGGTCGTGGTCGGACAGCCGCGGGCTGGTGTGCCGGGACAGCTCGCGGGAGTCCTCCGGGGAGGCGTTGAAGAAGATCTTGCTGCGGGCGTTGGTCGACATGCCCTCCCGCAACTCACGCGGCAACTGGCCCAGGTGCTGGTGGGCCAGGGTCATCGCGACCCGGAACCCCCGCGCCTCGGCCAGCATGTCCTCGATGGGGTAGGGCAAATTGAGGAAGTTGTGACACTCATCGATCACCAGCGACGCGTCGTTGCGTTGCCGTTGCGGGGTTCGGGCGCGGCCGGTGGTGGCCTGCCATGTGCGCGCCACCACCAGCGAACCGACCAGGCGGGTGGTCTCCTCACCCAGACTTCCCTTGGGAATGCGCACCAGGCAGATACCGCCGTCGAGCACACTGGACATGTCCACAGTGGAATGCCCGCCCGCGATGGCGTCCCGCACGAACGGCCGCAACAGGAACGCGCGCAGCTTGTTCATCAACGGCGAGATGACCTGGCTGCGGGACGAGTCGGTGAGTTCCTCGTACCAGGACCAAAACCCGCGCAGCACCGGGTCGGTGACCCCGGCCGTCACCCGCGACCGGAAGGCGGGATCGGCCAGCAGCTTGGGCAGGTCCGCCAGTGTCGCGACCCCCTCCTGGGTGCGCAGGGTCAGGCACGCGGCGCGCATCACGTCGTCGGTCCGCGGCCCCCAGAACGCCGAGTACACCCGCCGGAACACCGAGACGAGGTTGTCGACGGTCAGGTCGGTTTCCCCGCCGTCCAAGGGGTTCAGGCACGGCGGACGACTCTTCGAGTCGGCGTCGAACAGCACGACGCGGTCGCCGGCCGATTTCGGCAGCCGGGACAGGACGTCGGTGACGAGGTCGCCCTTGGGGTCGATCAGCACGATCCCGCGCCCGGCCTCGGCGTCGGCCAGGATCATGTTGCCCAGCAACGTGGACTTGCCGGAGCCGGTGGCGCCGATGACGTGCAGGTGGTGCCGCGCGTCCGGGACGCGCAGCGCGACGGGGCGTTCGTGGCCGGTGTCGGTGACCCCGATCGGCTTCGCCGCCGGGCCGGGGGTGGCGATGCCCGGTGGCGGGGCGATCGCGCGGGCACCGGCGCGCTGGACACCGGGGATCGCCTCGTCGACAGGCAGGTGCGCCAGGGCCGCCAGCTCGCCCACTGAGAGCAGGTCGCCGGCGCCGAGGCGCCGGTCGGCCAGCACCGGGCCGGGGTGGCGGACGCGGCGGCGGGTGTAGTGGTTGTGCTCGGTGTAGGAGGCGAAGCTGGCGGCGAGGGCGTGTGCCCGGCCGCGGGCGACGTCCCGCGCCGTGCGCACCTCGGCCTCCGTCGCGCGCTCCGGGAGGAGGGTGGCGACGGCGTAGCGGATGACCGTCTCGTATTGGGAGCCGCGCTGCTTGCCCACGATGGCGCGGTTCTGCGCCGCGTACTCCAGCGAGGTCTGCGGATCGCTGTGCAACGCACCGGACTTCGTGGTGTGCCGGGCCGGTCCGGTCTTCACGCCGGGGGTGACCAGATCCAGCAGGCGACCGACCAGCCGGGTGGAGCCGCCGGTGTGCACCCGCCGCGCGGACCGGCGCGCGCGAGCGACGCGGCGGCCGGTGACCGGGCGGGCCAGGATCTGCACGCAGGCGTACTCGTCCCGCCCCAGCCCGACCGGGGCGCCAATGAGGGCGCGGATCGGGTCGGCGTCGAAGTCGGTGCGGATCGGCAGCGCCTCGGAGCGGGCGAGGCGGAGTTCACCGCCGATGACCAGCCGCCGCTGCCCGTCTCCGGGCGCGGGTAGGGGTGGGTCGGCGGGGCCGACGTGGGTGTGCGCGCCGGGCCAGGCCGCCTCGATCGCGCGTTCGACCAGGCCGGGTGGGATCACACCGGGCACCCACAGCCGGATGCCGACCCCGGTCTCGGAGAACACGTACTCGCACGCCACGTGCGGTTGCCCGGTGAAGGCCCGCCGCCAGGCCGGGCGCAACAGCCCGACGAGGTTGGACCACAACGCCTGCCCGCCCGCGGGATCGACCTGGGGTGGGGCGAGCACGGTGACTTGGCGGGCGTCGGCGACCAACCTGGCGTGGCAGCGGCGCACCCACCGGCGCCGGCCGAGCACGAACCCGGCGAGGCCGACCGCGAGCACCGGGGCGACGATCGGTCCCCACGTGATCGCCCAGTCCCGCAGATGCGCCAGGAGCGTGAGCAGTGCGCCGCCGGGGTCGCGCAGGTAGTCGCCGAGCCACCCCCCGGTCAGCCCGGTGCGGGCGAGTCCGGTGGTGGCCGGCGGGGTGGGCAGCTCGGGGTGAATGAGGGCAGCAGGTATCCAGGCACGCATTGCGGGTCCTTCCCCAAAAGGCTGCGAAGAATGGTCAGACGGAAACGGGATGGCGGCTGTTAGGCGGCATCGAGTTCGATGTCGTCGTCGGGGCCGGCCGAACCGAATTCATCGGTCTCGGCCGTGTACGCCTGCTGGTCGGCGGTGTCGTCAGCCCAGCCCAGATCGACATAGGACTGTTCGGTGTCGCCGGTGTCCGCGTTGTCCTCGTATCCGGCGAGTTCGGCCGGATTGCTGGTGACGAGGTAATGCTCGGTCGGTGAGGCAATACTCTGGAACGCGACCCGCTGGGTTCCCGCCGACAGCAATCCCTGGCCCCGGTCCGCCGAGAGCAGGAATTGACGTTCCCCGGCCGACAGATCGAAGGTCCGGGTGATCTCGTCGATGGCCTGGGACGCCTGCCGCAGCAGGATCTGGGTCGCGGCGTTGGCCACCACGGCTTTGCCGAGGTCGTTGCCGAGCACGTCGGCGGTGTCCTGCGTGGCGACGGTCAGGCCCGCCCAGTGCTTGCGGGAGGCTTTGGCCATGCGGAACAGGAACTCCGCGCCCGATTTCTCTTTCATTAGCAGCCATGCCTCGTCCACGACCACCAGGCGGGGGCGGCGGATCGCGGGGTTGGACACCCGCCGCCACACGGCATCCAGGGTGAGCAGGGTGCCGATGCCTTTCAGCTCGTCGGGCAGGTCCCGCAGGCTGAACACCACCAAGTGGCCTTCGGGATTGGTGGTGGTCGCCCCGTCGAACAGTTGCTTGAACGCGCCCTCCACATAGGGATGCAGCCGCGCGGCGAGTTCGGCGGCGGCCCGGTCGCCGGTCTGGCCGGCGGTGGCGAGCTGGTCGCGCAAGGTCCGCAGCGTGGGTGAGGGGCGGGTCCAGGTGCGGGCGTCGGCGGTGATCCCGACCTGCTGGTAGGTGGCGGCGATGCCCCGGTCCAGCGCGGCCCGCTCGGCGGCCTCCAGCTCCCCGCCGACCAGCACGGCGATGACGGTGTGCAGGAACAGGCTGCGCCGGATCAGGGCGTCGCGCGGCGCGGTGCGGCGCCCATCAGGCCGGGTGTGGATCGGCAGATCGAACGGGTTGAGCCGGACGCCTGCGGCGCCGAGGTGGACGTAGGTGCCGCCGACCGCGCTCGCGAGACGGGCGTACTCGTCCTCCGGGTCGACGACCGCGATCTCGATCCCGCGATACAGCGACCGCAGCAGTTCCAGCTTCACCAGATAGGACTTGCCCGCGCCGGAGCTGATGGCGCTCGCCGAGATGGGCCAGTCCTGCTCTCCGAAATGGGCCAGCTGAGGAGTGCAGCGTAGCCGGTGTCAGCGGCGGAGCGGGATCACTCCGTCGGGTGCCGCGACGGGCATCTGCGGGCGTGCGGCTTCGGGTGTGGTGAGCAGCGCGACGATGGTGACCGGGCCGCCGCAGTGCGGGCAGTCCCGCTGGGCCGCGATGTGCGGCAGGGGCACTGCAGGCGCCAGCGGGGGCGCCGCCGGAGGCGGTGTCCCGAAGGACCTGGCGGTGACTGAGACGGGTGTGGTGCGTTCGACCTCCCGTCGGGCGGCTGCGGTGCGTTTGCACTGGCGCGAGCAGTAGAGCCGGGTCTTGGCTTGCCGGCCGGTGGCGACGAACGCTTCCCAGCAGATCGGGCAGGTCTTGCGGGTCGCGTTGTAGTTCGGGTCGTGTGGGTCAGGAGACATGTGCGTTCACCGCCTTGCGCAGCTTGTCCGATGTGGACTGATGTGAGCGGAGTCGATAGGAGGGGCCGTCGATACCGACGACGGTCGCGCGGTGCAGCAGCCGGTCCAGCATCGCTGCGGCGACGGTCGCGTCTCCGAAAGCCGTTGCCCAGTCAGCGATCCCGACGTTTGTCGTCAGGATCGTGCTCGACTTGAGGTAACGCTGGTTGATCACCTGGAACAACGCTGAGGCCCCGTCGCCGGGCAGTGGGAGATAGCCGAGCTCGTCGATCACGAGCAGTTTCGGTCCGGCGAAGAACCGCATGCAGGTGGCCCAGCGTCCTTCGACCGCGGCCTTGTGGCAGCGGGCGGCGAGGTCGGCTGCGGTGGTGAAGTAGACCCGGTTGCCGGCTTCGGCCGTGCCGCGCGCGAGTGCTGTGGCGAGCATGGTCTTTCCGACTCCGGGCGGCCCGACGAACAACACGTTGGAGGCGTCGTCGAGGAACCGCAGCGTCGCCAGGTCGCGGATGAGTTTCTCGTCGACGCCGGGTTGGGCGGCGAAGTCGAAGTCCGCCAGAGTCCAGGGATCCGGGAGGCAGGCGAACCGCAACCGGCCGGCGAGGCGGCGTTCTTCGGTGGCGTTGACCTCGATTTCCAGCAGCCTCTCCAGCGCCGCGGTCATCGACAGGTTCTCCGCGCGGGCCTGGTCGAGGATGCGGGGCAGGGCTTCGGCGGCGTTGTCGAGCTTGAGGTAGGAGAAGTGCGAGCGGAGTTGCTGATAGCGGCGGGCCTCGCTCATCTGTGGCCCTGAACGGNTTCCGGACAAGTGATCAGTCCTCCTTGGACTCATAGGTGGGTGCGCTGCCCAGCTTCGCCGCGGTGGCGGCGTAGGTGGCCAGGTCGATCACGACGTGGGCCGCGGGCCCCGTCGCGGGCAGGCCGCGCAGTCGTGCTGCTTCGGCCAACGCCGCCGCCGACGGCGGCCGGCGCGTCTTGTGGGTGCAGGGCCGATCGGTGCTGAACGCGCCCATCGCGGCGTGTTCGAGCGCGATCACGTGCCCGTCGTCGCGGACGACCCGGCCGGCCCCGTCCGGGGCGCGGTGGTGGACCGCGACCGTCGCGCCGCCCTCGGTGACGATCCGCAGCACGTCCGCGCCGAGCCGGTGACGGACCTGAACCTGCGCGCCGCCCAGCCCGGGCGGGACGGAATAGGAGTTGCCGCGAAAGGAAACCAGCGCCTGCGGCGTGACGATCCGGCCGAGGTCGAACTCGGCCGGGAACGCGACCAGCGGCAGGGCGTGCAGCCGCTCGGCCGCGGCCAGGCCGGCGACCGTGGTGCGCTCACCGTCGAGGACCCGGCGGCGGCTATCGAGCTTGGCCGCGAGACGATCCAGCCCGGCCTGCGCCTCGGCGATCGTGACGTCATCGCCGAGGGTGCGCCACCAGCGTTGCGCGGCCGAGTGGTTGGCCTTCTCGACCACACCCTTGCGGTTCCCGCGCCGCGGCGGACACGTCACCGACCGGACCCCGTAATGCTTCGCGACCTGGGAAAATGCGGGCGTGATCCGGCCTGAGGCGGGGTGGCAGACCGTGGCCATCCGGTCGAAGCGCCAGACCTGGGTCACCCCGCCCAGGCGCCGGACCACCGCGTCGAGGGCCTCGACCAGGTGCGGGAAGTCCTCGGCATCGGCCAGGACGCCGCGCCACTTGCTCGAGTGCGCCAGCGCGCCGACCAGCAGATGTGCCTGCTTCCCGGCGCCCCAGCTCGCCGGTGGGTCCGGCAGCTCGAGCCAGTCCCACTGGGTTTCCTCGCCCGGCGGGTGGGTGATGATCGCGACGTCCCGGCCGCGGGACACCTGGCAAGGCTCGCAGTGCGGGCGCAGCTGATAGCGGCGCAGCGCCCGGGTGAACGTCGAGTAGCCGCCTTGGTAGCCGAGCTCGGTGACCTCGTCCAGCAGCGTCGCCGCCCACAAGTGCGGGTCGTCGGCCAGCCGGGCGCGGCAGTAGCCGAGGAACGGCTCGAACGGGTCCGGCCCCGCTGGCCGTCGCTTGCCCGGCACCACCTCGCCGGCCAGGTAGCGGCGGATCGTCTTGCGGTCGCGTCCGAGATGTCGCGCGATCGCCGAGACCGACCAGCCTTGAGCACGCAGCGCCTGCGCCTCCACGTCTTCCTCCAGAGTGAGCATCCACGCCTCCGGTCACGATCACGGTGATCAACACCGAAACCGTCACCCCGAGGCCGCTGACCAGCGCAAACGACGCGCCGACAGGACACCCCAGCTGGGGAATTTCAGAGAGCAGGACTGGCCCTATTCAGAGAGCACCATCAGAGCGGCCGAGGATGACGGAGTTGTGGTTGTGCATCCCCTCGCCGAACCGATCCCAGTGCACCAACCCCTGGCTACCGACGTTGTAGCCGTAGAGCACCCCCGACGGTGCGGCCACGCTGGTGGGGTCGGCCGCGGGCAGGTCGGGGCTGGTGAACGGGAACGCCGCCGCGAGCGCGCTGGTGTCGAAGGTGCGGCGCATCCCGATCAGATCCAGGCCCATCGGCAGGGTCGAGACCCAGCCCTGCAGCGACCGGTAGGTGGTGTGCTTGGCGTCCAGCAGCAGGCTCGCGGAGAGGGAGCGCAGCGCGGCCACCTCGTCGGCCAGCGCCCGCTCGGTCGGGGCATGGATGGTGAGGTACAGCCCGACGCGGAACAGCTTCCCCTCGCCCCGCGCCACGCGGGAGGACAGGTCGTAGGCGTCTTCGGTGGCGGCTTCGACCTGCGGGTCATACAGGCGGCCGTGCTCGGCAGTGTGCCGCCGACCGGACTCGAGTTTGGCGAGCTGCTTCTTCAACCGGGCGGCGGCGGTGGCCGGGTCGATCGGCTCGACATGCAGCGCGACATCCAACCTGCCGGGGTAGGTCAGCAACGGCGCGAGCCAGCCGGGATGCACCTCACGCGGAAAGCCCGTGACGGCGAAGCTGGACACCCACTCGTTGCCGACCTCCAGGTGCCGGGCACCGACCGACAGCGCATCGGGGGTGAACGCGGCGGCACGGTGACCAGCCCGGCGCGCGGCGGGCCGGGTCGTGGGACGGCGCTGGCCGCGCCGGGCTCGTGCTCGGGTGGTCATCACAACCGCCCCCTCTCCTCGAAGTCGCCCTCGTAGTGGTCGTCGTCCTCGTCGTCCCAGTCGTCGACCTCGCCGTCGTCCGGGTCGTGCTGGTCCTGGCCGAACCCGGCACGGCCGTCGGGCGGCCAGAACGTGCGGTCGTCGGTGAGGTCGTCATCCAGGTCGCCGCCAGCGGTGGTGATGACGTCGTCGGCCCCGGCCAGGGCCGCCGACGGCGGCAGGAGGGTGTCGGGGTTGCACGCCGAGGCGAGCACGGCGGTGGCCTGCCCGGCGTCCAGTGGGGTGATGACGATCCCGGCCGGGGCGAGCAGCTCGATCGCCTCGCCGAGGCGGCGCACAAGCCGCGATTCGGCCGCCCGCCGCGCCCCGGCGCTCGCTTGAGTGGTCTCGTTGCGGGCGCGGCGTGTGCCGCGGGCGAGTGAGGACAGCACCGCGAGCGGGCCGGGTCCGCCGAGCCCGTCGGCCGGCGCGGCGGTCGCGCTCATCGGTTCGCGCAGCATCAGCAGCACCTGGCGGCGCAGCAGGTCGGTCTGCTCGGCGAGCTGCACGAGGTAGTCGGCGTGCTCGAGGGCGGCGGCCTCCAACGCCGGGTGGGGCAGCCCGCCCGCGCGTGCCCGCAACTCGCTGATTTGGCCGGACAGGTCCAGCCGTTCGGTGCGCACCAGCACCTGCACGGGCGCGGTCAGGCTGTGCAGGTACCGGCCGAAGCTCGCGACCAGCGCCTCCTGCTCGGCCGGTGTCCGCAGCGCGAAGTTCACCGTGGAGGCGACCGCGACCACCGCCAGGCCATCGCTGCCCAGGTCGACGACCCCGGTGTCGGTGACCGCCTCGGCGGGCAGCCGCAACGCCGACGGCGAGATCTGCTCGGACACCGGCACCTTGCCCTTGGCGCTCTTGGCCGGCCGGCCTTTGCCGGTGCCCGCCATCCGGCTCGCGCTGGTGGCGTTGGCCTGGGTGGTCAGCCATTCCGGCGCGGGCCGGACGCCCTCGGGGGCGGCGACCCGGTGGCGCGGTCCCATGCGTTGCCGGATCGCGGCGACCAGCAGCCGGTCCAGGCTGATCCCGTCGCGCTGGCCGAGCGCGAGGATCGCCGCGCTCGCGCCGACCGGGATCGCCAGCGCGAGGAACACCGGGATCGGCAGGACCGCGCGGGTGGCGGACCAGGTGGCGTAGAGGACCAGGCCGGTCACCGCGAGGATCCCCAATTGGCGGGCGGTCAACGGGCCGAGGACGCGATCGGCCATGTCGACGTCGGCGGGAATACGCACGGCAGACGACCCGGCCGTGTCTTGGTGGCTCACCGGTGCTCACCTCGCCCCTGGCCTTGCCGTGGTGCTGGAGGCCGGGACGCGGGCGCGGACTGGGTGCGCGCGTCGCGCGGCCGAGAGTCGGCGCGGCGGCGCCGGTTACGGCGCGGCCACGGGATGTGGCCCTCGCGGCGCAGTTCCGCGGTGACCTCGCGTTGGAGTGCGGTGATGTCGGCGTAGGTCAGCCCGTCCGGGCTGTAGTGGGGCGTGCTCACGGCTGTCCTCCTCCGGATACGGGTGGCGGCGGGGTGGGGCGTGGGGGTTTCGGCAGGTCCAGCGGGAGCCGGAGCTGGCTGCCGGGACGCGGGGCCGGCCGGGACGGCGCGGCCGAGGGCGGCGCAGATGACGGCGGTGCAGATGACGGCGGCGATGCGGGCGTGGCGGGGACTCGCTTGATGCCGTCGAAGGGCAGCGGGTACTGCCCGGAACGGGTCGCCCGGTTGCCCTTGTACGGGTCGAACGGCAACTCCAACTGCGTGCCACGTGGCCGTGACGGCGGTGGCGTCACCGGCGGCGAGCTGGCCGGGCGCGGCGTGCGCGTCACGCCCAACGGCAGCGGGTACTGCCCCGAGCGGGTCGCCCGGTTGCCCTTGTACGGGTCGAACGGCAACTCCAACTGCCCTCCGCCACGAGGGCGTCCACGCGGCCGACCGCCCTGGCCGGGTGGCGGCGGAGTGGGCGTGACCCGCTGGACGTCCAGCGGCAGCCGGTACTGGCCGTCGCGTCCGAGGACCGGTTTGTTCTCCGGCCAGTCATCCCCGAGCGGCAGCGCCAGCTGGCGGCCCCGCCCGGCGCGCGGCTTGCCCGCGCTGGGTGCGGGCTTGGGTGTGGCCGCCGGACGGCTGCGGCGCACCCCGGCAAGCGGCAACAGGTACTGGCCGTCTCCGGTGCTGCGGGTGCGGGCGTAGGGGTCGGCCGGTCCACGACCACCACCGCCGTTCCCGCCACCACCGCCGCCGGACGGGCGCGGCCTGCGGCCACCACCGCCGCCTCGGCCACAGAGCAGGCCGAAGGTCTTGTAGGCGATGAAGCCACGCACGATCGACCCGAGCAGCGAGCGGCCACCGCCGCCGCGCAGCGACCCCAGGAACCAGAACGGGATCTTGAACAGGATGTACATCAGCGCGAGCGCGACGAGCAGGTTGACCAGCCCGGAGAGGGTGGGGCCGAACAGGGTGAACCCGCCGGGCGCGAGGAAGACCTTCATCGCGGTGATCAGCGTCAGCGACTGGCCGACCTGGATGGCCAGGCAGCCACCGAACGCCTTCCACCACCAGCGGGCGATGCCCTCGGTCTGCGGGAGCGCGTGGCACATCAGCGCGATCGGCGCCCCCGCGATCAGGATGATCGTCAGTGCGACGCGCACGATGTAGGTGACGAGCAGGACGATCAGCATCCCGGCCAGGAAGATGCCGATGAAGATGATGAAGATCCCGCCGTTGAGCGAACTCAACACGAGGTTCTTCAGGGTGTCGCCGGCCGAGCTGGCGTCCAGCCCGCCGCCCATGACCGCTTGCGCGAGTCCGTTGGCGATCTCGATGGCCTTGGTCGCCACCCACAATGACAGGGCTCCGGCGAGGAACCCGACCACGATCCGGGGCGCGATCTCTTTGATCGAGTGCCGGGTCTGGACGGTCTCGTAGCCCATGACCAGGATCCCGGCGATGAGGATCAGCAGGGCGTAGCTGGCGAGCAGGATCTGCCAGGAGTTGTTCCACAACTCGCCGATGCGCGGCAGCGAGTCCGGGGTCGGCGTGGTCAACAGCGTCTTCGAGAGCAGGTCCAGCAGCGGGTTGAGCGCGGCGGTGACGATGCCGCGGAAGAAGCCGTTGATCGCGTTGGTGATGCAGCCGCCGATGTTGGTGATGCCGCAGTCGGCGTCGCCGTTGCCGCTGTCGCCGGACTGGCCCGTGCCGGGATTGGACGGTGCGGGTGCCGAGGTGGTGGGTTGCGGGATGCAGCCCTCCCCCGTGCATGGGGGAGGGGCGGTGGCGGTGGGCGCGGTGGTGGGGTGGAGGCATTCGTATTGCAGCGAGCCGGGGAAGCAGGTCACCGGTGTGCTCGGCCCGGTCGGCAGCGGCAGCGGTACACCGGTCAGCGGCGGTGTGGTGGTCGGCGCGGGCAGGTGGCAGACCGGCAGCGGCGAGTCCGGCGTGCACGTGTCCACCGGTGGCAGCGGCAGCGGCGGGGTCGGTGCGGGCTGCGCGGCGACCGGACCGCCGGGCGTGGCGGCGGCGTTCACGGCGAGGGTGCCGCCGAGCAGGACGACCAGGCTCACCGCCAGCATCGCCAGCGCGCGGCCTCGCGTCATCCGCGGCAGCCACCCCGTCCACCGGCGGGGCCTGCGGTGCCGGCCGTCGGCGCGGCGGGTGGTGCTCGCGGCCGGGGGCGCGAGCAGTTCCCGGTCGGCGCCGACGGCCTCCGCACGGGCCTGGACGGGCGCATCAGTGTGCAGACTGGCCACGGTCGGAGCGGCCGATGTCGCACGGCGGGTGGGCCTGGTCGGTCCTGGTCGGCGGGCCATGGCTCAGGCCCCCACGATGCCCTGGAGCACGGTGACGACCAGCGGCGCGAGCGCGGCCAGGCCGTAGCCGATCCCGGCGGCCTTGAACGCGGTCTTGGCCTTCTCGATCTCGCCGGGGTCACCGCCGCCCATCACGTAGCGCACCCCGCCGATGGACAGGAAGACGGTCGCGAGGCCCGCCAGAATGCCCATCACCCAGTTGCGGATGTTGGTCAGCACCTGATCGATCGACCCGGCCAGCGCGAGCACCTGCGTGGTCTCCGCGTGCGCCACCGGCATCGACGCGGCGGCGGAGACCACCAGCGCGACGACAGCCAGCTCGCCGATCACCAGGAGCCGCCGCCGGACGGTGCTGCGACGCCCCGCCGACCGGACGGAGGTCGGAGGTGTGGTGGGTGCGTCGGCGCTCGGCCGGGACACACAGGACCGGATCCGATGGGCTGGCCGAGCCGCCGTGAGGTGCGTGGCGGCAGGACGGCGGCGAGGCCGACGGTCGCCGCCGCGGTGGTGCGGTGGGCGGCGAGTGAGGGAACGGGTCAGGCGCATCGCGGCACTCCCGGAGTCGTGCCCGAGGGCCGCCGGGTGGTGCCGGCGGGCCGGGTGGGCGAGGTGGTGTGCGCGGGAGCGGCTGCTTTTCTCCCGCAGCCCTGGACTCCGGATTTCGGGGTCTTTTTCAACACGCGACCCCGAACTTTTTTCGACGACTTTCCCTCGACGACCGTTACCGTGCGTGACGTGTCGGGCTGGCTTGTGGCAGGGCGCGCGGCCCGTCGGGCGGCGGCGCGGGCGGCGGCGACGATGGTCGCCGCGTGGACCGCGCGGACCTCCACATCGCGTTCGCGGCGCTCGCCGGAGTCGTCGTGCGGGGCCTGCTCGGCGAGCCAGGCGGCCAGCTTGTGCTCGGCACGCCGGCGGACTTGTTCGATGGCCTTGTAACTCACGCCGCGGTCCGCGGCGGCCTGGGTGAGCGTGTACTCCGGCTCCAGCCGGGTGGCGCCGATCAGCTCGGCCTGCTCGCCGGTGATGACGCCCTCGGCCACCGCGCGGGCGAGCACGAAATCCTCGTGCCCCCACGGCAGGCTCGGCTCGCTGGAGTGGAAGTCCTCATCCGTCGGTATCGGGCGGTCCAGCGCGTCGCGGATGAAGACGTGACCGGCGCGCAGCGCGGCGCAGCGCAGCCGCCACAGCACCCACGGCCGGGCGAGGTCCATATGCGCCAGCTCGGACAGGAAGCCGGTCAGCACGGCGGCGTGAATGTCGTGATGGTCGTCGGCGTACTTGCGGCACAGCTTGGCGACGATGGGGATCAGCGCGTGCAACGCCAGCCCGACGCAGGCCACCGTCCAGGCGCCGCCCTCATCGCGGGACCGGGTGACCAGGTGCACCCAGGCTGAGTCCACGGTCGCCAGCGCCAGCTGTGGATCGCGCAGCAGGGTAGAAAGCTCATCCAGCGCAATCCGCCGCCGAGGCAGACCGGGGAAGAAGCGGCCATCGATCCAGAGCGGTTCCGGTCCGGTGACCAGCCACCGAAACGCCGTCCGCGCGGAGTCCAGCGGCAGCGATTCACGCTCGAAAGGCGCGTTAGGGAATACACGATTCGCCGGCATAGTCGGCTCCTTTGCGTGGCCGGAGAAACAACGACCAGGCAAGGAAGCCAAATCAAGTCCACCAAAACGCCACCAAACCGCCACCGGAGTGCCACCAAACCGCCACCGATGATCTTGAGTGATCGTTTCCAGCCGCCACAAAGATCATCTTCAACCCGCCAGGCCGCCCGCAGCGGCTCACATCAAGATCATTCACATGATCGTCGGTAATAGCCTCTGAGCTGCTGTAACGATGTTTTGGTGGCGGTTTGGTGGCGTTTTGGTGGCGGGGCACGTGATCCCAACGGCCGACTCGGCACCCGTCGGAGGCCGAGACGGGAGAAACCCGTCGAAGTTTTTCTCTCTTTCTTCGGCGGCGGGCGCCCTGGGGTTCTTCACGCGCGGGCGCGAGCGTCTTTTCCACTCCACCGCACCGTGGGCCGGGGCGAAAAAATATCTGAAGAAAGTTGGGTATGGGCTGTTGAAAAAAGGGCCGGATTTCGGAGTCCAGGAGTGTTCCAGGGCGCCCCGTCCACACGCGGCGCAACACCCGAGGCTCTGCGAGGAACCCCATGCCCCAGTCCGACCACCCGGCGCGCCGGTCCGCACCGCATGCCCCGTTGCGACGCGACGACTCCACCCGCCCGGCGAGCACCCGCTCCAGTACCCGCCGGGGCGTCGAGCGCCGCCCCTATCCGACCGCGTCGACCACCACCAGGGTCAGCCCCGCCAAGCCCGGCTCACCGCGCGCCCGCGCACGGTCACGCGGGTCAAGTTCGACGCCGACCCCGGCGACGGTGTGGACGGCCGGCGCGGCGCCGGTCGACCTCGACGCGACCTGGCCGGCACCGATCGTTGCCAAGATTGTCGGCGCGTTCAGCGAGCCCGGCGGGCGGGTCGCGCTGCTGCCCTGGCCGACCGCGCGGCCGACCCCGAGCAACCGTCCGCAGCTCACGCCGGTCTTCTCCGACGGGGTGCTCGCCCACGCCCCCGGAGCCGAACCGGACAACGCGGTGGCCGACGCGCTCGCCGCCGTCGAGGGCCTGCACCGGACCGCCCGCGTGGTGCGCGTCCCGGTCGACCCGGCTGCCACCGGTCCGGGGTCGCGACCGTTCTGGGCCGACCTTGTCGGCACCCCCGACGGCACACCCGCAACTGTCTCCGAGCTGTCGCGTCCCGACCTGGGCGGCGGGGTGCTCGACGGCGCCGACGCCGCGCCGCCGGACACCGACTTGATCATTACGAGCCTGCGTCCCGAGCACGGCGGCGACCACACCAGCGACCTGGTGGCACTGGCCGCGGCCCGGCTGCTGCGGGTCGGCGGGATCCTCGCCGTGCTCACGCACTGTGACTGGCCGGCGGGCGAGCTGATCGACCCGACCGGCGCGGTCGTGGCCGCCGCGCAGAACGCCGACCTGCTCTACCTCCAGCACATCGTCGCCCTGCACGCGCCGGTGCGCGAGGGCCGGTTCGCCGTCGAATCCCTCACCGCACTCGACACCACAACGGCCGAGGAACAGGTGCGCGCCGCGCATCGCGCGGCCGTGCGCGGGCTGCCCGCGCCGCATCGGCGCATCCACTCCGACGTCCTGGTCTTCGCCCAGCCGCACGAGTACGAGCCCCTGCCCGTGAGCCCGGCCGAGCAGGCGTTCGACACCGGAGTCATCCGATGACTGGCGCGCGGATTCCCCACCCCGACCACACCGGAACCCACCGCCAGAAAGGCACGCCCGTGGCCGACGACCGCGCCCCGCACGCCCTGCCCGACACCCCTGCCCACACCGTGTCCGCTCCTGCGGCGAACGCGGTCGACGGGCCGACCCAGCGCATCCCGCGCACCGTCATCGACACCCTCGACACCGCCACCGACAGCACGGCCGTGGGTGTCACCGACGACGCGGTGCGGGAGCTGGCGGTGTCGGTGTGGACGACCGCGCAGACCGCCCCGGCCGCGCAGCGCAAGAACCGGTACGTGGCCGAGTCGACCGCGCATCCCGCGAAGATGCTGCCGGCGGTCGCCGCCCACGCGATCGCCCACTACACCGACCCCGGCGACTTGGTGCTTGACCCGATGTGCGGGATCGGCACCACGTTGGTCGAAGCCGTGCACGCCGGGCGGCGCGCGGCGGGGATCGAGTACGAGCCGCACTGGGTCGACGTCGCCCGCGCCAACCTCACGCTCGCCCACACCGCCGGCGTGGAACACGACGGGCGGGTGTTCCACGGCGACGCCCGCCAGATCGCCGCGCTCTTGCCGCCGGAGTATCTCGGGCAGGCCGCGCTCGTGGTCACCTCTCCGCCGTACGGGCCGTCCACGCACGGGCAGGTCTCGGTCGCGCCGGGCGCCGGGGTGCAGAAGTACCACCACCTCTACGGCAACACCCTCGACCGCGGGAACCTCGCCAACATCGGGCACCACCGGCTGCTGTCCGGGTTCACCCGCATCCTCGCCGGACTGGTGCCCTACCTGAAACCGGGCGGGCACATCGCCATCACCATCCGCCCCTGGCGCGAGCACGCCGAACTGATCGACCTGCCCTCCCAGATCCTCGCCTGCGGACTGCACGCCGGCCTCATCCCGGTCGAGCGGTGCGTCGCGCTGCTGGCCCGCGCCGCCGAGCACGACCTCGTGCCCAGGGGGTCGTTTTTCCAGCGCGACTTCATCCGCAAACAGCGCGAAGCCGGACTGCCCCTGCACCTCATCAGCCATGAGGACGTCCTGGTGTTCCGCGCGCCGCTGCGCCGGACCGCGAGTTCAGGAATCGCGACGTTCCGCCAGAATTCCCGACGCCACGTCAGCGGCCGGACACGACACGCCGGGAACCCGAGGGGTGGCTCGGGCGCGTCGGAGAGCCGGGCGGCATGAGCACCCGACCACGCCGCACCACACCGCGATCCGGGCGCGGCTCCGCCCCCGCCCTCGCCGCCGTCCCCGCGACGGCGGCGGGGGCGGTGCGGGCGGCCACCCCGGACACGTTGACGGTCGCCGGGAGTCCGGGGCCGGTCATCGGCTCGGTGTGCACCGGCTACGGCGGGCTGGACCTCGGGGTGCTCGCCGCGCTCGGCGGGGGCCGCCTCGCCTGGTGCGCCGACCCGGATCCGCACATCGCCCAGGTCCTCGCCGCACGCATGCCCGGCGTGCCGAACCTCGGCGATGTCCGCGCCATCGACTGGACGCAGGTGGAGCCGGTCGAGGTGCTCACCGCCGGGTTCCCCTGTCAGGACATCTCCGCCGCCGGGCGGCGCGTGGGCATCGAGAAAGGCCAGCGCAGTGGCTTGTGGACCGACATCGTGGGTGGCCTTCGGATACTTCGACCAGCGTTGCTTTCTCTGCACCAAGTCAAGTCTCGAGGCTGCGTGTCGCGATCAGCTCGTGGTTGGAAGCCAGTTGCTCGTGTCGCGATGGCGACCGAGCCCGACTGCATCGAACTCGTCAAGGTGACCACCTCTGACTACTCCGAGCTGCCGAAGCGCTTGGGAGATCGGACTGCCGGCGGCCGACGATGGTTCCCCCTCAGCCAGACGCAACGGCCCAAGGACCACCTTCCCGCTGTCCCAAACCTGCGCGGACTGTGTCCCTGTTCCACCGAAGAACTCGGCCTCGACATACGCCACGGGACCGTTCATCGAGCATGCGGTCAGCGCGCTGTCGAAGCCAGCGGGAGCCTTCCAGAAGCCCGGGAGTTCGGGAGCCCCGACGACGGTCACCGCGTCGAAGAGTTGGTCGGTCATGGGCAACAGGAACAGGTTCTGATCGAGGGGCACGATGCGCGCCGCCTCGACGGAACCGGCCAACGCACGGAGCACGGGTTCGGTAGCGATGACCGCTTGCAGGCAATACACCCCCGCATTCTCGTCTGGCCACGAGAGACGGCACAACGTTGGGGTGCGGCGGCCCACTGGCATGGCGCCGGCAGGCAGGTTCGTCTCGTTGGTCGTGCACTATCCGAGTTTCTGAGCGATGTCCGTGATGCCTGCGGCGGTCAGGCGTTCGGCGTGCTCCTTCTTCTCGCGCAGAGCGGTCAACGTTTGGCGCAGTCCCTCGACCTCGCCGAGCCACGTACGTTGCTGGGCCTCAGCGATGCGCTCAGCGAGGTTGTCCTCCAATTCGCGCAGCAGAGGCAGCCGGCTGGGCTCGGTGCGCAGCATGGGACAGCGGACACAGGCGTGTTCGTGGACGCAGGGCGTGCCGTAGGGGCGGTCGCAGTTGCCGTAGGCGACCTTGCGCAGGGTGAAGTGCCGTTCGAACTCGGCCCATTCCGCCTCGGTGGGTTGGCGGTATTCCTCGGTCGGACGTTCCGCGCGGCGGCTGAAGATGAACACCTGGTAGGTGCGGATCACCTCGTCGGGATAGACGGCCGCATACCCCTGAGTGGTGTTCAGGTTGCGGTGGCCGAGCAGGGCGGCCGCGATGTGGATAGGCAGACCCGCGTTGACGGCGCCGGTGGCGAACAGGCGCCGGAAGTCGTGCGGGGTGAACCGCAGCGGGGTGCCGTCGGTGTCGTGCAGCGGCGCGCGAGCCAGGGTGCGTTCCAGCCACTTGCGCACAGTTTCCGGGCTGAAGACCTGATGGCCGGAGCCGATGGGACGTTGGAACAGGTGCGGCAGCGGCGGGCCATAGACACGTTCGTGGGTGTCGAAACGCGAGCAGCGCGGGATCGTGCCGTCGGCGCCGCGGACGCGGTCGATGATCTGGGCCAGGACGTGCGCCAGTTCCGGGGAGATCGGGAAGACTCGTTCGGCATCCATTTTGGACGGGGCGATCTGCAACAGCGGCACGACCTCCCCGGTGGGTTGGCTGTAGCGGCGGATCGACAGGTGAGTCAGTTCCATGACTTCCTCGATCCGGCAGCCGGACAGGCGCAGGACCTCGATGGCGGCCCACGCCCAGAACGCCTCGGCCTCCTCCTTGACCGTGTCGAACTGCGTGCCGGTCGGCAGGGCCTGGACGAGGACGCGCAGGCTCTTGGCGGTGTTGTTCGCCATACGCCGGTAGGCGGTGCCGTCGACGGTGAGCACGGTTCCGGGCTCGGCGGCGCGGGCGGCGGCCAGCAGGGTGCGGGCGTGCTCGCGTCGGGACCGCGCGGTCGCGACCAGGTGCGGCAGCGCCTCGGCCAGAGTGCGGGTGCGGGCGTGCATCCGCGCGGTGACCTGGGCCTTGTGCTTGCGTCGTGCGGCCAGGTCGGCTTTGGTAACCGGGCACGGCGCGGCCCAGGTCGCCCAGCGGGCGGGGTCTTCGTAGGCCCACTGGTTGATGTCGGTGTAGAACGCGCGCACGGCGGTGAGCAGGCCATAGCGCTCGCTGCGGGGGCGGCCGTCGGGCTGGGTGGCGATGCGCTGTTTCCACGCGGCGGCGACGTCTGGGGGAAGGCGGAGCGAGTCTATGCCGGGATGGTGGCGTTCCAGGTCGCCCCAGAACAGTTCGGCCAGCCAGTGGGTGAGGTTGGACAGCGACCCGTAGTCCATCGCCGGGGCGCATTCGCGCAAGTAATTCACGATCAGGTCACGGACCGGCCGGCAGGCCAAGCGATGTCGGTCAACCAACTCCTCGACCGACAGTTGCCCGCGATGCATGGCAGCCTTGAGCCGAGCAGGACCGGCGATGATCCCCAGCCCATGCAGGGCACGCCACAACGCTTCGCCCGGCGTGCAGGGCTTCCGCCGAGCACGGAGGGCGTACTGGCAGTCCAGTACATCCTCTGCGGTGATGTCCTCCAGCCGCTTGGCGGTGGCGATCCTGATCCTGGCCAGGTGATACAGCGCGTCGTGGGCGACGCGGTCCCCGGTTCCTTGGGCGTGCAAGGCGTCGCGGACGCGGGCGAACCCGGCCGGGTCGCAGGCTCGCTGGTAGGTGCCGAACAGCGAGTTGAACCCAGTGTTCAGCAGCCAGGGGTAGTCCGGGTGCAGCACGCCGCAGCAGATCAGCATCTCGGCGCCTTTGATCAGCAGGCCGCGACGGGTGCGGCTGGGTTCGTCGCTCCACGCGCGCCCGCTCGTGTCGATCCCGCCGGCAACCCAGCGCTGCTGCCACGTCGTGCCGTCAAAGGCCAGCAGCCAGGTCGTGACCGCGCGCAGCGCTGCGCGGCGGCGGTTGATCCGATCTCGGTCGGTGACTGGCAGCACGCGCAGGCTGGCGGACACCAAGTCCTCGAACTCGGCGTCACGCAACTGGGTGACGCATGCTCCGAGCCTGGCTCGGTCGGCGGCCGGCTGAGTCGGCGGTGGCGCCACCGCTGGGGTCTTGCGCACAGCGGTGACCGTGTGTCCGGTGGCTGGCATGGTTCACCCGGCCTGTTCGCCGAACAGCACGGCGAGATCCGCGGTGTTGTATGCGGGATGCGGCCGGGGCGGTGGTGGGGCGGCGCGGCGGGCGTGGTGCTCCAGCGTCCGGTTGATCAGCTCGTCCAGTTGCACGGTGCCGTACATGCCGGTGGTGGCCAGGCTCTTGTGCCGCAGCACGGCTTGCACGTCGGTGATGGCCATGTGCGGGTCGGCCATCATCCGGGCCGCGCAGGTGTGTCTCAAGTCGTGCAGGGTGATGTTCGCGCCGAGCTGGCTGTTGGCGCGGTTGAGCACCGCCCGCATCGCCCAGTAGCTCAGCGGCTTGCGCGGCCCGCGCAGGGTCACCCACAACGGGGCGTCCGCCGGCAGCGGGGCGTCGACTGGTGCGACGTGGCCTTCGGCCAGGTACAGCCTGATCCACACGAAGGCGTCCGGCGAGGCCGGGATGGTCTGCCGGGTGCGGGTGCCTTTGCCGATCACGCTGATGGTCTGCCGGCCGAAGCCCAGGTCGTCGCAGCGCATGCCCAGCAGTTCGCTGGCCCGTGCCCCGCTGGAGATGTAGGTCGCCAGGATGGCTCGATCCCGGTGGCTGGTCATCGCCGCGAACAACTCGTTCCACAACGCGTCGTCCACGACCCGGGGTGCCTGTTCGGGGACTTTCTGCCGGTAGGCGCCCCGCCGGTGGGTCACGAATTCATGGAGCGGGTTGCCATGCGCGCCTGGCCGTGCACCGCCGCGCGTGGCCGCCGGAACTGGGTTGACCACGGGGCCGCGTCCGGCCCCGAGGTGGAAGTCGTAGAACTGTTTGAGCACCGACAGTTGATGGTTGATTGTACGTGGCGCGTAGCCCTCGGCCAGGTACGGCTTACCGGTGCGCGCGTTGACCGACCCGGCAGCCGGAGCACCCTGACGAGTGCGGACGCGCTGCGGGTTGCGGGCGTGCCGCAGCCACAGCACCAGATCCCGCACGTCCACGCGCTGCGCTCGGTCCCACTCGACCTCGATCGCGGCCAGGAAACGCCACCAGCGCAGCAGGTCAAACGCGTAGGAGCGGCACGACGAGTCGGGCATATCGCCGGCCGACATCTCCTGCATGAACTCCGAGATCGGCTCGACTTCCTTACCCGTCGCGTCGACCACGGCGAACGGCAAGCCCACCCCCTCGGTCGACACGACACTGCCCACAACGGGCAGCCGAATCCCGGCCACGTCACGGCCGGCACCCGGACCCAGGTTCTCCACCAACAACCTCTCCTACACCGTTCGGGGATCACTCGTGATCAGCTCACTGTGGATGATCGACTCGCTAGTGCAGTCAACAGGATCGTTGTGGAGAACGTCGCCGCGCTTCGGTGGCGCAACGGAGGTCTCCACCGTGTACTCGGCGACCTGGCCGAAGCAGGGTATGACGCGCTCTGGCGTAGCGTCCGCGCCGCCGACATCGGCGCGGCACACCGACGCGAGCGGGTGTTCCTGCTCGCCTGGCCCCGCCCCGTTGCCACCCCGGATGCTGCCGACCCCGCAAGCGCGCGACGGCGACAACCGGGGTCCGGCGGACCCGGTGCGGCGTCGTGCTGGTGGGCACCAGGTGAACCTGCACGACGCGGTGGACGCGGTGATGAAACTCCTTCCCACGCCGACGGCTTCGGACGCGAAAAACTGCACCCACAGGACCCAGACCGGTGGGCCGTCGCTGCCCGACCAGGCGCGGCTGCTGCCGACACCGCGAGCGTCGGACACCGGCACGGCGGGCCGCCGGGCGGGCGCGGGTTTCCGGCCGCCGCTGTCGCAGCAGGTCCTGCCGCTGGCCGACCCCGAGGCGTTCCTGCCGACGCCGCGGGCGACCGACGGGACGAAGGGCTGCCCGGCGCAGCGGGGCTCGAAGGGCGACCTGATGCTGCCCTCGGCGGTCATGCGGTTGCTCACCCCGGAGGCCGGCGGCGGCATCTCGTAGCCGTCGCCGACCCGGCCGATCCACAACCCGCCGCGGCGCGCCCCGAGGTGGACTGGGGCGACTACACGCCGGCCGTGCGGCGGTGGGAAAAGGTCCTCGGACGACGCGCACCGTTTCCCACCCAGCCCGGCACACACGGCCGACCCGTGTTGGCCCCCGCCTTCGTGGAGTGGCTCCAAGGGCTCGAGCCGGGCTGGGTGACGGGCCTGCCGTTGCCGCGCACCGCGCAGCTGCGCGCGCTGGGCAACGGCGTCGTCCCACAACAGGCCGCCCACGCCATCGGGCTGCTGCTGGCCGACCTCGCCGTGCTTCTCGGCGCCGCCGACACCGGCGCCTGCGACGAGCGCCTCGAACGCGGGCGGGAGGTGAACGCGGCATGACCCCTCCAGCGTCCACTCCTGACTCTGGCCCGGCGTTGCGGTGTCTGTCGCTCGGCGCCGGCATCCAGAGCAGCACCGTGCTGCTGCTCGCGTGCGAGGGCGTAATCCCGCGTTTCGATGTCGCCCTGTTCGCCGATACCGGATGGGAACCACGGGCGGTGTACGAGAACCTCGCGCGGCTGCGCGAGCACGCCGCCAGGTTCGGCATTCCGGTCCGCACCGTGTCCGCGGGCAACATCCGCGATGACGCGCTCGACCCGGCCCACCGGTTCGTGTCGATGCCTTTGCGGCCCCCACAAGTTCAGGATTTCCGAAGGGGCGTTCGGCGTGAACTCAAGGGCGTCATCCGCGTGCGTGGGCAGTATGCACCCTCATGTTCGGCGTTGCGGGGGCTGCGGGTCGTCGCGTCGGCCGTGGATGGCCTCGACGTAGCGCTGGGCCGTGTCGGGGTGCAGGGCGAACATCGCGGCCAGATGGAGAGGATCACGGACGCCGATCGCGGTGGCCTCGTCCAGGATTCGGTCCTGCCGCAGTGCGTCGAGGTTGGTCGCTTGGCCGCGCACGGCGTTGCCGATCCAGGCGCGGCTGACGGGCCGGTCGGTGTGAGCGCTCTGCTGCGTGATGAGCAGGTGGGGGTTGGACGTGTAGGGCCAGCGCTGGTTGCGGTAGGCGAGGTAGCGCTGGATCGCCTGTGCGGTCAGCTTGTCGAGCGGGCGCGTGTGCGATCCGACGCGCAGACGGCCGTCGGCGACATCGACGTCGTCCAGCGTGAGCGCCTGGATGTCGACGGCGCCCAGCGCGTGGTGGCCGGCGAGCACGATGATCAGCCAGGCTGCGGGGTTGTGCTCGGTGGCGGCGAGCCTGGCGAGGGCGGTGTCGGGCAGCCGGGTCGGGATCGCCAGGCGGGATCTGCTTATTGCGGTGCGGGGCAGTCGGCTGGCCGGGTTGTTGAAGATCCTTTTGTTGGCCTTGAGGTATTTGAACAGCGACCGCAGTGCCGTCACTCGGCTGTGGCCGTCGCCGTCGCTGGGGGCGGGTGCCTGCAGGGCGGTGATGACGTGGTCGCGGGTGATCTCGCGCAGCGACGTGTGCTGGCTCGACCATTCCCGCAGGACCGGCAGGGTGTGCTGGAGGTAGTTCTTCCAGGTGTACTCGGTTTTCGGGTGGTTGCGGCTGTCCCCGTCTCGCAAGACACCGGCCCAGGCCAGGACATCGGATCGGATGCTGTCGGGCAAGTCGGCGACGCGCCGCCGCAGCCACTCCTGCGACCGGTCCTGGCGGTCGTCGACGAGCATGCCGAGTTCGCCGAGAACTTCCAGCGTCCGGGCGACGTTGCGGTGGTTGCCGGACAACCAGGTGATGCTGCTGGCCTGGTAGGCCGGGGTTCCGGCCTCGTGGGTGGCCACGACCGCTTCCAGAGTGTTGGCGACCGAGTCGCGGACGTGATGGGTCCAGCCCTTGACCTCGGCGAGCCGGTCGGCGGCGACTGTGAGGGCGCTCAGCCAGGCGGCGCGGGACTCGTCGCCCTCCAGGATCGTCAACGGGATCGTGTCGGGCGGCAGGGCGAACAACTCCTGCTGAACCGACCATGCCCGCAGATTCCGCTCGGCGGGCCGCCGCGCTCGTTCGACGGCAGGCCGATCACTCCGCCTGGTCGTGGCGGCGCGCAGCCAGAGTTTGCGCTGCGTCTCGGCGAAAAACAGCTGCTGGCCAGCGCACCGGACACCCTTCAGCTGCGAGGGTCCGTATCGGTTGGGACCGGCCAGGATCCGGGCTTGGTGGCGACAGAGCCGGCAGTAGCCCTCGGCCACCGGGACATCGCGGTCGCAGCCCTGGCAGTGACCGACCGGGTAGGTGCGGGCGAAGGTCCGGCACGCCTTGCAGGTCGGCGCGTCCAGCGCGCCCCACGCAAGGCAGACGCGGCAGGAACGCGCCTGGGACCGGGGCGGAGTCAGAGCCGGGTGGCATCGCCGGCACCAACCGGACATCCAGTGCTCGCCGCCGCAGCCCCGGCAGGGCGGGGCCGGTCGTCCGCCGCCGTAGGCGCACTGCCAGCAGCGGCCGTGGCTGGGTGTCCTCGGCGGGCGGGCGCCGCACCCGCCGCAAACAAGTTCGCCGCGCACCGCAGCCATGAACCGCGCCCCGGGATCCTTGCGGTTGGTCATGGCGGCGCTGTGCGCCCGGAGCGGCGCAGCGGCTGTACCGCCGGACGCTCGCCGGCCACCGCCGCGGTCGGGGTGTCCTCGGCGGCCGGTGGGGCCGCGACCTTGCCGGGCTCGCGGAGCAGCAGTTCCTCCGGCCCGCAGCCCAGCACCGCGCAGATGACGTCCAGGTCGTCAAGGCGGATCGAGGTCGGCTGCCCGGACCACAGGTTCGACATCTTCCCGACGCTGATCTCCAGGCCGTGGTCGGCCAGCAGGCGGCGCATGTCGCTGGCCTTCCAGATCTCCCGCCGGGCCGCGGCCATCCGCAGATCCCACTTCACGACCCCACCCCGCTCAGCCTCGCTGCCGACCTGTCGGCCGCCCTCGACCAGGAGTCCTCGACATGCGTGCCGTGCACATGGATGTAGCCCATCGTGGTCGCGATCCACTCGTGGCCCAGAAGCTCTTGTATAGCAACGATGTCCACCCCGTTCCGGTACAGCGACGACGCGCAGTGATGCCGCAGCACGTGCGGGCTCAGCCGCCCAACCCAGGACGGCAGATGCTGTTGGACCGCCGGCGGTCGAGTTCGATTGCGCCATCCGGGACGGCTATCCGCACGCCACCCGGCAGGGCCAGGAATTGCGCGGGCAGTACTTCCTGCACCGGTCTTGTCAGCCGCTCGACGAAGTCGACCTTGACCCGCCCGCTCCCGGAAAGCGCCACCTGCGGCTGGTCTCCACCAAAGCGGTGGAGGACGACGATCCCGACGGCTGCTCGCCGTGGTCGTGCCGGTCCGGCGACCCAGTCCCCGCGGAGCGTGCGGCATGACTGGGCTGCCACGGTCGCCCGTGACGGCAGGGCACGGGCTCCTCTGGTCGGGTCTGGCGGTGTCGGTCGCCTACGTCGGCTCAGTGGTGATGGCGAACTGGGCCTCCACCCACTGGGCGGCGCTGCTCGTCGGCTCGCTGATCGTGCCCGCCGGCACGCTGTGGGCCGGGGTGACGCTGACGCTGCGAGACCTGCTGCACGAAGCCCTGGGCACGTCGGGCGTGATCGCCGCGATCGTGCTTGGTGCGTGGCTGTCCTGGTCGCTGGCCTCACCGCAGATCGCTGTCGCGAGTGTCGTCGCGTTCTCCGTGTCCGAGTGCGTCGACTCGGTCATCTATGGCCGAATTCGGGTCCGGTCGCGGCTGGGCGCGGTCGTCGGCTCGAACGTCGCCGGGCTGGTGTGCGACAGCGTGCTGTTTGTGCCGCTGGCGTTCGGGTCCTTCGCCGCAGTGCCCGGTCAGATCCTCGGCAAGACGGTCGCGACCGTGCTCACCGTCGCGGCATTGCTGCTGGCGAAGACCGCTCGGCGGGCGGTGTCGCGATGAGGTTCTTCCTTGGCACCCATCAGCCGTCCTGGCTCGCCCGCGATCTCGGTGTCCCGCTGTTAGTCTCCCACCGCAGGCTGGCTGACCGGCGCAGCCTGCCGCGCGCGACCGGGCCGTGGGCGTGCGACTCAGGCGGCTTCACGGAGTTGTCGATGCACGGCCGGTGGCGCATCGACGAACGTGGCTATGTCGCGGCGCTTCGCCGCTACGTCACCGAGATCAGCAATCTCGTGTGGGCCGCGCCAATGGACCACATGACGGAGAGCCATGTCTTGGCACGCACCGGTGCGACGGTGCGCGTCCACCAGCATCGCACCGTCGCCAACTATCTGCGGCTGCGCGATCTCGCGCCCGAGCTGCCGATCATCCCCGTGCTGCAAGGCCAGTCCATTGCGGACTACAACCGGTGCGCGGATCTCTACGAACGACATGGCGTCGATCTCGCCGCGCTGCCGTTGGTCGGGGTGGGCAGTGTGTGTCGTCGTCAGCACACCGCGGAAGTCGAGCAGATCATGCGGTCGCTGTCGGCTCGTGGGTACCGCTTGCACGCTTTCGGGGCGAAGGTGCTCGGGCTGGGGCGCTATGCCGACGCGATCTCCAGCAGCGACTCGGCATCGTGGAGTTTCCGGGGCAGGTTTGTGCCCGGCTGCACGCCCAGCCACCGCAGCGAATCCAACTGCCTGCGCTTCGCGCTGGCTTGGCATTCCCGGCTTCTGACCTCCTTGCGCGCCGATGAAGCCGCCCACCGGCCCGACCGCGGGCCGACTTCCGCGCGCGGCAAGGGACTACGAGCACGCGGCCAGAGGACCAGACACACCCGGCCTGGCTCGCCGCGCCCGCGCCAGGCCGGAGGCCAGACGGCCGCTCGCGCGCAGAACTCGCGCGCCTCATAGCCCTTCACGGAACTGGAGAACCGCCATGCCTTCGAACACCACCACGCAGGACGAGTCCGGCGACCGCGTTCCGCGTTGGGCTGCGACCGCCGGCCGCCAGACCTTCGGGCAACGCCTCACAGCGATGGGTGCCCGGCTGTTCGGTTCGGTGACAGATTCGGACACAGGTGAGGCCACGCCGTCGTGGCACGTCCGGCAGCACGTCTTGCGCGACTACCACGCCACGAATCTCGCAGCGGCCCGCAGCGTGTCTGAGGAATTGGTGCGTGCCGGTTTCAACACCGGAGACGTGCCCTACGGCTATCGCGCCCGCCGGGTCCGGGTCACTCCGACGGGCCGACGACCGCGCTGGCGCACCCGGTTGCTGATCGAACCGGTCGAAGCATCCACGGTGCGGATGATCTTCGTGTGGAGGGGCGAGGATCACTTGTCCACCACGGAGATCCGTCGCCGACTCGCCGCGTCCCGCTACCCCGCGCCGTTGGACCCCGAGACGGGCGAGCCCGGCGTATGGACGGCGGCGATTGTGCGGGCGATCCTGCGCAACCCGAAGTACCTCGGCCGCCAGGTCTGGGGACGCACCCACCGCGGTAAGCCGACTCCACGAGCTGACTGGGTCTGGTCGGAGGTGTGGGTGCATCCGCCTCTGGTGACCGCTGAGGAGTTCACTGCCGCCGACCGGCGCTGGTGGGGTGTCCCGGCCTCGGTCAGGACCGACACCTTCTCCGGGAATGCGCTGCCGTCCGACCAACGGCGGGCCGCGTGATGGCCACGAACCACTACCCGGACGGGCTGACGATCGAAGCTATTACCGCATTGCAGCGGGAAGTCAACGATGAACTCCGGCGGGAGGGCTATCCCGTTCAGCCAGAACAGCCAGCCTTCGTGGCGGTACGCCCAACCTCGGCCCGCAGGTTCCAGGCTGACCACTCGTCACCACGAACCAACGGCTCGCCAACGCGGTCGCTGCCGCCCGGAGATGGCCCCGCCCGGAGTTTCCGCGGTCAGGCGGACAACGAGGGCGCTCTGCCGTCCAGTTCCGCAGCGGGGTGAACTATGGCTCCGCAGAGAAAGAAAAGGCAGAGGAACCGCCGCGTCGCCAATAGCCAAGGCGTTGCGATCCGAGGAATTCGCCACGATCCACCCGATATTCGCAAGCTTGCAAAAGTCATCGTCAGTCTCGCAACAGCAGCAGCACAAGACGAAGATTCGTCTGAAATCAGCCACCCAGAAGCGGCGTAAAGAATCGCGGCATATCGAGGTAATATTCTGAATTGAACAAAAGGAGATGCCGACTTTCAGAGCGGCAGGCCATTTGTGGCGATCTCCCATTCCGGACTAGACGAGAAGAGTGTGGGAATGACCGGCGCGAACGCAGAACCTTCCGACAACTCGTGTAAGGGTGTTTTCCCCGCAGCGCTACCGGCGGCCTCGACCGCAGTGGAGCCGCCGCTTCGGGTCGTCACCTATCGGCGCGTGGCATCAGAGGCCCCGGCCACGGCCGCCTCCCTGGAGGCGCAGCGCGCGGCGTGCCAACGCTTTGTCGAACAGCTCGGCCTGCACCTCGTTGACGTGTTCATCGAGCCCGAGCACGTGGCGACCGAGACGAGTGCGCGATGACCAGCGCGTACGACGATCTCGTCGACGAACTGCTGGGGGATGACGAGCTGCTGGCGGAGGGCGCTCTTCCGGTTGTCCTATCGACAGTCGCTGAGGCAGTGGAGCCGGGAAGTCGAGCAGTGATCTATCTGCGGGTGTCATCGGCTGGCCAGGTCAAGAACGACTACGACCCGGAAGGCATCTCGATACCCGCCCAGCGCGTCAAGTGCCAGCGCAAGGCCGAGCAACTTGGCTTGACGATCATTGGCGAATACGTCGAGCCGGGTCGCACGGCGACCGAGATGTCGAAGCGAGTCGAGTTCCAGCGGATGCTCACGCGAGTACGCAACGCTGGTGACGTCGACTACATCATCGTTTATAAGCTGTCCCGGATGGCGCGCAACCGGCTCGACGACGCCATCGTCATGGCTGATCTCCGCAAACGCGGCGTCACCCTCGTCTCGGCCACCGAGTCGATCGACGACTCACCCGTCGGTCAGCTCATGCACGGCATCCTGGCCACCTTCAACGAGTACCAGTCGCGGGAGTCCGGCGCGGACATCGCGTACAAGATGAAGCAGAAAGCCAAGAATGGCGGAACGATCGGCCGCGCGCCGCTGGGCTACCTCAACGTTCGCGACCGGTTCGACGGCCGCGAGATTCGCACCATCGGCGTCGACCCCGAGCGTGCGCCCTTTGTCCAGCTTGCCTTCGAGCTCTACGTCACCGGCGACTACTCGTTGGAAGACCTGTCCGACGAGCTCTACGATCGCGGCCTGCGCACCCGGCCCACCGGTCGCCATCCCGCCAAGCAGGTGTCGATCAACAAGCTCTCCATGATGCTGCGGGACCGCTACTACCTCGGGTATGTGGAGGTCGACGGCGAGGAGGTCCAAGGCCGGCACGAGCCGCTCATCGACGATGACCTCTTCGATCGCGTCCAGGATCTCCTCGAATCCCGCTCGACGGCAGGAGAACGCCGCCGCGAGCACCCCCACTACCTCAAGGGCTCGCTGTTCTGCGGACGCTGCAAGCGAGCTGGCATCACCCAGCGGCTGATCGTCCAGCACACCGTCAACTCACGAGGCAGCGAATACACCTACTTCTTCTGCCGCAACAAGCAGAACGGCAGCTGCGAAGGCCCGCACATCAACGTCGCCCTCATTGAAGACGCGGTGGAAAACCACTACGCGACGATCCGCTTCAGCGCGCAGTTCGTCGCCACCGTCCGCGCCGAGGTCGCCCGCGCCATCGACGAGCAGGAAGCCTCCGAGCGACTGCTCCACAAGCAACTCACCACCGAGTTGAAGGCGCTGGACACCCGCGAAGAGAACCTCATCGAGCTGGCGGCGGACTCCACCATCGGGCAGGAGAAGATCAAAACCAAGCTTCGCGAGATCGCGCGCCAGCGACGACGCCTGACCGAACGCCTCACCACCACGACCGAGAACCTCTCCGACAGTGCTCGGCTCATCGAAGCCGCGCTCACCTTGCTGGAGAACCCCCAAGAGCTCTACCGCCGCTGCGACGAACAGCAACGCCGCATGCTCAACCAAGCGATCTTCCACAGCATCTACGTCGATGACGACCAGATCGCCGACCACAGCCTCCGGGAGCCCTTCGCACACCTGCACGCCGTCCAGAGCGACTGGCAGACCACCGACGTGACTCTGCCGGAACCACGAACCGACACCCGGCCCCGAAATGCCAAAAGGGCCGCCTCCCGAAAGGGAGGCGGCCCCGTGGCTACCAACGGTGTCCAGGTCCTACTACGTGGCGTTGTTTCGGTGCCGTGTTCTAGTAAGACCCCTAGGGTGGACCTGAGGGGAATCGAACCCCTGACCCCCGCCTTGCAAAGGCGGTGCTCTACCAATTGAGCTACAGGCCCGGTGCGGACCGAGGTCCGCGAGGTCTGGATCAGTTGCGGGACGCGTCCGCGGCCTTGGCCGGCGCGCTGCCGTTCGCCGACGGGGCGGCAGGCGTGGTGGCTTCACGCCACAGGTCAGCCTCGGCCTTGGCCGCCTTGTTGCGCTTGACGACGAACAGGACGCCGCCCGCGACGACCGCGAGTGCCAACAGCTTCTTCACCTGAAGCCCCCTTCTGAGTGCTTGTGCTACCCCACGATGCTACCGGACCCACCCGGCGGCGGGTCGAGCCGGTTCCGGCTTTCGTTCCACGTGGAACACCGGGGAATATCCGGAGTGGCCGGTCCGTTGTTACCGTCGGCCGCGAGCGGCCAAGCGAAGTTCAGCCCTGCCGGTCCTTCTCTTCCCGGCAGGGCTGACCTGTCGCCGCATCGCTCCCGGCTGCAGCCGGGAGTGCTCAGCTGGCCAGCGTCGCCCCCGGCACCCGCACGGTGAACCTGGTGCCCGGGTTGAGAAGCAGATCCCGCCCCGCCAGCTCAGCGGCGAGCTCACGCACCGGCACCGCACGGAACGTCTGCCCGGCCAGCAGTTCCGGCAAGTGTCCTTCGGACGTGTAGACCGGCACCACTTCGCCGTCCTCCTGCGCCAGCCCGACCACCGGCCGGTCTGGTTCGCTCACCACGTAGACGGTGGCTTCGACCAGCGCCGCGTGCACCCCGTCGTTGTCGCCCTGGCCGACGATCACGGCCTGCAGCGCGGCCTCCAGAGCGTTGACCGGCTGGGGAATGCCCAGTCCCAGCGGGCTCGGCTGGTAGTCCGGATTGGGGATGAACTCGCCGGCGATCTCGCCGTTCTCGTCGACTCGGTAGGCGCCGGCGATCGCGATGCCCGGCACGTCCGCGGCACCCTCCAGCGCCGGGTCCACCACGTAGAGCCAGCCGTTCGGCGTCTGCCGCGCGCGTTCGCGCAGCTCCGCGGGCAACTCGTCCGCGGGCCTCGGGTCCGGGGTGTCCACAACGCTCTCCGATCGGTCGGCGGGCGCGCGCAGGTTCACGTGCGCGGCTGGAAATTCGGGTTGTCGATGAAGGTCGGCTTAGGCCATTTGCCAATGTCGTGCGGGTAGGCGATGTTCGGGTGCCCGCCTGGCTGACCGGGCACCACGTTGTAGTGCCCGTCGACCTTCCACGCGCCGGAAATCTGCGAACCCGGGATGTGGTCGATCGCCGCCCACTCGTTCTGGTTGTCGAACCGCGGCACCCGGTCCGGATGCGACGGCAGGTGCACCATCGAGCCGGGCGGGTTGTCGATTTGGTACACGTACCCGTCGTGGTGGGAGAAGTTCGTGGTGGTGCCGGGCTTCCCGAACCATCCGCCGCCGGTGGTCTCGACATGCGGCAGGGTGCCGATCTTGATCGGCACGAACTGCATGCCGCTCTCGTAGTCGCCGGTGGTGGACACGTATCCGCTGCCAGATTCCCAGGACTGGTGCTGGTGAGTCGGGATGTGATAGTTCGGCCCGTGGGTGGGCATGGTGTTCCGGATCGCGTCGGACGAGAGGCCCTCGTTGAAGATCTTGCTCGGCGGCTGGCCGGAACCGTGGAACACCCAGTTCTGGTGCTGCGCCGGATTGTGCGAGAAGTCCGGCGCGGCCTGGTGCGGCCGCGAATCGACCTTCTCCTGCGTCGTCTGGGGCCGGTCCGCCGGTTCCGGCGACGGCGAACGCGACGGGTTCGACGTGCTGCTCGTGCCGCCGACGTGGCCAGGTTCGTCGGCGCTGCCCGGCCGGGTCGAGGTCGGCGCACCGCCCGGGCCGTCCGAGCAGGCCAGGCCCAGCGGGTCGGCCGACCGCGACGGGTTCGGCACGTACGCCGCCGGGTTGGGCGCGGGCGCGAGACCGAGCGGGTCCTGGCTCACGTAACGGCCGGATGCCGGGTCGTAGTAACGGTAAACGTTGTAGTGCAGGCCGGTTTCCGCGTCGAAGTACTGCCCGGGGAAGCGCAACGGGGTGCCGGTCGCGCCAGCGCTGCCTGGCAGCTCGCTGCCCCACACCGTGCTCCGCCCGGACCAGCCCAGCCCGCCCGCCGCGTCGAGCAGCTCGACCGGTTTGCCTACCGGGTCGGTCACGATGGTGTGGAAAAGCCGGACACCGCCGGTGTTTTCGTACTGCGCCACCGGAACGTCGGAGTCCGGGTCGTAGTCCCAGGTGCGCACCCGGGTCGTCCCGTCCGCACGACGGTGGAACTCCTCGACGAGTTTTCCGCCGTCCCAGACGAAATCGACCTGTTCGGCGATGTCGCCACCGGGAGCGAGCCGCTGTTTGGCGACTCGCCTGCCGATCGGGTCGTAGCGGTACCGCCACCGGGTGCCGTCCGGGGCAGTCACGCCGGTGAGCCGGTCTTGACCGTCCCAGCCATAGCTCCACACCAGGTCGCCGACCCGCCGCTGCACCATTCGGCCCTGGGTGTCGTAGTGGCAGGAAAGCGCGCCCGCCGAAGCCAGCGTGTTGCCGTGGTAGGCCCGCGGGCCGCTTTCCGGAGCGGAACTGGTCGTCCCGCTGAAGACGATGTTTCCCGCCGCGTCGTAACGGAAACCCTCTCGCCGGTCGGACGCGATCGCCTCGATGACGCGCCCGGCCGCGTCGAGCCGGAACTCCGCGATGCCGGACCGCCGGTCGGCGGTGCGGACGAGGTAGCCGTCGGCCCGGTAGTCGTAGCGCCTGCCCACGCTCGGGCCTTCTTGGCCGATGAGCCGCTGCTCGGCGTCGAATCCCTGGGCGAGCACGACCGTCCCGTCCACCGACCGGCCGGTTTCGTTGCCCGCCGCGTCGCGCTCGAAGGAGACGACGTGCCCGCCGCCGGTCAGGACGGCCGGAGCGCCGTTGTCCCCGAACGACCACGAACTGTCCACTCCGGACGGAGTGCGCCGCCGCACCCAGCTGCCGTCCGGCGCGTAGGCGAACGTGGTGGTGCGGCCGTTGCTCGTCTGCGCGACCACCCGGCCCTGCTCGTCCCGCTCGTATTCGATGACCGCGTCGCCGTTTTCCGCGCGGCGGAGCCGGCCGACCGGATCGTAGGAGTAGCTGGTGCGGCCGTAGGGCGTCCGCCGCTCCACGACGTTGCCCAACGTGTCGTAGCTGAGTTCGGTCAGCTCGCCGAGCCCGTTGTACGACCGCACGAGCTGTCCCGCCGCGTCGTACTCGAAGGCCAGCGCACGACCGTCGAAATCGCGTTCCGCGGTGACCCGGCCCGCATGGTCGTACCCGTAATTCCAGGTCAGGCCAACGGGATTGGTCACTGTCCGCAGCCGAAGCTCGGCGTCGTACTCGAAGCCGGTGCGACCGCCGGTCTCGTCGGTCTCCGCGACGATCACGCCGAACGGGCCGTACTCGCGCCGGGTGATCGCACCGGTTTCGCGCACGTGCGAAAGATCATTGCCCTCGCCGTCGTAGGACCACTGTTCGCGGCCGCCGCCGGAACCGGTCCGCGCGGTACGCAGCCCCTCCACTGTCCATTCGAGACGGACCGGTCCGCCCGGAGTTTCGACCAGCGCGGGCCGGCCGAACATGTCCGGCACGTAGCCCTTCTCCGTCCGCGCGGCCTCCTGGACCGCGTCCGGCCGCACTGCCGCGCTGCCGGCGGTCTCGGGCCGAAACTCATCCGCTACGCCGAGCCGCGCCGAATACGGGTCCACCGGCTGGTCGTAGGAGCGGGTCCAGGTGCGTTCCCCGTCGCGCACCGCGATCGCGGCGACCTTCCCACGGTGAAGCTCGACCTGGACGACACTGCCGTCCGGCCGGACCACCCGGCGCAGCACGCCTTCGTCGTCGTACTCGAACGACGTGCTGCGGCCGAGCTGATCGGTGCGCAGCAGCAGCCGGTCGTAGCGGTCCCAAGCGGACTCGATCGCGTGGCCGTCCGGATCGATTTCCCGGACCACTTGCCCGGCCTCGTTGAGGTGGTATTCGGTGCGCTGGCCGAGCGCGTCCGTGTAGCCGGTGACGCGTCGTTCGCGGTCGTACTCGAACTCCGCGTCGCGGAATCCCCGGTCTCCCACCGTCTTCACGCATCGCCCGGCCGCGTCGTAGACGTAGCGGTACCAAGTGCCGTTCCGGTCCTGCCAGCCGGTGACGCGCCCGTCCCGGTCGTAGTCGAACAGCATCGGCTTGCCGGAGGAATTCACCACCCGGGTCAGCCGTCCGTCCGCGTCGTAGCCGTACTGGGCCACCAGCACGCTGCCGCCGGTCTCCGGGTTCACCACCGACATTTCGGTGATCCGGTCGCGGTGCACGGTGAACGCGACGTCATGCCCGTCCGAGTGCCGAATCCGCGCCGGCCGCCCGGACCGGTCGTAGTCGAGGTCGTATCGCTGCCCGCCCCCGGCGACCGAGACGAGCGCCAGCACGCCGGGACGATCGCCGGGTACCGGCGCGAAGCGCAGGCTGCTGCCGTCCACCGGCATTTCGAGCACGTAGCTGCCGTCGAGCCGCCGGGTCAGCGGCAGCCGCGGCCCTTCCGCCGGCAGCCCGGTGCCGCCCGGCCGCGGCAGCGGATAGACGAGCACCATGCCGTCCGGCGCGAAGTAGCAGACGTCGGTGTCGTCGATCTCCAGCCGCTGGTCCACAGTGGACGCCCAGGATCGGCCGAACCACCGGCCGGCCCGGTAGGAAGAGACGTGCGTCCGCTCGATCCGCAGTTCCAGGTCCAGCGGCAGCACCAGGTCGAGCTCGTCGAGGACCATTTCCCCGCTCGCGACGTCGATCGGGTCGGTGACGCAGGTGCGGGTGTCCTTGCCGGCCGCCGCGCCCCGCGGGTCGACCGGCTTGTTCGACGGCGGGCCTTCGGTCGTGCCGCTCTTGCTGGTTCCGCCACCGCTCTCCCCGTGCGGGCCCGGCTGCGGATCCGGCTCCGGCTTGCCCGGCTGCGGCTCTTTCTTCACCGGCGGCGGAGCAGGCTCGTGGTGCGTGCCGCTACCGTCCGCGCTCGACGCGTGCGTCCCGTCCTCGTCTGGCTTGGGTTCCTTGGCACCGCCCTTAGGCGCTGGCTCTTTCGGGCCGCTCTTCGGCGAGTGGATGTCTTTCGGTGCTCCGGAAGGCGTGACCTTGCCGCCCTTGAGGCTCTTCAACGCCTTCCCGGCGTCCTCGAACAACGTCCCGGCTTTTTTCAGCAGCGGGATCAGCGCTTTGAGCGCCTTGACCAGTTTCGTCGTCAGCTCGGTGATCTTCGCGGCCGTCTTCGCCACCGCCGCGACGACCTGCGGCACCACCCAGGTGAGCCCGATCCCGAGCGTGAACAGCACCTGCAGCGCCCAGCTGATCAAATGTCCGACCAGTTGCGCGATGATGTCGCGCACCAACGTGCGGACCGCGCCCACCACGACGCCCGCGGTCTTCACGCCCGACGACGCGCCCTCCGACCCCTTCTGCGCCGACTGGATCACTGCCGCGGTGTCTTCGGCCTTCTTGCGATAAGTGTCCGCCGCATCGCCGGTCCAGGACTGCAGGTCGTTCTTCACCGCGTCGGCGAGCCCCTGCGCGACCTCGCCGAGTTCCTTGGCGACGTTCCCCCACGTTTCCGCCTGCGCCGCGATCTGGTCCGCGTTCCCGGTCAGCGTGTTGAGCGCTTCTTTCAGCGGCCCGACGTGCTCCATCAGCCACGCCACTCCGGCCGCGAGGATCGCGCCGAACGGGTCCATCGCCGCGGACAACGCGTCCAGCGCCGTCCCGACCGCCCCCATCGCGACCCCGGCCCAGTCCCCGGACTCGATCGCGGTCTTCAGCCCGTCCGCCGACTCCAGAAGCGAAATACCGGAAAACGACTTGGTGGAGTCCTGTGTCGGCGCGATGAGCGGGTTCGTCACTTGATCAACCTAGCAACGCGACATCCCGAAACCCGCACTCCGGCAACCTGAACGGCCCGGCCGCACTATCCCGAAGAGCCCAACAGGCAACCCCAATCAGACCAAACGGAACTCACCCCAAAAACCGCCGCGACCACCCCAAGCACGGACCCAAACCATCACTGGCCGAAGCGAAGCCGGAACGGAAAACCCGACGGGAAGGAAGCCACCGGCGGGTTCCGAGGGTTACCCCCAGAAACACGAACGGAGCGAGCCGGCCAGTGCTTTCCACTGGCACAACTCGCTCCGAGTTTCGGGTGGGCCCACCAGGACTTGAACCTGGGACCTCTTCGTTATCAGCGAAGCGCTCTAACCGCCTGAGCTATGGGCCCGTCGAACGAGAAGAACTCTACCTGACCCCTCGTCCGCCCTTGCACGCGGGGTTACTCTCGCTCGGAGAGCGTGACTTCCAGCCCGCCGGCGAGGTCCGCCGAAACGTTGTAGATGAACGCGCTCACCGTGGCCAGCGCCGACACCAGCACGATGTTCACCGCGCCCAGGATCGCCGCGATGCCGAACACGCGCCCGGCGCTGATCAGCGGTTCTGCGGACGCGTTCGCGCCCTCGCCGCCGACCAGGGACGAGTAGGTGCCGTTCAGCTTGTCCCACACGCCCATGCCGTCGAGCACCGTGTAGAGCACGCCGACCGCGACCAGCCACACGAAGAACATCGCGACGCCCAGCACCAGCGCCAGCTTCAGCACCGACCACGGGTCGAATCGCTTGATCTGCAGGCTGGCCCGGCGCGGGCCGCGACCAGGGCGGCGCAGCGCGCTCGGCGTCGGCCGGGTGCGGGCGGCAGGCGGCACCTCGGCCGAGGCGGACGGCGGTGCCTCGGCTCCGAAGAGCCGGGGCGCCGCCGTGCCGGTCACCGGGTAGTCGTTCTCCGCCGGGTGCACCGGCGAAGCCGCCGCCGGGGGGACATCCTCGGTCGCGATCCGTGCCGTGGCCTCGGATTCGCTGCCGCCGTCCTTGGCGGTGCGCTGCCAGGGCGGGTTGGCCGATGTGTCGTCGGCCTTCTCGGATGGTGCCACGTTGAGTCAGTCCTTACCCGTGCGTAGGGCGCCGCTCACTGCTCCGGCGCCGTGCCGTCTTCTGCCGTGGGTTCTTCTGCCGAAGCCTCGTCCGAAGCCGAAACCTCTTCCGAAACATCGGCAGGTTCCGCACCCGGCTCGACCGCCGGACCCGTTTCGCTGCCGTCGGTCTCGGCGGAGTCCTCGCCACCATTGGCGACGTCCGAACCCTCGTCCGCGTTGCGTGCGACCGCGAGAAGGGTGGTTCCCTCACCCAGATTCATCAGCCGCACCCCCTTGGTCTGCCTGCCTGCCTTGCGCACGTCCCGCGCCGGCGTGCGGATGACCCCGCCGCTGGACGTGATGGCGAACAGTTCGTCGTCCTCGTCGACGATGAGTGCCCCCACCAGCCTGCCACGTTTGCTGTCGTGCTGAATGGTGAGCACGCCCTTGCCGCCGCGGCCCTGTACCGGATAGTCCTCGATCGGCGTCCGCTTCGCATACGCGGCGTCCGTGGCGACCAGCAGGAACTTGTCCGGTTTGACCACGCTGATGCCGAGCAGTTCGTCGCCGTCGTTGAACCGCATGCCCAGCACGCCCGACGTCGGCCGGCCCATCGGGCGCAGCGCCTCGTCGGTGGCATGGAAGCGGATCGACTGGCCGCCCGCCGACACCAGCAGCAGGTCGTCCTCGGCCGCGGCGAGCACCGCGCCCATCAGTTCGTCGCCGTCGCGCAGGTTGATCGCGATGAGCCCGCCTGCCCGGTTGGAGTCGAAGTCGGTGAGCTTCGTCTTCTTCACCAGGCCGCGCTGCGTGGCGAGCACCAGATACGGCGCGACCTCGTAGTTCGGGATCTCGATGACCTGGGCGATCCGCTCGTCCGGCTGGAACGCGAGCAGGTTCGCCACGTGCTGGCCGCGTGCGTTGCGGTTGGCCTCGGGCAGGTCATATGCCTTCGCCCGGTACACCCGGCCCTTGTTCGTGAAGAACAGGATCCAGTCGTGCGTCGAGCAGACGAAGAAGTGCTGGACGATGTCGTCCTGCTTCAGCGTCGCGCCCTGCACGCCCTTGCCGCCGCGCTTCTGCGAGCGGTACAGATCCGTTTTGGTCCGCTTGGCGTACCCCGTGCGGGTGATCGTGACGACGACGTCTTCCTGCGCGATCAGGTCCTCGACGGATACCTCGCCGTCGAACGGGATGATCTTCGTGCGCCGGTCGTCGCCGTACTTGTCGACGATCTCCATGAGCTCGTCGCGGATGATCGCCCGCTGCCGCTCCGGCTTCGCGAGGATGTCCTTGAGGTCGGCGATCTCGAGCTCGATCTCGGCCAGCGTGTCGATGATCCGCTGCCGCTCCAGCGCGGCCAGCCGGCGCAGCTGCATGTCCAGGATCGCGGTGGCCTGGATCTCGTCGACGTCGAGCAGCTCCATCAGGGCCGGGCGGGCCTCGTCGGCCGAGGGCGACCGCCGGATCAGGGCGATCACCTCGTCCAGCATGTCCAGCGCCTTGACGAGACCACGCAGGATGTGGGCCCGTTCCTCGGCCTTGCGCAGCCGGAACCGGGTCCGCCGCACGATCACGTCGACCTGGTGCTTCACGTAGTGCCGGATGATCTGGTCGATCCGCAGCGTGCGCGGCACGCCGTCGACCAGCGCCAGCATGTTGACGCCGAAGTTCTGCTGCAGCTGGGTGTGCTTGAACAGGTTGTTCAGCACCACCTTCGCCACCGCGTCGCGCTTGATGGTCACGACGATCCGCATGCCGGAACGGCTGTTGGACTCGTCGGCGATGTCCGAAATGCCGGTGATCTTGCCGTCTCGCACCAGGTGCGCGATGTTCTCCACCAGGTTGTCCGGGTTGACCTGGTACGGCAGCTCGGACACGACCAGGATGGTGCGGCCCTTGGCGTCCTCTTCGACCTCGACCACCGCGCGCATCCGGATCGAGCCGCGACCGGTGCGGTAGGCGTCCTCGATGCCGGAGGTACCGAGGATCATCGCCTTGGTCGGGAAGTCCGGGCCCTTGATCCGCACCAGCAGCGCGGCGAGCAGCTCGTCGTCGGTCGCTTCGGGGTTCTCGAGCGCCCAGACGACGCCGTCGGACACCTCGCGCAGGTTGTGCGGCGGGATGTTCGTCGCCATCCCGACCGCGATCCCGGAACCACCGTTGACCAGCAGGTTCGGGAACCGCGACGGCAGCACGTCCGGCTCTTGGGTGCGGCCGTCGTAGTTGTCGGAGAAGTCGACGGTCTCTTCTTCGATGTCCGCCAGCATCTGCATGGCCAGCGGCGCGAGCCGGGACTCGGTGTACCGCATGGCGGCGGCCGGGTCGTTGCCCGCCGAGCCGAAGTTGCCCTGGCCGTCGATCAGCGGGTAGCGCAGCGACCACGGCTGGGCGAGCCGGACCAGCGCGTCGTAGATCGCCGAGTCGCCGTGCGGGTGGTAGTTGCCCATGACGTCGCCGACGACGCGAGAGCACTTGTTGTACCCGCGGTCCGGGCGGAACCCGGAGTCGTACATCGAGTACAGGATCCGGCGGGCCACCGGCTTGAGGCCGTCGCGCACGTCCGGCAGCGCCCGCGACACGATGACGCTCATCGCGTAGTCGATGTAGGAGCGCTGCATCTCGTGCTGGATGTCGACCGGTTCGATCCGGTCGTGTTCCGGCGGCAAGGTTTCCGTCATGAGGTCCTTCTCGGTGAGCAGTCCTGGGAAGTCGGGTTCGGGGGACGCCTACACGTCCAGGAAGCGCACGTCCTTGGCGTTGCGCGTGATGAACGAGCGGCGCGCCTCGACGTCCTCGCCCATCAGCACGGAGAACAGTTCGTCGGCCTGCGCCGCGTCGTCGAGCGTGACCTGCCCGAGCAGCCGGTTCGCCGGGTCCATCGTGGTTTCCCACAGCTCCTCGGCGTTCATCTCGCCGAGACCCTTGTACCGCTGGATCGCGTCGTCCTTCGGGAGACGGCGGCCGGCCTCGACGCCGGCCTGGATCACCGCGTCGCGTTCCTTGTCGGAGTAGGCGTACTCGGGTTCCTGGCGCGGCCACTTGATCTTGTACAGCGGCGGCCGGGAAAGGAACACGTGGCCGTGCTCGATCAGCGGCGTCATGAAGCGGAACAGCAGGGTGAGCAGCAGCGTGGTGATGTGCTGGCCGTCGACGTCGGCGTCGGCCATCAGCACGATCTTGTGATACCGCAGCTTCGAGAGGTCGAAGTCGTCGTGGATGCCGGTGCCCAGCGCGGTGATCAGCGACTGGACCTCGGTGTTCTTCAGCACCCGGTCGATCCGCGCCTTCTCGACGTTGATGATCTTGCCGCGGATCGGCAGGATCGCCTGGTACATCGAGTCGCGGCCTTCCTTGGCCGAACCGCCCGCCGAGTCACCCTCCACGATGTAGAGCTCGCACTCGCCCGGGTCGTTGGACCGGCAGTCCTTGAGCTTGCCGGGCAGGCCGCCGATCTCCAGCGCGCCCTTGCGCCGCACCAGGTCGCGCGCCTTGCGGGCGGCGAGCCGGGCCTGCGCCGACGAGATCGACTTGGTGATGATCGTCTTGGCTTCGCTCGGGTTGCGCTCGAACCAGTCGGCCAGCCATTCGTTCGACTGCTGCTGCACGAACGTCTTGGCCTCGCTGTTGCCCAGCTTGGTCTTCGTCTGGCCCTCGAACTGCGGCTCGGACAGCTTGATCGACACGATCGCGGCGAGACCCTCGCGCACGTCGTCGCCGGTCAGGTTGGCGTCCTTCTCCTTGAGCAGCTTCTTCTCGCGCGCGTACGCGTTGACCACGCGGGTGAGCGCGGCGCGGAAGCCCTCTTCGTGCGTGCCGCCCTCGTGCGTGTTGATCGTGTTGGCGAACGTGTACACCGACGGCGTGAACCCGGTGTTCCACTGCATGGCGACCTCGACCTCGAGGCCGGGGCCCTTCGCGTCGAAGGAGATCACGCTCGCGTGGATCGGGTCCTTGCTGCCGTTGATGTGCTTGACGAAGTCCTCGAGCCCGCCCGGGTAGCAGTAGACGACTTCCTTGATCCGGGCCGGTTTGCCCGCGGCGTCCTCTTCGGTCTCCGCGTCGGTGACGCGTTCGTCGCGCAGGGAAAGGGTCAGTCCCTTGTTCAGGAACGCCATCTCCTGCAGCCGGCGCGAGATCGTCTCGAAGTTGTAGGTGGTGGTCTCGAAGATGTCGCCGTCGGCCCAGAACGTGATGGTGGTGCCGGTGTCCTCGGCCGGGCCGAGGTCCTCGAGCGGACCGGGCACCTGGTCGAGGTACTCCTGGCGCCAGCTGCGGCCGCGCACCTTGATCTCCGCGATGAGCTTGGTGGACAGCGCGTTCACCACGGAGACGCCGACGCCGTGCAGGCCGCCGGACACCGCGTAGGAGTCGCTGTCGAACTTGCCGCCCGCGTGCAGGATGGTGAGCACGACCTCGAGGGTCGGCTTCTTTTCCTTCGGGTGCATGTCGACCGGGATGCCGCGGCCGTCGTCGACGACGCGCACCCCGCCGTCGGCGAGCAGGGTAACCTCGACCTTGGTGGCGTAGCCGGCCATCGCCTCGTCCACGGAGTTGTCCACCACCTCCTGGACCAGGTGGTGCAGGCCGCGCTCACCGGTGGAACCGATGTACATGCCGGGGCGCTTGCGAACCGCTTCGAGGCCTTCGAGCACGGTGATGGACGACGCGTTGTACTCGCTCTTGTTCTCGGTCACCGGCGTTGTTTCTCCTCGTCTCGCCCGAGCGGACGTCCGCTACTACAACAGTGTACTTGCCCGCGCGCGCTCACATGCGGCAAGGACACCCCTCAGTCCGTCACAGAGGCACGAAATCACCCTCAGGCGAGTTTTCTCGTATCCGAACGGGCCTGACCCGGTTCTCGGGGAACTCACCCGCCGCCGCGCAACCCCCGTCAGCCGTACGTGTCACGCGGGCCGCGACCCGGTACGTGCCGGGGGCCTTTGCGCCAGCTCGGCGCGGTCGGGCCCTGGATCCGCATTCGCTTGACGACCCCGTGCCCGACCCCCGCGGCGATCTTCGCGAGCAGCTTGCCCTGCAGCAACCGGAGCTGGGTGGCCCACGCGGTCGAGCTCGCCCGCACGGTCAGCTCACCGTCTTTCAGCGCCACCGGCTGAGCGTGTTCGGCGACGTCCTCGCCCACGAGCCGGGCCCATTGCCCGAACACGCGCGCATTGGTCATGGTGTCCTGCCAGCCGCTGTCGCTGACCAATCGCGAAACCAGCCGGCCGAGCGGCTGCGGATCGCGAGCGTCCGCCCCGGGGCCGGACCAGCGGCGACGCGCCCGGTTCTGCCCGCCGCCTCCGGTGATCCGGCCGCGACGAAGGTTCGGCGGAGCCCCGCGTTCGCGAGCTTTGGCCTTGGCCGCTTCGAGCGCGGCGTGCGCGAGGTCGCGGCCGCTCGGTGTATCCCCAGAGGCCTTCCCGTTCGGCCCAGTGGAAGAGTCACGTTCCGTGTCGGCACGCGCGGGATTCCGTGCGCTTTCGTCCGATGTCGGGGTGTCAATACGGCCATCGGGACGATTCGTCACGCGCGGCGATGACGCAGGTCCGGGGTTATCCACACTGTCCACAGGTTTGTCCCCAGATCGGTGGGCGGCTGGCGTGACCCCGGTCACCCGGCGTGGCCGTTTGGGCTGTTCAGACACGGTTCACCTGCCCGTCGGCCACCGTGAACCTGGCCCCGGCCAGCTCCGCGGGCACGTCTTCGGCCACCGCCGCGGTGATCAGCACCTGCTCGGCGCCCGCGGAGACCTCGGCCAGTCGCGCCCGCCGCTTGCGGTCGAGTTCGGCGAACACATCGTCCAGCAGCAAGACCGGTTCGCCCGCTTCGGCACGCAGCAACTCGTAACTCCCGAGCCGCAACGCGAGCGCGAACGACCAGGACTCGCCGTGGCTCGCGTAGCCCTTCGCCGGCACCTCGCCGAGGATCAGCTCCAGCTCGTCCCGATGCGGGCCGACCAGACTGATGCCACGCTCCAGTTCCTGCCGGCGCGTGTCCGCCAACGCCTTCAGCAACAACTCGCGCAACACTTCCGGATCCGCGCGCTCGCCGTCCGGCGTCCCGAAAGACGGAGGAAGCGCTTCGCCAAGCGAAGACTTGTACGCGACCTTCGCCGGACGCGAGTCCGGCGCGACCCCCATATAAGCGTCAGCCGCGTACGGCGCGAGGTCCGCGATCAGGTTCAGCCGTGCGGCCAGCAGTTGCGCGCCAGCCACCGAGAGATGGTCGTCCCACACGTCAAGCGTCGACAGCGCGTACGGATCTTCGCGACCGGTGCGGCGCTTGCCTGCGGTCTTAAGGAGCGCATTGCGCTGCTTCAGCACCTTCTCGTAGTCCGCGCGCACGCCGGCGTACCGCGGCGCGCGGAGCACCAACAGCTCGTCCATGAACCGACGGCGTTCGCTCGGATCGCCGCGCACCAGTGACAGGTCCTCTGGAGAGAACAGCACGGTACGCAAGATGCCGAGCACGTCGCGCGGCTTTCCGACCGCGCCGCGGTTCACCCGTGCCCGGTTGGCCCGGCCCGGCGTGATCTCGAGCTCGACGGTCATCTCGCGGTCGGCGTTGACGACCGCGACCCGGACGAGCGCGCGCTCACAGCCATGGCGCACCAGCGGCGCGTCCGTGGCGACCCGATGCGAACCGAGGGTCGCCACGTAGCCGATCGCTTCGAGCAGGTTCGTCTTCCCCCGGCCGTTCTGGCCGACCAGCACCACCGGCCCCGGTTCGAGGGCCAGATCGGCTTGCGGCCAGGACCGGAAGTCGGTGACCTGGAGGTGTCTGAGATACACGGGCAGGGACCGCGGGAGGCTAGCTCCCGGCCTTCTTCACCGCGTGGCCGCCGAACTGGTTGCGCAGCGCGGCGACCGCCCGCATCGCGGCCGAGTCCTTCTGCCGGGAGGAGAACCGGGCGAACAACGCGGCCGACAGCACCGGTGCCGGCACCGCGTGGTTGACGGCTTCCTCCAACGTCCAGCGGCCTTCGCCGGAGTCCTCGACGTAGCCCTCGAGGTCGTCCAGTTCCGGGTCCTCGTCCAGCGCGCGCACCAGCAGGTCGAGCAGCCAGGAGCGAACCACCGTCCCGCGCTGCCAGCCCTTGATCACGGCCGGCACGTCGTTGACGATCTCCGAGGCTTCGAGCAGTTCGAAGCCCTCCGCGTAGGCCTGCATGATGCCGTACTCGATGCCGTTGTGGATCATCTTCGCGTAGTGCCCGGCACCGACCGAGCCGGCGTGCGAGAAGCCTTCCTCCCGCGGGCCTTCCGGACGCAGCGCGTCGAAGATCGGCATCGCCCGCTCGACGTCGGACGCCGCGCCGCCGACCATCAGGCCGTAGCCGTTGTCCTTGCCCCACACGCCGCCGGAGACGCCGCAGTCGAGGTAGCCGACGCCGTGCGCCGCGAGCAGGTCGGCGTTCAGCTTGTCGTCGGTGAACTTCGAGTTCCCGCCGTCGATCACCAGGTCGCCCTCGGACAGCAGGTGCCCGAGCTCGGCCACGGTCTGCCGGGTCGGTTCCCCGGCCGGGACCATGATCCACACGATCCGCGGCCCGCTGAGCTTGCTGACCAGGTCTTCGAGCGAGGTCGAGTCGCTGACGTCCGGGTTGCGGTCGTAGCCGACCACGTCGTGCCCGGCGGCGCGCAGCCGCTCGCGCATGTTGAAGCCCATCTTGCCCAGGCCGACAAGACCCAGCTGAACCATGAGTTCCCCTTAGGTTGGAACGGATTTCCGCGGTGCGGGCCCGGGTCAGCCGGGCAACCGGACCGGCATGAGCAGGTAGAGATATCCGGGGACGACGTTGCCCTCGGCATCGGCGGGCTTGATCAGCGCCGGCCGGTTCGGCGTGGTGAAGGTCAGCTCCGCACGGTCGCTGTGCAGTGCACCGAGCCCGTCCACAAGATAGCCCGGGTTGAACGCGATGGTGACCGGTTCGCCCTCGTAGTCGACCTGAAGTTCTTCTTCGGCGCTGCCCTCGTCGTCGCCGCCCGCCGACAGCCGCAGCGTGCCGTCGCCGAACTCGAGCCGGACCTGGGTGCCGCGTTCGGCGACCAGCGACACGCGCTTGATCGACTCGGTGAGCGCACTGACCTCGATGACCGCCCGCGAGGTGTGGGTGGCCGGGAGCAGCTGCCGGTACGGCGGGAACTCGGCGTCGAGCAACCGGGTGGTCGTGTAGCGCCCGGCACCGGACAGGCCGAGCAGGCCGTCGCCGGAAGCCAGCGCCAGCTGCACCGTGGTGCCCGCGCCGCCGAGCGTCTTGGCGGCCTCGGCGAGCGTGCGCGCCGGGACGAGCACCGCGGCGTCGGACATGCCCTCGGCCGGCTTCCAGGTGAACTCGCGCATGGCGAGCCGGAACCGGTCGGTGGAGACGAGGGTGAGCGTGTCGCCGGAGATCTCCAGCCGCATGCCGGTGAGCATCGGCAGCGTGTCGTCCTTGCCGGCCGCGGTGGCGACCTGGGTGACCGCCTGGCCGAAGACGTCGCCGGTGAGCTCGCCCGCGCGGGCGGGCTGGGACGGCAGCTGCGGGTAGTCCTCGACCGGCATGGTCGGGAGGCTGAACCGGGCGCTGCCGCAGGTGATGGTGGCGCGGGAGCCGTCGACCGAGATCTCGACCGGCTGGGCGGGCAGCGCCTTGGTGATGTCGGCGAGGAGACGGCCGGAGACGAGCAGCCGTCCGCCGTCGGCGATCGTCGCGGGAACGCCGACCGTGGCCGAGACCTCGTAATCGAAGCCGGACACCGTGAGCGCGTCGGACTCGCCGCTGGAACCCGCGTCGAGGAGGACGCCGCCCAGTACCGGCACCGGAGGCCGGGAGGGGAGGCTTCTGGCCACCCACGCGACGGCGTCGGCGAGCCCGTCGCGCTCGACGCGGATCTTCATGCGCGCTTCCTTTCGACAGCCGAGCCCCTCGGCTCGTGAAGGTCGCCGGGACCTGGTCGTGAGTGGCTCGTGGGCCGGGTCCCCGCCGGTCCGGTCCGCCCCGCGCAGGAACGGACCAGGTGCAGACATCCACGTTAGGCCGTCGCCGGTGATCCCGTCACCTCGGCCTCCCCTTGATTTTGTCGACAAGACGACTCGACTCACCGGCTTGTCCCCAACTTCGTCCTCCGCCTGTTTTTGTTTTGTTCCCTTCTCTAAAAGAGAAAAGAGCAGTAGCAGTAATAGGGGCTGTGGATTGTGTGGACAGAGCTCGTTGCCGCTGGTCGTCCGGGGTGCCGGGCTGTGGGCAGCCCTGGTGGCGGATCCGTGGATGGTTCGGGCGATCCGTGGACAAGTCGGCCCCATCCGCGAGCTATCCCCAGTTGCCCCCAGTTGTCCCCAGGGTTGTCCCCAGCTTTCCCCCGAGTTGTACCCAGGCCCTGGGGGCAGTTGCGGCGGCCGTTCTACCCCGGTCGGGTGACGACCCACAGCTGTGGACTACTTGTGGACTACCTGGGGAAACCGCGTGGACAACGCTGGGGACAACGTGTGGATTCAGTGTGCACGGGTTGTGGATCAAGATCGCGTCACCGCAGCTCCGAGTGCCGTAAGCGCTGTGGGCAAAGTACCCACACCCTGGGGAAAACCCCTTGTGTATCAATAAGTTTGAGAGTTTTTCTGTACACAGGCTGTGGATGCTTATGTGGGTTTTCGCGTGCGTACACGCCTTCGTTCGGGTGTCGCTGCGTACGCGCACGTACGCAGCGAAGAGCGGAATCCCGGTGTCAGGCAAGCAAAAAGGGCGCCACGGTGATCCCGTGGCGCCCTTCAGCGCGTCTACAAGAGAGTGTCCACCGCACAGCGTCTAAGAGAGACTGTCTGCCTGGGACGGAACTACTGGCGTGCGCGCTGCTTGATCCGCGAAGTCAGTTCCTGCACCTGGTCGTAGATGCGCCGGCGCTCGGCCATCTCCTTGCGGATCTTCTTGTCCGCGTGCATGACGGTCGTGTGGTCGCGGCCGCCGAATGTCTGGCCGATCTTCGGCAGCGACATCTCGGTGAGCTCGCGACAGAGGTACATGGCGATCTGCCGGGCGGTGGCGAGCGCCTTCGTCTTGCCCGGCCCGCACAGGTCGTCGAGCGACACGTCGAAGAACTCGGCGGTGACGCCCATGATCGTCGGCGCGGTGATCTCCGGCGTGTGCGAATCCGGGATCAGGTCGCGCAACACGATCTCGGCGAGTCCGACTTCCACCGGCTGCTGGTTGAGCGAGGCGAACGCGGTGACGCGGATCAGCGCGCCCTCCAGTTCGCGAATGTTCGCCTCGACCCGCGACGCGATGAACTCCAGCACATCGCCGGGCACCGCGAGCCGGTCCTGCGCCGCCTTCTTTCGGAGGATCGCGATCCGGGTCTCCAGCTCAGGCGGCTGGATGTCGGTGATCAGGCCCCATTCGAACCGCGTCCGCAGCCGGTCCTCCAGGGTTTCCAGCCGCTTGGGCGGCCGGTCGGAGCTGACCACGATCTGCTTGTTCTGGTTGTGCAGCGTGTTGAAGGTGTGGAAGAACTCCTCCTGGGTGCCTTCCTTGCCCTCCAGGAACTGGATGTCGTCCACGAGCAGGATGTCGACGTCGCGGTAGCGGCGCTGAAAGGCGACCTTGCGGTCGTCGCGCAGCGAGTTGATGAAGTCGTTCGTGAACTCTTCGGTCGAGACGTAGCGCACGCGCATGCCGGGGAACAGCCGTTGCGCGTAGTGCCCGACCGCGTGCAGCAGGTGCGTCTTGCCCAGCCCGGACTCGCCCCAGATGAACAGCGGGTTGTACGCGCGGGCGGGTGCCTCGGCCACCGCGACCGCGGCGGCGTGCGCGAACCGGTTGGACGCGCCGATGACGAAGGTGTCGAAGTTGTACTTCTCGTTCAGCTTCGTCTTGGACGTCTGCGGCTGGGCCGGCGCGGTGTAGGGCTGGCCGGCGATCGGCTGTCCGGCGAACCGGGGCCAGATCTCGTTGGCGGTGGCGAGCGCTTCGCCCTCTTCGTCGACTTCCTCGTCCGGGTCGTCGACGTCGTCGAGCAGCGACTGCGGCTTCGGCGGCTCGGTCCGGCCCAGCGGGAGGCTCGCCGCCTCCGGCTGCGGACGACCGGCCTGCGGGCGGCGCGGCGGTGGCTTTGGCTTGGGGTGCTCAGGACGTGCGTGCTCGGCGCGGCCGTTCTCCGGGCGCGGGCTCTCCGGTCGCGCCGCGGCGGGCCGGGGAGCCTCGTTTTCCACCCGAGCGGGCGACAGCGGCGGGGGCGGCGGCGCGTACTGCGGTGCCGGGGAGACCGGCTCGGTGCTGTCGACCTTGACCGCGAGCGAGACCGGGCGGCCGAGCCGGCGGGACAGCGCGTCGGTGATCGAGGTGCGCAGGGCGCGCTCGATGGCTTCCTTCGCGAAGTCGCTCGGCGCGGCCAGCAGCGCGGTTCCGTCGAGGAGCCCGATCGGCCGGGTCACCCGCATCCAGGCCCGTTGCTGGGGGGAGAGGGTGCCGTCGGACAGCTCCCGCACCACCTGCTCCCAGATGACCGCGAGATTGTGCTGGTGCTCCGACACCGGTCTGACTCCCCTCCCCTCGTCGGCGCGGACGCGCCCGGCCCCACCCCAAGGCCCGTCCTGAACGCATGCCTCGAGCGCGCGGTCCGGACTCACCCGCGCGACGGCACAGCGATATCCACAAAGTTGTCCACAGCTGTGCACTAATGTACGGCCGTCCGCAGCCACGCCACCTGCGGGCTCGGCCTATCCCCGGGCGCCTCCACACCCCTCGGCGCCGGGAACCGGTTGCGAACTGGCGTCCGCCTTGCCCGATCGGCCGAGAGAGGCACGCTAACAAGCCCTGGTCGATGCCACAAGGCGTGGTCTGGCGCAAGCATTTCACGGTGTACGGCGTGTTGCCATTCGGTGCCCGGGCGTGCCGGATCGCGAATCCGTCCGTCGGTCGCGGTGCGTGGCGGAGGGGCGCCTGCGGGCCTCCCGACCGTGGTGCGTACCCTCGTAAGGTCTCCCGTATGCGACGGGTGCGTTTCGCGTGCCTACGTATGTCGTCGCTCGCCGTGACGAGACCACTCGGTGGTAGGAGACAGCACGAACTTCCGTGCGACCCGCACGACACGCCGGGCGCCGGGGAATTTGCCGTCGCCCGACGGCCGAGACACAGGAGAAGCAGTGAGCAAGGGCAAGCGCACCTTCCAGCCGAACAACCGTCGTCGCGCGAAGACTCACGGTTTCCGCCTGCGCATGCGGACCCGTGCGGGTCGCGCCATCCTGGCGGGGCGCCGTCGCAAGGGCCGCGCCGAACTGTCCGCCTGACCCGGCACCGCCGAACCGCGTCGTGCTGCCCGCTGGCGCACGTCTGCGGCGGAGTGAGGACTTCCGGGTCGTCCTCCGCCGGGGGTCTCGGGCCGGCAGGCGCCGTCTCGTCGTCCACGCGTTGACCACGGACCCGTCCGTGGCCGCCTCCACTGCGGCCAGGGCGGGTTTTGTGGTGAGCAAGGCAGTCGGCAACTCGGTGGTCCGCCACCGGGTGACCAGGCGGCTGCGGCACCTCGTTTCCGCTCGGCTCGGAACACTGCCCGAGGGCAGCTCGTTGGTCGTACGGGCGCTGCCGCCGGCCGCGTCCGCGTCGAGCGCTGAGCTCGGTGCCGACCTCGACGCCGCGCTGCGCAGGCTCGGCCTCGCGCCGTCCGGGCGCCCGGCCGGGGAAAGCGCCGCCCGGCAGCCGCGTCAGCGCGACGCGGACCAAGACCACGGATCAGCGGTGTAACCGGCATGGACGCCAACCCCGAGCACAGCACTACCGAAGTCCCCGAGGAAGGGAAGCCGCCCCGGCCCGGACCGGTCGCGTGGGTGCTGCTCCTTCCGGTGCGGTTCTACCGCAAGGCGATCTCGCCGTTTCTCCCTCCGGCTTGCCGGTTCTACCCGAGCTGCAGCGCGTACGCAGTCGAAGCCCTGACCCGCCACGGCGCGGCACGGGGCTCCTATCTCGCGCTGCGCCGGCTGCTTCGTTGCGGCCCGTGGACCCCGCCCGGCCGCGACCCGGTGCCCGAGAAGTTCTCGTGGCGACACCGCACGCCTGAAACACCGATCGAGGAGTAGCTCAGTGCTCGATTTCATCTACTACCCCGTGTCCTTCATCTTGTGGTGTTGGCACAAGGTCTTCGGGTTCGTCTTCGGGGAAGCGACCGCGATTTCGTGGATCCTCGGCATCATCTTCCTGACGTTCACCGTCCGCGGCATCATGTTCAAGCCGTTCGTGAACCAGGTCCGGTCGATGAAGAAGATGCAAGACTTCGCGCCGGAAATGAAGAAGATCCAGAAGAAGTACGCGAACGACCGGCAGCGCCAGGCGCAGGAGATGCAGAAGCTCCAGCGCGAGCACGGCGTCAACCCGCTCGGCAGCTGCCTTCCGATGGTTCTTCAGATCCCGGTCTTCATCGGCCTGAACCACGTGCTCCGGGCGTTCACCATGCCGCCCGCCGGCGGCGGCCCGAAGACCGAGAACTACTTCTTCAACGCGCAGGACGTGCACTCCTACGTCAGCGCGAAGCTTTTCGGCGTCAACATGGGCGAGGCGGTCAACAACGGCGTCGGAGCCGTCGCCGGCCATGTCGCGAACGGCGGCTGGCACTGGGAGGTCCTCCCGGTCGCGTTGCCGCTGATGATCGTCGCCTCGATCGCCACGCACCTGACCGCCCGGCACTCGGTGTCGCGGCAGAACGCGTCCGCCGCGGGCACCCCGCAGACCGCGATCATGAACAAGCTCACCATGTACATCTTCCCGCTCGGTGTGCTCGTGTTCGGTGCGTTCTTCCCGCTCGGCCTGCTCTTCTACTGGCTGGCGAACAACGGCTGGACCCTCATGCAGCAGCGCCTGGTGTACACGAAGATCGACAAGGAAGAGGCGGCCCGCAAGGCGGAGGCCGCCGAGAAGCGCGCGTCGCTCGGCCCGAAGCCGGGCCAGAAGCCGGCCGCGCCGAAGGTCGGCCAGAAGCCGGTGCAGCAGAAGAAGAACCAGCAGGGTCAGCAGAGCCAGCAGGGCAAGGTGACCAAGGCGGGTTCGGCGCACGGTTTCGCGCAGACCACGTCGGCGGACGACAAGTCCGCCGATGTCTCCTCGTCGGCGGAGAAGGCGACCGCTGAGCCGGTCGCTCCCGCTTCCGCGGACCAGGCCCAGAACGGATCGAAGGAGAACGGCACCGGGGTGCCGGGGCTCCTCAAGGACTCGAACAGGAAGTCGGGCCGGAAGCGTCGCTGACGCCGATCCGGTTCGGAGAGGAGACGAACATGTCGGAGACGGTCGACACGATCGACGCCGATCAGGAAGAGAAGACCGCACCGGCCGAGCCGAAGGCAGGCGGTGAAGACGCCCTCGTGCAGGAGGGCGACATCGCCGGCGACTACCTCGAGCGCCTGCTGGACCTTCTCGACTACGACGGCGACATCGACCTGGACGTAGAAGCTGGCCGTGCCATCGTCAGCATTGACGGCGGCGACGACCTGGAGAAGCTGGTCGGCCCCCGCGGCACGGTGCTGGAAGCGCTGCAGGAGCTGACCCGGCTGGCGGTCCAGCAGGAAACGGGCTCTCGCAGCCGTCTGATGCTGGACATCGCGGGCTGGCGCGCGGACCGCCGCGAGGAGCTGCGCGAACTCGGCCGCTCCACCGCGGAGTCGGTGCTGGCGAGCGGCGAGCGGGTGCGGCTGCAGCCGATGAGCCCGTTCGAACGCAAGGTCGTGCACGACGCGGTCGCGACGGTCAAGGGCGTCACGAGCGAGAGCGAGGGCGAAGACCCGAAGCGCCGCGTGGTGATTTTCCCCGAGGACTGATCCCCTCGGTCGAGTACTGAGCAGAAGCGGCCCACCGGTTTGAGACCGGTGGGCCGCTTTCTTTTTGTGTCGTGACTCCCGCTTCCGGACCCGGGACCGCGGCTGCGCAACCCTGCCCGCTAGACGACCTCGGCCGGTCATCGAACTCGTCCGCGGTGGGTCGCCGAAGAGCGGACTTCCGGCTGCCGCGTACCACCATCTCGACGCGTCGTCCGCTTCGAGGCCAGCTCACGCGCGCTCGATCAGCCGTGCACGGGCGGACCAACTCGCACCCGCTCTCGCCGGGCCTGAAGAGGTACCGGCAGAGTGACCTGGCGGCGGTGCGGACCTTCCGGTGGACTGGTCTCCTTCGAGGTTTGACGTTCGTCGCCAACGCGTCGGCTGGGACGCGACGCTCCGGCGCCAGCTCTTGTCTCGCTCGAGCAGGACTTGCTTGCCAGTCCTCCTTCTTGCGGCGTTCGTCTTGCCGCGCCCTTCGCGGAGCCGCCCGTACTCGACGAGCCTCGTCTGCGGTATCCGAAGCCGTTCTGGGCGACTCTGGCTTCGGCGTCGAGCCCCTCGCTACTCACCCCTCGCCAGACCGAGCTCTCCCCGAGTCGGCCGGTCAAGGGAGAGACAGACTCGACTGCGCCGCTCCGGGTCTCTTGGGCCTGACTCGATACGGCTTGTTCGTTGCTGTCGGTCCCGCGCTCGCCCTTCGCTTGGGGCGGACCGCCCACCTTCGGCTTTGTGACTGCCTCGCCGGGAGCAGGTCGCCTCTAACTCTGCCCTGCTCCCCATGCCGTCGCATCGCACGTCGCTACGGTGCCGCCCTGGTCCATTTCGTTGCCGCTTCGTCGCGCTCGCCGCGCACCGCCAAGCTTGCGCCCATCCACGGTCCCCCGCCTCGAACTGCTATTCCGGCACCGTCCGCCTCGCCGCCCAACCCGGTGCGCCGTGGTCGTCACGTGCCGGCACTCGCTCATGCCTGCGTCGCCCGGTAGCCGGTCCTCGGAGTGCTTCTCACTCCCTCGAGCCATCTGGCCGCGCAGACCGGGACAGCTCGTACTAGCCCCGGCCTACTTGTTGTGGTGGTCCGCCGCGCGACTAGTGGGCGCGCCTGAGTCTGGCCGCGAGTACGCCGTCCCGCTCGCTAGTCCGCTGCTCGCCTCGCCGTCCCTGGCCGCACCTTGCCGTTCCCTGCGACCTTGGGGCTGCCGCTCCCCGACCATCGCTATCCGTCGGTCGCCACCGCTCCGGTCGCCACGGCCCGTCCGCTGCGACACCCCTCGGGTGCCGCATCCGCCGCTCGCGGGACTCGTCCATCTCAGTCACAGCTCGGCTCGCTCGCGCCCGGCCCGTCTCCGGACTGCTGCCCGCCGCTTCTCCCGCCTCGGCACCAGCGCCCAACCCTGGCCGGAGCGAATTACAAGCGTGGCGTTTCACGTGAAACCGTTCCGGTCTCGGCCGCGCCTTCCCGTATCCCTGTTTCACGTGGAACAACCTGTGGATCGATCGACGGGTCGAGTGGAGTTGTCCACAGTTGCGGTCTGTCGGCTCGATTTGCTCAACGCATCAGGGACAATCAAGCGAGCGCGTTTCACGTGAAACGCGCGGAGCGAGGAGTGGAAGCAGTGAGCTTGGACGGCGCCACCGGGACGGTCCGGACCGCAGCGGTGGAGGTGTTCGGGGAGCACGTCGAGCAGGCCGCCGGGTATGTGGAGCTCCTAGCGACTCACGGGGTCGAGCGAGGGCTGATCGGGCCGCGCGAGGTGGATCGACTGTGGGAGCGGCATGTGTTGAACTCCGCGGTCATCGGGGAGCAGGTGCCCTCCGGGGCTCGCGTGGTTGACGTCGGCTCGGGTGCGGGGCTTCCGGGTGTACCGCTGGCGATCGCGCGACCGGACCTCGATATTGTTCTCTTGGAACCCATGGCTCGCCGGGTTGACTGGTTGGCCGAGGTCGCCGAGAAGCTGGAACTCCCGATCACCATCGTCCGTGGACGCGCCGAGGAGCGGTCCGTACGCGAGCAGCTCAGTGGCGCAGACGTCGTCACCGCCCGCGCGGTCGCTCCCCTTGCACGGCTCGCGGGCTGGTGCCTCCCCCTGGTCCGTCCCGAAGGTCGGCTGGTCGCTCTCAAAGGTGCCAGCGCTTCCGAAGAGATCTCCCGAGACCGCGACGCCGTGCGCAAGGCCGGCGGTGCCGACCCGGAGATCGTCGAATGCGGGAAGGCGGTTCTCGAGGTGCCGAGCACGGTGGTCCTGATCCGCCGCCTACCGTCGAAGCCGACCCGGCCACGCGGCAGGCGGAGCTAGCGAACGACAACAGCCGCGTCGTTCCACGTGAAACTTCGCGGTGTGCACGTCCCCGAAACGTCGACCAGGAGGAGGTGTCGAGACCGGTGAATCCCCCGCCGTCCGACTCCGCGGAGGCCAGCCAGGAGATGGGCTGGACGCCGATCGCTGAAGAAGCCGTCCGCGCCGCGAGCGTGCTGCATCCCAAAGAAGGAGAGCTCCCCCGTCCGGCACATCGTCGGGTGCTCACCGTCGCGAACCAGAAGGGCGGGGTCGGCAAGACGACGAGCACCGTCAACCTGGCCGCAGCGCTCGCGGTGCACGGGCTCAAGACGTTGGTGATCGACCTCGATCCGCAGGGCAACGCGAGTACCGCGCTCGACATCGACCACCGCTCAGGGACGCCTTCGATCTACGAAGTGCTCATCGGCGAGGTCTCGATCGCCGAGGCGGCTGCGAACAGCGAGCAGTCCCCGAATCTCTTCTGCGTGCCCGCGACGATCGACCTCGCCGGTGCCGAGATCGAGCTCGTGTCGATGGCGAACCGGGAGACGCGGCTCAAAGAAGCGCTGTCGTCCGAGGCGCTTGACGAGATGGGCGTCGACTACGTCTTCATCGACTGCCCACCGTCGCTGGGCCTGCTGACCGTCAACGCGATGGTGGCGGCGCAGGAAGTGCTCATCCCGATCCAGTGCGAGTACTACGCGCTTGAAGGACTCGGGCAGCTGCTGAGCAACATCGAGCTCGTGCAGCAGCACCTCAACCGTGAACTCCTCGTCTCGACGATCCTGCTCACCATGTACGACGGCCGCACCAAGCTGGCCGATCAGGTGACCAATGAGGTCCGGAATCACTTCGGCGACACGGTGCTGAAGACCGTCATCCCGCGCAGCGTGAAGGTGTCCGAGGCACCTGGCTACGGCCAGACCGTCCTCGCTTACGACCCCGGTTCCCGCGGTGCCATGAGCTACCTCGACGCGGCGAAGGAGATCGCTGAGCGGGGCGCGAACCAGGAGAGGAGCAGCACCACATGACCGAGCGCAGAGGAGGTCTCGGCCGCGGGCTCGCGGCCCTGATCCCGACCGGGCCGACGACGCCTCCCCCGGCGGCCGAACCCAGCACGCCTGCCGAAAAGGCGGCGCGCGAGGACAAGGGGTGGTTCGCGGCGAACGGTGCGGCGACCCCGGTCGGCGGCGAAGTCGCTGGCGCGGTGTACCGCGAGATCCCGGTCAGCTCGGTCACGCCGAACCCGAAACAGCCTCGGCAGGTCTTCGACGAGGAAGCGCTCGCCGAACTCGAACACTCCATTCGCGAGTTCGGGCTCATGCAGCCGATCGTCGTGCGCGAGCTCGGCGAGGGCGAATACGAGCTCGTCATGGGCGAGCGCCGGCTGCGCGCTTCGCAGCAGGCGGAGCTCGAAGCGATTCCCGCGATCGTGCGGCAGACCGCCGACGAGTCGATGCTGCGAGACGCGCTCCTGGAGAACATTCACCGCGTCCAGCTGAACCCACTCGAAGAAGCGGCCGCCTATCAGCAGCTGCTGGACGAGTTCGCGGTGACACACGAGGAGCTCGCCGGCCGCATCGGCCGCAGCCGTCCGGTCATCACCAATACGATCCGGCTGCTCAAACTGCCGCTCCCCGTGCAGCGGCGAGTGGCTGCCGGGGTGCTGTCCGCCGGGCATGCGCGGGCTTTGCTGTCCCTGGACGACGCAGAAAGCCAAGAAGAACTGGCTGCCCGGATCGTCGCGGAGGGCATGTCGGTGCGCGCCACCGAGGAAGCCGTCACGCTGAAGAAGAGCGAAAAGCCAGCGAAGCCGAAGGCCGCTCCCCGCAAGCCGATCCAGGCACCTGGATTGCAGGAACTCGCGAACCGGCTGTCCGATCGCTTCGACACTCGGGTGAAGGTCGACCTCGGACGGCGCAAGGGACGCATCGTTCTCGAGTTCGGGTCGGTCGACGACCTGGAGCGGATCGTCGGAATCATCGACGCGAATTCTGACGGAAAATCGGCGAATCAGGGCGACGAAACCGACTAGGGATCACCCAGGGTCGTTTCGTCACGGTGATGATTGCCTACCGGGGCCAGATCGGTCACCCGGAGTGGTCGCCGGAATCACCGGCGCGGGGAAGGGCGGCGGACCGCCGCCCACCCCGTCAACTTAGTTCGCGCGGGCGATGGCGCGCGCGACGAGATCCGCGAACACCGACCCGAGCGTGGTGCCGGCGGCTTCGATAGCCATCGGCACCGTCGAGGTTTCGGTGAGACCCGGCGACAGGTTCACTTCGAGGAAGTGGACTGTCCCGTCCGGCGTGATGACCGCGTCGGTGCGCGAGATGTCACGCAACCCGAGCCACTTGTGCGCGGCGACCGCCAGCTCGCCGACAGCCTTCGCGGATTCGTCGGAAATCCGGGCTGGCGTGAAGAAGTCAGTCAGGCCAGCGGTATAGCGCGCCGTGTAGTCGTAAACTCCGCTCTCCGGCACGATTTCAACTGCCGGCAGCGCCTCTGCCCCGTTCTCCCCCTCGACGACTGTGACGGCGACCTCGATGCCGTCGACGAACCGTTCGGCGAGCACCGTGTCGCCGTATGCGAAGCAGCCGACCATCGCCGCAGGCAGCTCGGACGCCTCTCGGACCACCTGGGTGCCGAGGGCGGACCCGCCCTGATCCGGCTTGAGGATCAGCGGTAGGCCGAGCCGCTCGACCATCGCGTCCAGCACCGCCTGCGCACCCAGCTCACGGAAAGTGCTGTGCGGCAACACCACCCAGTCCGGCGTGGAGAACCCCGCCTGCTGGACGAACGCCTTCGCGGTCGGCTTGTCCCACGCCCGCCGGCAGCCCTGCGAGCTGGTGCCGACGAACGGCACGTCGAGCATCTCCAGCACGGTCTGCACCGAACCGTTCTCGCCCTCGCCGCCGTGCAGGGCGACGACCACCGCGTCCGGGCGCTGAGTACGCAGCCGTTCCAGGAGCCCGGAGTCGGTGTCCCACTCCTCCACCGCCAGCCCTTCGGCGCGCAGCGCCGCGGACAGCCGCCGGCCAGAGCGCAGGGAAACGTCGCGTTCGTGGGAAAGCCCGCCGGCGAGCACGGCAACGGTACGGTCGACCACCGTGGGAACTCCTTAGTGTTGCTGGGCCGGTCAGACCGTGTCCGGAGACGGGGTCTCAGGCCCCGGGATGGTGCGTGCTTTCACGCTACCGAAAGTGCGGCTGAGGTCCATTTCAGACTCCAGCACCGCGGCGAGCCTGCGCACGCCTTCGCGGATGCGTTCCGGTGTCGGATAGCAGTACGACAACCGCATCTGGCGGGAGCCGAAACCGTCGGCATAGAAGCCGGTGCCGGACGCGTACGCCACCCGCGCGGTGACTGCACGTGGCAACATCGCTTTGGTGTCAACGCCTTCGGGCACGGTGACCCACACGTAGAACCCGCCGTCGGGGCTGGTCCAGGAACAGCCGGGCGGCAAATACTGTTGCAGCGCCGACAACATCGCGTCGCGGCGTTCGCGGTAGTTCTCCCTGAACTTCTTGACCTGACCCTTCCAGTCGTGCGTCGCGAGGTAGCGCGAGACGATCATCTGGTTGAAGGTCGGCGGGCACAGCGTCGCGGATTCCGCTGCCAGCACCAGCTTTTCCCGCACCGCGTGCGGTGCGAGCACCCAGCCCACGCGCAGCCCGGAGGCGAACGTCTTCGAGAACGAACCGAGGTACACGACGTTGTCCGGGTCGATCGAGCGCAGCGCCGGGTAGATCTGGCCATCGAAACCCAGCAGGCCGTACGGGTTGTCCTCGACGATCAGGACGCCGTGCTCGCGGCAGATCTCGACGATCTCCGGACGCCGGTCGACCGACAACGTGACGCCGGCCGGGTTGTGGAAATTCGGGATGGTGTAAAGGAATTTAACTCGCTGTCCGGCTTTCTCGGCCTGCCGCAGGGCTTCCCGCAGTCCCTCCGGCACCAGGCCGTGCTCGTCCATCGCGACGTGCACGACTTTGGCCTGGTAGGCGGAAAACGAGCCGAGCGCGCCGACGTACGACGGTCCTTCGGCGATCACGACGTCGCCGGGGTCGCAGAACAGCCGGGTCACCATGTCGAGGCCCATCTGGGACCCGACGGTGACCACGACGTCGTCGGGGTGCGCCTTGATTCCTTCGAGCGCCATGATCTCGCAGATCTGGTCGCGCAGCGCCGGAACGCCGTGTGCGGACCCGTACTGCAGCGCGACGAGCCCCTCTTCGGAGATGATTTCGCCGACCTGAGCGGACAGCGTGTCGAGCGGCAGCGCGGCGAGGTTCGGCATGCCGCCGGCGAGCGAGACTACCTCCGGCCGGCTTGCCACTGCGAAAAGCGCGCGGATCTCGGATGCGGTCATCCCGGCGGTACGTGCCGCGTACCGGTCGAGGTGCGGGTCGAGATTGTTGCGGCCGGGCTGCGGCTTGACGGGGCGGTTCTCAGTCATCGGACACCTGAGGGCTCGGTGGGTACCAGCTGGTAGATCCAACGAGTGTAACCGCGGCCTCTTCCTGCTCCCCGCTCTTCCGACGCTTGTCACATCGGCCTATCCTCAGGGAGGTTCTTCCGGTGCCGCCTGCGCTCTTCCCGGGCGTCGAGGCCGGAGTTGCGGTGTTCAGGGGAGGTTTCCGGTGTCACGTCGCGTGGTGGGCGTCACCTTGGATAACCTCGAACATCTGCCGAAAAGCTGTCGCCAGTGCGTCTACTGGGAGCTCGCGCCGCACTTGAAGGCGCAGGCCGAGGAGTACGGCTCCACCGAGGTCGAGAAGGAAGCCTGGGTGTCCAGCGTCCTGCTCGAGTGGGGTTCGTGCGGTCGCATCGTCTACAGCGACACCCTGCCGGTCGGTTTCGTGCTGTACGCGCCGCCGAACGCCGTGCCGCGCTCGCTCGCTTTCCCTACGTCGCCGCCCAGCGCGGACGCCGTCCTGCTCACCGCCGCCCAGGTCCTGCCCGAATTCCGCGGCGGCGGCCTCGGCCGGATGCTCGTCCAGGCCGCGGCGAAGGATCTGACGAAACGTGGTGTCCGCGCCATCGAGGCCTTCGGCGATGCCAAGCCTGACGAAGAGGACCCACTGGGCCAGCACACCTGCGTGTTGCCCGCCCCGTTCCTGCAAAGCGTGGGCTTCAAGACGGTGCGCCCGCACCCGAAGTACCCGCGACTGCGCCTCGAACTGCGCTCGGCGATCACCTGGAAGGAAGACGTCGAAGCGGCGCTCGAACGTCTGCTGGGCCAAGTCACGATCACGACCGCCGAACCAAGCCTCGGCCGCGCCTGAGCCCTCCTGCGCGTCACTCTGAATGATCTTGCCGGCAGTCACTCTGAACAAGCTCGCGCTGCCCACCTCGAACCCGCCTTTTTCGTTACTTTCCGTGTTCACTGCTAGGCCGCGCCCGCCAGGTCGCCACGCGCAAACCTTCGCTTCGCACCCGCGCCGCGCGCTCGGTTGACCGACATCAACCGAGGTCAGCCCCGGTGCCGCCGGTCCCGCCTGTCTTGTTCGGCTGCCCCTGCCCGCGCCCCTCGTTTCGCCCCCATACCACCCGCCGAGCGCATGATGGACACCCGCTCCCAGCACCTGTGCACAACTGTGGAAGAACCCCCGAGTTATCCACAGATTGCAGATAGGGGCAGTGGAAAACCTGTGGATGACTAGACTGGGACAGGGGACGCCCCCCGGTGGAGGGTGGGGGCTGCCACCAGGTGTGGTGGGTGGCGGCACGTACGGGCGCCAGGTCTTGTGGCGCCGTGAAAGTGGTGCCGGGGCTCCGGTTGTGTGGTCGCGGATGACCGGCCGGCGGGGGTCGGCCGTGGGGTTGGGGACAGGGGTGAGCGGTGAGTGGGCAGTGCGAGCGACGGGACACCGGTAATTACGGTGGGTAGTAAGGCGGCGAGGTGCGGATGATCGTTTTGCGGGTGCGGCGGGTCTGCTGACGCAGGGGTCTGGTGGCGGGATCAGCCGACGGGGACGGGTCGGGGGTGGGGTGCCTGGCGGTGGGAAGGCGACAGGTCGGCGTGTTCCGGCGTTGCGGGACTGGGGAGAACAAGCCGGGCTGGTTAAGCCGAGAGTGCAGGAGCGGGCGAGTGCGGGGCTCAGCGGCGCGGTGACAGCCGGAAGGTGCGGGGACGCAATCGGCGGGCATGAGCCCGAGGCGGTTCGATTCAGGGGCGACTCAGCGCCCGTTCGAGGCGGTTCCAGGGGTAAGTCGCGAGAGCCGAGACAGGACGGGAGGCCGGTGAGCAGACCTCAGCCGCTCCGCGACCGCGGGAACCGACCGCATGCCTCAACGGGGGCGACAGACCATCGCCGGAGTACGAGCCACGCCGGAGTACGAGCCACGGCGGAACGTCGAGCCACGATGGTCCGTCGAGCCACGATGGTCCGTCGAGAACCGCGCCCGGAAATCCCGGATTACTCAGCCTTCGCCAGCTCGTGTGCCAGGACGTCCGCGAAAGTGAACGTGCCCGTCGGCTGGTCGCCCTCGCCCAGCAGGTACAGGCGCTTGACGGCGATCAGGATTCCTTCGGCTACCACGTCCCGGAACGCCGGGTCGCCCAAGCGGCGGGCGTCGTCCGGGTTGGTCAGGTAGCCGATCTCCACCCGGACTGCCGGGCAGCGGGTGCGGGTGAAGATCTCCCAGGTCTTGTAGTGCGTGCGGCAGTCCAGCAGGCCGGTACGGGCCGCGACCTCGCGCTGGATGAAGCCGGCCAGCAGCTCGCCTACGGTCGACGTGGTGCCGTTGCCGGTGCCGAAGTGGAAGCTCGCCACCCCTTGGGCGCGCTGGGACGGGTTGCCGTCGGTGTGCAGCGACAGGAACAGGTCCGCACCGGCGTCGTTGGCGAACCGGGCGCGTTCGAAATCGGTCGGGCTGTGGTTCGGGCCCCGGCTGATCAGCGCTTCCATGCCGGTGGCCTGCATCCGGCCTTCCAGCCGGCGTGCCAGATCCCAGGCGATGTCGGCCTCGCGCAGACCGCCGGCGACCACGCCGAGGTCCTCGCCGCCGTGGCCCGGGTCGATGACGATGCGCTTGCCGCGCAGGCGCGGGCCGGCCTGGCGGACCTGCTCCTGTTCGCGCAGGAACACCGGACGGCCGCCGCGGGCGCGTGGCGACGACAGGCGGTGCAGCTCACGGATGGTGGCCGGACCGCAGATGCCGTCCGACGTCAGGCGCATGTCGCGCTGGAACGTGCGCAGCGCGCGCTCGGTCTGCGGGCCGAAATAGCCGTCCGGGCGACCGGCGTCGAAACCGAGCTCGGTGAGCCGCTCCTGAAGAGTGAAAACGTCGTCGCCGTGCACCGGCGACGACAACAAGTACTGGAGCGGGCGGCTCCCGAGGTGATAGCTGGCGCCCTTGAGCGCCTGGTACGTCGCCGGGCCGACCACCCCGTCGGTGATAAGCCCTCGCCGCTGCTGGAACGCGCGCACGGCCTGCTCCACCGCGTCATCGAACGTGTTGTACCGCTCGGTCCCCGCTACCGGCGGGAGCAGATCCATCCCGGCAAGGATCGACCTGATTTCGGCGACGTCGGGACCGGCGTCACCGCGGCGGAGTACCCGCATGCACTCCTCGCTCTTCCTCAGGCACCGAAACCGGCTCGATGCGAAACAGAAACCTGGGTGGGGGTATGCCCAGGCACCTATTGTGCCCTGTGAACTCTCGGTAAGGACGCAGGCCCGGCCGGTACGCCTCTTGACGGGTAGCCCCCGCGGGGGAGACACGCCGTGCGCACCTGCGCGAGCGTTGCCGCAGGGCAATCCCCCGAACGTGCAAGAAACCCGGGCGCGCGGTGCGTCGCCGCTGGCCCGGGTTCCTCGAGAGAAAACTCAGAGCACGTCGGACAGATCGGACAGCAGCGCCGCCTTCGGCTTCGCGCCCACGATCTGCTTCACCGGCTTGCCGCCCTGGAACAGGATCAGCGTCGGAATCGACATCACCTGGTAGTCACGCGCCGTGTTCGGGTTCTCGTCGATGTCGAGCTTCGCGATGGTGATCTTGTCGCCGTTCTCCTTCGCGATCTCCTCGAGCACCGGCGCGACCATCTTGCACGGCCCGCACCAGGTCGCCCAGAAGTCGACCAGCACCGGCTTCTCGCTGGTCAGCACGTCGTCCACGAACGACTTGTCGGTCACCTTCACGGTGTCGGCCATCTTCTGCTCCTTCAGATCAGAGGGAAAGTCAGTGCTCGCCGGCGCCGTAGCCGCCGCCGACCATCTCGGGCGCCTCGTGCGCCTCCGCGGAACCGTGCTCCGCCAACCATCGTTCCGCGTCGATCGCCGCACTGCAGCCGGAGCCGGCCGCGGTGATCGCCTGCCGGTAGGTGCGGTCCACCAAGTCGCCGGCCGCGAACACGCCCGGCACGTTCGTGTAGGACGACCGGCCCTGGGTCAGCACGTAGCCGTCCTCGTCCACGTCCACCTGTCCGCGCACCAGCTCGCTGCGCGGATCGTGGCCGATCGCGACGAAGAACCCGGTGACGTCCAGCGTCTTTTCCTCGCCGGACTGCGTGTCGCGCACCTTCAGGCCGGACACCGTCCCGTCGCCCTCGACGCCGGTGATCTGCGAGTTCAGCTGCCACTTGATCTTGTCGTTCGCGCGAGCGCGCTCAAGCATGATCTTCGACGCCCGGAACTCGTCACGGCGGTGCACGATCGTCACCGACTTGGCGAACTTCGTCAGGAAGGTCGCCTCCTCCATGGCCGAGTCGCCGCCGCCGGCCACCGCGATGTCGTGGTCGCGGAAGAAGAACCCGTCACAGGTCGCGCATGCGGACACGCCCCGGCCCAGCAGCTCCTGCTCGCCCGGCACCTTCAGGTACCGCGCGGCCGCGCCCATGGCCAGGATGACGGCCCGCGCGGCGTACCGCTGGCCGTTCGCGACGACGTACTTGACGTCGCCGGCCAGCTCGACCGACTCGACGTCCTCGGAGCGCAGCTCGGCACCGAACCGCTCGGCCTGCTTGCGCATCTCCTCCATCAAGTCCGGACCCTGGATTCCCTCGCGGAAGCCCGGGAAGTTCTCGACCTCGGTGGTGGTCATCAGCGCGCCGCCGAACTGGGTGCCCTCGAACACCAGCGGTTCCAGCTGTGCGCGCGCCGCGTAGACCGCCGCGGTGTAACCGGCAGGACCGGACCCGACGATGATCAGGTTCCTGATTTCCTCGGCAGCCACCCGTCAACCCTCCGCTCGTAGTGACCTGTGCTCCAGGCTCAACACGATCGTAGGTGGCGGTGTTCCCGGCAGTGACAGCCGCTACTTCTTGCCGACCACCTTGTCAAAGAGTTTGTCCGCGTTCCCTGGCCCGCAGTCCGAGCCGAAGCCGACCAGGCGGAACTGAGCGAGCTGGCCGGTGGTGTAAATCGCCACCACGCCCTGCTTGCCCTCGACGGTCACCGGCTTCACGGCTTCCGGCCGCACCTCCGGGTCCATCCCGGCCGCCGCGACACACGCCTTGAACCGCTGCTCATCCTGCAGCGGACCGTAGTTGCGCACTCCGAGACCGCCGCCGAGCAGTGCCTCCGCGCCACTGCCGTCGGTGCCGACCGACGGGCCGGCCGCTGACGTCGCGGGCCCCGGCGGGGCGGGCGCGGCGGCGTTCGGCGTGCCGCTGTTCGTGGAGGTGTTCGGGACCGTCAACGTGATCGCCACCGCGGCCGCCGCAGCCGCGGTCAGGACCCCGGCGCCCCACCCGATTTGCCGGTTCCGCTTCCGCCGCGCCGCCGACAGGTCCACGACCGGCGCGAGCGGCTGCTGAGCCGGTTCCGGTGCCGTGCCGGCCGGAAACGTCGCTTCCTGCCGGGCTGCCGATTCCGCGGCGAGCGCGGCGTCGATCCGGGCCGCGTACTCGGCTGGCATCGGCGGAGCCGGCTCCGCGGCGAGCGCGGACAGGTCCGCGGTGGTCGCCTCGAGCGCTTCGATGATCGCGCGGGCTTCCGGATCCGCGTTCACCCGCGGCCACAGCTGTGCGGCCTCGTGCTCGTCGAGAACTCCGGCATGGAGGTCGGCGAGCAGGTCGACAGACCAGGGCGGCCCGATGATCCCGCCCGCCCCCCGGCTCTCGTCCGTCATCGTCCCTCCCCGTTCCCCGGCGTGCGCTGGGCCCGCCCGGCACTCCGGGACCCCTCCGAAGTGGCGTGTGTGCGTTTGCTTTCGTTAGTTGGGACGCCCGCGTGCGCGTCCGGGTTCCGCAGATGCCCGAGAACCTTCGCGAGTTTCCCCCGCCCACGTGCGCAGCGGCTTTTCACGGTGCCTTCGGCGATGCCGAGCATCTTCGCCGTCTCGGCCACCGAGTAGCCCTCGACATCGACGAGCAGGATCGGCGCGCGCTGGTCCTCCGGCAGCTCGTCGAGCGCCTTCCGGACCAGCAGGCTGGTCTCCTTCTCGGCCATCGAATCGCCGGGCGCGGCGGGTTCGTTGAACTCGCCGGTCTCCGGCAGCGGCACGGTCGGCCGTGCTTGCCTGCGCCGGATCCGGTCCAGGCAAGCGTTGACCACAATCCGGTGCAACCATGTGGTGACCTGCGATTCGGCGCGGAACTTGCCCGCCGCGCGGAACGCGGAGAGGAACGCCTCCTGCAAGGCGTCCGCCGCCTCTTCCGGATCTCGCAGCGTGCGCAAAGCGACCGCCCACATGCGGTCTCGATGCCTCCGGACCAGTTCGTTGAACGCGTGTGGGTCGCCCGCGGCGTGTGCCGCGATCAGATCCGCATCGGTGGGAGCTGCAGCCGTCACCCGGCAGAGCCTACTGAGTCGCGCTCGCAGTTCACGCCGCAGGCAGGAAGCTCAGCTCGCCGATCTGGCTCAGGAAGCCGTTGCCGCCGTTGTCGCCCAGCTGGGTGATCCAGACGATGAAGTACTGGCTCTGCGTCGGCTGCTGCAGCGTGATGGTGGTGTCCGGGCCGTTCAGGTCCCCGGAGCCGACCACCTTGGTGTCGTCCAGCTTCGGGTTCTTGCTGTCCGCGGCCCGGATCTCCACCTTCGTGCCCGGGCTGTCCGCGCTGATCTTCACCTGCGTGATGTTCGCCGGGTTGTCGAACGAGACCACGATCCCGACGCCGGGCTTCAGCGTCGGCAGCTGCTGCTGGTACTGGTCGGTCTTCCAGACCGTGCCCGGGTCGCCGTCGATCGTGTTCTTCGCCCGGCCCGGGTTGTCGCCGGATCCCTCCGGGTTGTAGACCGCGGCCGACGCCGGGGCCACCGGGTCGCCGACCTTCACCGCTCCGGACGGCTGCTGGTTCACCGGCGGCGGCTGGCTGCTCTGCTTCGGCGGGGCCGGGGCCGAACTGCTCGCGACGTTGATGGTCGGGCCGGTCGCTTTGCCGTCGCCCTGGAACAGGTTGATCAGCATCAGCCCGCCCCACGCCAGGATCACCACGGTGGCGACCACCAGCACAGTCACGCCGAACGCCAGCTTCCGCCGCCGTGCGACGTCCTTCACCGGCTTCTTCGTGGTCCAGATCGTCCCGTCGGACTCCGCCGGGGACTCGGTGCCGACCGCTTTGATCAGCTGGGTGCGTTCTTCTTCCTCGGCCACCTGACCGAGCACGCGCAGGATCGCCGAACTGGTGCGGATGCCGCCGCTGCCGCCGTCCTCGATCGTGCGCACGGCCAGCGAGGACAGTTCCGGCGGCACCGCGGGCACCAGCGACCGCGGCGGCACCACATGCCCCTGCGGGGTGAGCGGTGCGGCGGGGATCGCCGGCGGTCCGCCGGGCAGCGCCCAGCGGCCGGTGAGCAGCAGGTACAGCACCGCGCCGAGCGCCTTGACGTCGTCGCGCAGGGTCGCTTCCGGCAGCGGGCCGGGGAAGGCGAGCTTGAGCGCGCCGCCCGGGGTCAGCCGCAGCCGCTGCGGATGGTCGAGACCGAGGACCAGGCCGTTCTGATGGGCGTGGTCGACCGCTTCGGCGAGCGCCTGCACCATCCGCGCGGCCGCGCCTGGGGCCACCGGCCGCTGTGCGACCAGGTCCACCAGGTCGCTGCCCTTGGTCCACTCCGCCACTACGACGCCGAGCAGCCCTTCGCTGGAGGTGATGCCGCTGCCGAGGCTGAGCACGTCGAGCACGCGGGCCACCCCGCCGTGCCCGAACTTCGACGCGTGCGCGGCTCGCTCCAGCGTGCGCCGGGCCAGCCGGGCCGCCTCCGGATCCGCTGGATCGCCGACTAGCAGGGTCAGCGCGACGTCCCGCTTGAGCTGCCCGTCCCTGGCCCGCCAGAGGTGCGCGGCGGCTCGTTCGTCCACCCCGAACTGGGCAAGCAGGCGATACCGGCCGTCCCCTACGACGCGTCCGGGCGCAAGCGATCCGCCCCGGGCTCGTATGCCCGCGGCGTCCCCCGCCTGCTCGCTTCGTCTCGTGTCCACGCTCTCTCCCGCTTCGCTCCCGGCACCGAGGGTACCCGGATCATCGGCCGAAGAAGCGTCGTGAGTCGTGAATCAATCGTTACCCGCGCTTGATCAATCGAGTGAATCGCGATGTTACGGGCCGCAGTTCCTCCACCTTCAAGGCCATGAGCACCCCGAACGAGACCGCGATCCCGACGAATCCCTGCAGGAAGAGCTTCACCCAAGCCTGCCCGATCAACCCCAGAGAGGAGGGGACAATCAGCCCCACGAGCCAGGCGGCGCCGACGCCGAGGACGCTCGCCACGACGGTGAAGAGGATCACGCCGATCACCCGCTTGCTGCGCAGATTGCCCAGCGTCACCCATAGCCACACCTGGCCGAGCATCGCGCCGACCACATAGGTCAGCGCGTTGACCATCATCACGCCGAGCACGACGTTGCCCGGGCTCAGCAGCATCGGGCACAGGAACAGCAGCGGGATCTTGACCACGGTCATCACGATCATGATCAGCGTCGGCGTGCGGGCGTCCTTCATCGCGTAGAACACGCGCATCTGAAGCATCACCAGCGCGTACGGCAGCAGCGCGAACGCCGAAATTGCCAGCGCCTGTCCGAGCCGCTCGGCGTTGCTCTGGTCGCCCTTGCCCAGCGCGAACAGCGCGACGCCCATCGAGGTGCCGACGATCGTCATCACCGCGGAGATCGGCACCAGCGTCACGGTGGAGATCCGTGACGCGTAGGACAGGTCGGCGACCAGCTTCTTCGTGTCGCCGTCCGCGGCGGCGCGGCTCAGCCGCGGCATGATCGCGGTCAGCAGCGAGACGCCGAGCACGCCGTAGGGCAGCTGAAACAGCAGCCAGGCGTAGTTATAGGCGGTGACACTGCCTTGCGCGCCCTTGGTGAGCACGCGGGTGGTGATGGTGAGGCCGACCTGGCTTACTCCGACGTAGCCGACGACCCACAGCGCCAGGCCGCCGAACTCCTTCATCCGGCTGTCCAGGCCCCACCGCCAGCGCGGCCGGAAACCGGAACGCAGCAGCGGCGGGATCAGCATGAGCGACTGCGCGGCGATGCCGCCGGTCACGCCGAGGCCGAGGATGAGCAGCTTCGGGTCGGTGAGCGATGGGCTCTTCTCGTCGATCGAACCGGGCAGCACCCAGATCACCAGGATGACGAAAATGACCACCAGGTTGTTGACCACCGGCGCCCACGCGGTCGGCCCGAACACGTGCTTGGCGTTCAGCATCGCCGAGACCAGCGCGAACAGGCCGTAGAAGAAGATCTCCGGCAGCAGCAGGTAGGCGAACGCGGTGGTCAGGCCGGTGCTCGCGTTGCCGTTCGGGTCGATGTACAGCGCGGTGAACGCGGGGGCCGCGATCACCGCGATCACGGTGCCGACGAGCAGCACGGTGATACCGGTGGTCAGCAGCCGTTGCGCGTACGCCTCGCCCTTGTCCGGGTCGTCTTGCGAACGCACCAGCAGCGGCACCACCACGCTGGTGAGCACGCCGCCGAGCAGGAGCTCGAAGATGATGTTCGGCATCGTGTTCGCGACGTTGAACGAGTCGGTCACCACCGACGAGCCGACCGCCGCGACCAGCAGCACCTTCCACAGGAACCCGGTGATCCGGCTGATCAGCGACGCGATCGCCATCCGGCCGCTCGCTTTGGCGACCGAAGGCCCTTCGTCCTTCGGCTGCTCGGGCGCGCTCGGCTCAGCCGGACGCGCGAGCGGCGCGTCCTTGATCCGCGGCATGACCTGGGTGGCCAGCGCGTCGTACGGGCGCAGCACGTCCGGGTCGGCGGTCGGCCACCGGGAAGCGGCCATCGGCACGCCGGCGGTACGCGGGATGAACCGGGTGGCGTCCGGGTCCCGCATCGCCTCTTCCTGCCACGGCCGGACCGGTGTGCCCGGACGGGGCCCGCGGCCGCGGTGCACCGGCGGCTGCGGCCCGGTGGTGCTGGCCGGCGGCGGTGGCTTCGGCTGCGGAAGCTGAGCGCGGGTGGCTGGCTGGCTGTCCCTCGGCGGGACCGGCGGCGCGCCGTGCGGACCCGACGGCTGCCGTCCCGAGGGCGGCGGCGGGGTGGCCGGGCCGCCGGGCGGGGGTTCGCGGCGCATCGGCCGGACCGGCGGCATGGCGGCGCGGGTCGGGGCCGGGCGCTGTCCGCTCGGCTGCGGTGGTTGCGGCGGCTGTTGGACGCGCCACGGCGCCTGGTCCCGGGGATCGGGGCGAGCCTCCCGGCGCGGACGTTCGCGATCCGCCGGCGGGCGCTGCCGGTCTACCGGCGGACGTTCGCGATCGGCTGGCGGACGGTCCTCGGGCAGCGGCATCCGGCGGGTGCCGTTCGGCGGCTGCCTGCGCTCTCCTTTCGGCGGCGGCTGCCTGCGCTCGGCGGGCGGCGGAGCGACAGGCGGCTGGCGGCGCGGTTCACGGGCCGCCCGCCGGGGCTGGTCAGCGCGGTCTTCCCGGCGCGGCGGGACGCCGTCCCGCCGGGGACGCCCCGCACGCTCGGGTGGTTGACCCGGCTCTCTGTCCAACGCGTGCCCAATCCTCGCCTGTCCCCTGGTCCCTGCCATTGTGGCAGCGTCGACCCAGGGTAATCGGGAACGGGCGCGCGCGGCTGGCCCGCCGGGATGTCAGGCCGCGCCGGCCCGGCTGTCCTTGATCCGCCGGTAGATCCGCCGCGACGCCAGCAGCAGCAGTGCACAACCAGCGACGACGGTGACGATGATGGTGATCGGGCCGTATTCGGTGGAGGTCAGCTCGAACCGCGCGGGCGCGCCGAGTTCGACACCGTCCGGGGTGGCCAAGGACACATCGACGGACAGGTGCCCGGCGCGCAGCGCCTCGATCTGCAGGTACTGGTTCGTCCCACCGCTTGCCGGGAAAAACTTGTTCTGCGCGGTTTCCGGCCGAATGCCCATATTGTTCCGCAGGGTGATCTGCCCGGTTACGCCGACCGGCAGGTTGTTGTGCACGTACACCGGCAGCGGCGACGAGCCGGACGCGAGCGCGATCGTCTGCTTCGGCTGCTCCACCGTCACCTGATTGCGGATCGCGGCGAGTTCGGCGGCCGCGTTCGCCCCGGCCGCCGACGGCGAAACGGTGCCGAACGCCGACGAGCTGCCCCGGACGAGCGCGTCCCGCACCGGAGCGACGACCTGCTGCGGGTCGACCCGGCGGCGGGGGTCCACCTGCATCGAGGCCAGCAGTCCGGCAGCGTCCAGGTCGAGTTCGGACAGCTTGCCGGCGACCGCGGTGCCGTCGGTGGGGGCGCCGGCGGCAAGCGACGCGGCGCCGGACGGGGCGCTCCCCAGCAGGTCGTCGAGGGTCGAGCCGGTGGTCAGGCCGGCCGCGGTCAGTTTGCCGAGCCCGGCGAGGAAGTTGCTCAGCTCGTCGGAGCTGGCGTCCCAGCGCCGCGGCGGCGCGATGAGCAGCGGAGTTCCGTCCGCCGCCTCAGTGCGGCCCAGGCCGGCCTCGAAGGCGATGGCGGCGAGGCCGTTCTGCGTCGAGACCGCACGCTGCGAGGCGCCGCTGTAGGTGGTGGGTGCCTGCGCGGTGGGCACGTAGCCGGTCAGGCCACTCGTGACCAGGCCGTTGGTCGGCTCCGCGCGTAGACCGCCGGGAAGTGTCACGGCGTTGGTCACGGTCTCTCCGTCGCCGCCCGCGCGCAGCTTCGTGCCGTCGGTGAGCACGGTCTGGTAGCCGCCGGACGAGATCGCCGACAGCGTCTGCTCATCAGGATTCCCGCTGGGCCACAGCACGCCGCTGCGCGGCTCGACGCCGAGTACGTCCTTGATCGTCGCGCTGCCGTTCAGCGCGGTGGTCAGCAGGCCGGAGTCCGCCTTGCCGTTGGCGCCGCGGACCTTGACCAGGGTGCCGAGATCGGCGTCGGCGAACGGCAGCGCGAGCACACACCGGCCGTTGACCAGCGCTTTCAGCGAGGACAGCCAATTGGCCGCCGCGTCCGCGCCAGTGCCTGCTCCGCCACCGCTCACCTGGTAGCCGTTGTGCATCGCGGCGACGGTGCGCAGCAGGTCCGGGTCGATCGCGAAGCACAGCGATCCGCCGACCTTCGGATTCGATTCCTGCGCCGCACGCGCCGACGAGACCAGCGCGTACAGCCGGCCGCCGGGGCTGATCTCGTCGGCGAGCGAATCGTCGGTGAGCGTCATCGGCGCGCCGAACGGCGCGGACTGCACGTGCGGCTGGCTGTCGGTGATCGGCCACAGCATGCTCAGCTTCGCGTGCCGCGGCGTCGCCTGGTTCGTCCGGCCGGGCGTGGACAGCACCGGCATCAGCAGGCTCACCGCGGCGAGCCGGGCCGGGCCGCCGAACTCCGGCGTGCCGTTGACGTTGACCAGCAGCGGGTACACGCCGGGGCGCGGCAGCGCGGCGCCGTGCGGTCCAGCCAGCGGCACGGTGATGGTCAGCGGAGCGCTCTGACCCGGTTCGAGGGAGGGAGCGAGCGAGGTGAAATCGGTGAGCGGGGTGTCCTGCACCGGGGTGCCGGACAGCACCGACTCCATCGCGCGCGGGCTGGAGAGGCGCTCCCCGACCTGAAGGCGGGCCAGCGGCTTCATGATCCGCCGGGCACCGGTGTTGGTCACCGTGCCGGTCACCGTGATCGCCTGGTCCGAGCTGGTGATCACGCGCGGGTTCAGCTGATTCAGGTCGAGCCGCAGCCGGGCCGGTTCCGACGACGGTTCGTCCTGCGCGCTGGCTGGCGCGCCGAACAGCGCGCTGACGGCCAGTACCAGCAAAGACAGCAAGAAGGCGGCGGGCCGCTTCACTCCGGTGCTCCCTCTCAGCCGCGCTCTTCGGGCGCGAAAAGTTCTGCTGCCCCGCGGACCAGCTTGCGCTCGTCCGCGTAGGCGAGGGTGGTCTCCAGCTCGGCCAGCGGAACCCAGGCGACCTCGGTGACCTCGACGTCCTCGTCGGAGAGTTCGCCACCGGTGGCTTCGAGCAGGAAATGGTGCACGGTCTTGTGCACCCGGCGCTGCTGCGCGACGAACCAGTAGTCGATGGTGCCCAGCGGATGCAGGACGCGCGCGGAGATGCCGGTTTCCTCCTTCACCTCGCGCACCGCGGTCTGCTCCACCGTCTCACCGTCTTCGATGTGGCCCTTCGGCAACGACCACAGCAGTCTGCCGTGCCGGTCGAGACGGCCGATCAGCACCGCACGTTCCCGGTCCGGGTCGAGCACGAGGCCGCCCGCCGACGTCTCGTCTACCGTGGTCAGCCGCCTGCCGCGGTGGCGTCGCCGCCGCCGGCGCGGCTTCGGCGCACCGGCGCGGCCGGCAGATCCAGACATGCTGCGATGCTAGAGCAAACGGCCGCCCGGGTACTCTGGCTCTCCGTGTCCGTGTCCGGCGGCGTCCGCAGGGCGGGCGTCATTTTCGTGGTGGGATCCGAGTGAACGACCTGGTCGCCAAGCAGAACGCGGTGACGGAACTGATGCGAGTGTCCCCGCTGGCTGATGAGCTGGCGCAACGGTTCGCGCGCGCGGGCCACAGTTTGTACCTGGTCGGGGGCAGCGTGCGCGACGCGTTGCTCGGCAGGCTGTCCAGCGATCTCGACTTCACCACCGACGCGCGGCCCGACCGCGTGCTCAAGATCGTCAGCGAGTGGGGCGACGCGGTCTGGGACGTCGGCATCGCGTTCGGCACGGTCGGCGTCACCAAGAACGGCACGACCCTCGAGATCACCACGTTCCGTGCGGACAGCTACGACCGCGTCGGACGCAACCCCGAGGTGACCTTCGGCGACACCATCGAGGGCGACCTGCTGCGCCGCGACTTCACCGTCAACGCGATGGCCATCGACCTGGTCGGGAAGACGTTCATCGACCCGTACGACGGGATGGACGCGCTCCGGCTGAAGGTGCTCGACACCCCGGCGCTGCCGCAGGAGTCGTTCGCCGACGACCCGCTGCGGATGATGCGGGCCGCCCGGTTCTCCGCGCAGCTCGGCTTCACCGCCGCGCCGCGGGTGGTCGAGGCGATGACGTCGATGGCGGCGGAGATCGACCGGATCACCGCCGAGCGGGTCCAGACCGAGCTGTCGAAGCTGCTGCTCGCGCCCGACCCGCGGCCCGGCCTGGAGCTGCTGGTCGACACCGGGCTGGCCGAGCGGGTGCTGCCCGAGCTGCCCGGGATGCGGCTGGCGATCGACGAGCACCATCAGCACAAGGACGTCTACGAGCACTCGCTGACCGTGCTCGCCCAGGCGATCGACCTGGAGCGGCGGCACGAGCCGGCGAGCGGGCCGGACCTGGTGCTGCGGCTGGCCGCGCTGCTGCACGACATCGGCAAGCCGGCCACTCGCGAGTTCCAGCCCGGCGGCGGCGTGAGCTTCCACCACCACGAGGTGGTCGGCGCCCGGATGGTACGCAAACGTTTGCGGGCGTTGAAGTACTCGAAGGAGATCGTCGAGCAGGTCGCCCAGCTGGTGTTCCTGCACCTGCGGTTCCACGGTTACGGCGGCGGCGAGTGGACCGATTCCGCGGTGCGCCGCTACGTCACCGACGCCGGCGACCTGCTGACCCGGCTGCACAAGCTGGTCCGCGCCGACTCGACCACGCGCAACAAGCGCAAGGCGGCCGCGCTGCAGTCGACCTACGACAACCTCGAGGCCCGGATCGAGCGGATCAAGGAGCAGGAAGACCTCGACCGGGTCCGGCCGGACCTGGACGGCAACGAGATCATGCGGCTGCTCGGCCTGAAGCCGGGGCCGGAGGTCGGGCGCGCCTGGAAGTTCCTCAAGGAGCTGCGGCTGGACCGGGGTCCGCTGGAGCACGACGAGGCGGTGTCCGAGCTGAAGAAGTGGGCGAGCTCCGAGGGGCTCGGCTCGAACGGCTGACCCGGCGGTGAACTCCGGGTCGCGGCTTCGCCACGATCCCCGATCGGCCTCTGGATCATCGTCGCGGCAGCCGAGATACTCCCTCTCTGCATGCTGAACAGGGGGCCTCGATGACCGGGGAGCACGACGAGGGCAGGCGCGGGGCCAGCTTTCTCGTCACTTTGCTGCGGCGCGGCACGCCCGCGCTGGCCGCGGCGACGACCGGGCTGACCGACGAGATCGGCGACCCTACGCCGGTGCGCGCGCTGCAGCGGATCTCGCACATGGCCGGTCCCGTCGACGTGCGCCAGCCCGACGGCCTGATCCTGCGGTCGGCCCGGTACGTGGTGCTGGTGCCGCTGGCCTACCGGTTGATCGCGGTGCCCGGGCAATTCGCCGCCTACGCCGTCAAGCACGGGTCGGCCGGTTTGCTGCCGGTCGGGCTGGTCGCCGCCTGCTCGCTGGCGCTGAGTTTGTTCGGTGTCTTCTGGATGCTGCGCAAGGCGCCGTTCCGGAGCGAAATGGCCGCCCGGCTGCTGCTCGCCGATTTGGCCGCCACTGTCGTGTTCCAGCTGTTCCTCGGCGCGGCCACGGCACCGGCGGTCTTCCACGACGCGCTCGGCGTCGCGGACAAGCACCTGCTCGGCAGCATCGCCCTGCTGACGCTGGCGGTCGGCATCCCCGCCGCGCTCGGCATGGCGCTGCTCGCCTTGCCGGTGCGGCTGGTGGCGGACCTGTTCAACAACGGCCAGGCCGATTTCGGGCAAGCCGCTTCGCTGTATCCGACGATGTTCGGCGTCCTGTTCACCGCGGTCGGCGCGCTCATCCTGCTCGGTCTCGGCCTCCGGCTGGCACTGGCGTACGGCATCCGGAACGGGCGGCTCGCCGAACGGGCGCGGCAGCACCGGATGCTGCACGACACGGTGCTGCAGACGCTGGAGGCGATCGCGCTCGGCGGACCGGGCGATCCGGATCAACGCCTGGTCGAGGTACAGCGGCTGGCTCGCGCGCAGGCGATGGAGCTGCGGCAGACGATCGAGACCGCGGCGGCGCAGCGGGCCGAAGAGGGTTCGCGGCCGCTCGGCGAGAAGCTGGCCGCGCTAGCCGCGGAAATGGCCCGCGACGGCCTGCGCGCCCAGCTGGTGATCGCCGAGCTGGACGACGACACGCTGTCCGAAGTCCGTCAGATCGCTATCCGCGACGCGGTCCGCGAAGCGCTGCGCAACACGATGAAGCACGCGGAAACGGACAAGGTGGTGGTACGTGTGGAGGAACGCAACGGCGGGATCGCGGTGATCACCCGTGACCACGGCACCGGGTTCAGCCCGCAGGACCGCCCGGCCGGGTTCGGGATCAGCGAGTCGATCACCGCGCGGCTGGCCGAGGTCGGCGGCACTTCCCTGGTCGAGTCGAGCCCGGGCAGCGGCACCCGGGTGACGTTGTGGGTGCCGTTCTGACCGGGGTGGCCGGCGCGCTGGCGGCCTACCGCGCCGGCGACGTCGGGCGGGCGCGGGCGCTGGCGGCGGAGTCCGGCACCCGGCTGGGGGCCGAGCTGGCGACGTACTGGACGGACGGCACGAGCGGTCCGGTGTACGACCAGCCGGCCGCGTTCACGGCGTTCATCCGCGGCGGCGGCAACGTTGAGTTGTACCGGCGGTTGAGCGAAGGACTCGCTGCGCGGTACGACTCGTGGCGGCCCGAAGCGGTGCTGGATGTGGGATGCGGCGACGGGCTGGCGATCGAACCGGCGCTCGCCGCGGCGACGTTTCAGCCCTCGCGGATCGACTTGGTCGAGCCGTCCGCCGCGCTGCTTTCCGCGGTCGAGGTCGCGGGTGCGCGCCGGTTTCCGCTGACCGCGCAGGACTTTCTGGGCAGCGATGGTTCCACGTGGAACCTGGTGCAGTCGACGTTCGCGATGCAGTCGATCGAACCGGCCGCCCGCGCGGAAGTGCTGAGCGAGCTGCGGTCGCGCACGGATCGGGTGGTGCTGGCCGAATTCGACGTGCCGGAGCACGCGGACCTGGCCTCGCTCGCGCAGCGCTACGAACGCGGCGTCGCCGAGTACGGCGCGCAGGCTTCCCTGGTGGCGCAAGGGTTTCTGCTGCCAGTGCTGCTCGGTGTCGCGGCCGGCGAGGCGCGGACGAACTGGGAACACCCGGCCGCGGAGTGGGCCCGGCAGCTCGAGGCCGCCGGGTTCTCCTCGGTGACGGTGGACCGGCTGGCGGACTACTGGTGGTCGCCCGCCGTGCTGATCACCGCGTCCTAACCGGGTTTCTCGTCCGACTCGAGCCGAGACAGCGTGCCCTGCTCCAGGTGCTGCGCGATCGGCCGCGGCAGCAGGTACGCGGTGGCCCCGCCAGGCTGCTGGCCCCACGGCCCAGTGATCCCGGTGAGCACCCGGATCGCGCGCTGCACGCGATAGGAGTGCCGGTCGCGTTCGCGGATCGGGGCCAGCGAAGTTTCGAGGAACCGCACGGTGTTCTCGTGCACCAGGTTCCCGATCTCCGGGCCGAACCGGACCACGGTGGTGCCGGCCGGCAGCACGACGATCCGCTTGCCGCGGTAGAACGACAACGGCGGTTCGCCGCGCAGCGGCAGAATCGGCCAGTCCGCGGGCTGATCGGATTCCTCCAGCGGTACCGGCGGCAGCATCAGCAGCGTGCCGAGAAGGAACCGGGCCGCCTCGGCGAGGTTGGCGAACGCCACCGGTTCCGCCGACGGCGGACGCGAGACCTCCCAGCCGTTTTCCGCGCGGCGCAACGTCCACACGCCTTCGGCGGGCATCTCGTCGGCACCGATCTTGTACGCCGACGACGGCACGCCGTGCTCGGTGAGCCGCTGCTGCAACAACGCCAGCGTCTCGGCCCCGCGCAGCCCCCGGGCCGATTCGCCGCCGGTGCGGATCGCACGGGCCAGCGCGCTGGTGTCCGGGATATCGGACTCGGTGCGCCCAGGCCGCGGCTTGCCGACGAGGTCCGCTTCGGCGCTCGCCCGGACCAGCTCGCGCACCACCGGCGGCCGGAACCCGGCGGCGCGGATGTGCTCGACCAGCTCCGGCTCCGGCGGCACCCCGTACTTGCGCAGGTAGTGCGGTACCGCGGCGGGCCAGATCCAGGTGCCGTCGGTGTGGAAGGCGTGCGGCACGTCCGGCGGTGCCCCGGGCGCGGCGAAGATGTCCGGCTGCGGCGTCGGCCGGTGCAGGACGACTGGTGCGCGGAACAGGTAGTCGAGCACCCCGCGGACCTGGTCCTGAGGCACCTTCGGCCGGTTCACCACCGGACGCTCGCCCTCGTTGTGCGAGTCGGCGGGGCGGGCCTGGCGGAACTCGACTGTCAGCGGCACCCCGGCCCGCGCGGCGAGCCAGTCCGGCAGCCCCTCCGCCGGACGCGGGAACCGGGTCAGGTCGACCTGGTAGGACTCGGTGGCCGGCTCGCCGCCGTCGTTGGGCGGCAGCCGCCAGTCCGGTTCCTGGTTGGCGTCGAAGTCGAAATCGAACTGGGCTTCCGAGGTCAGCGTGAAGGTGCCTTGGAACCAGGTACCGGTGTCCGGCTGGTACATCGCGGCGCGCAGGCGGGCGAACAGCGAGGTCAGGTGCGGCGTGCCGGGCAGAGCCACCGAAACCGGGCCGTTCTCGTCACCGACCGCGCGGACCTCCAGCTCGGCGTAGTCGCCGACCTGGCGGAACTGCGCGGCCACCCGGGACCAGTCGCCGGACACCTGGCGCAGCTGGCGGCCGATCCCGCGCAGCAGCTTGGCCTCGTCGCCGCCCTCGGTTTCGGCTTGCGGCTTGCCGTAGTCGTGCCGGGTCAGCCACAGGCCGGTGAGCTGCTTGCCCGGGACAGTCACCGAGAAATCGGTCAGCCCGAGCTGCGCGGCGCGCACCGGATCGTGCCGGGTCCAGCGCAGTGTCAGGTTCGGCTGGTCGCTCGGCGCGACCTCGAACAGTTCGTTCTCGTATTCGACGTAAGTGCGCAGATCGAACGTCGCGGGCACCTCGTTGGCGAGGACGACGCGGGCGGGTTTGCCCTCGTGTTCGCGGTCGAAATCGGCGGGCGCTTCCTCGTCGCCGACGACGGTCAGCAGCAGCGTGCCGTCGGTGGTGGAGCGCTGCGCCGCGAAGGTGCGGTCGTCGAGTGTCGCGTACAGGCCGTCTGGGCGTTCTCCCGATTCAACCCGGTAACGCACGTCTGGTTCCTCCCCGAAATCCCCCGTGTAGCCGCAACGAACTTAGCCGACCGTCGCACGGCGAAACCATCGGTTGCCCGCGACGGCGGCTGCTGCGCCCATAAATACCCGCTTGAGTGACCGATCAGTGTCGTGGGTAGCGCTGCACCCAGGCGTCACCGAGCGCGTTGCGCGCCGAATGCCGGTCGAAGTGCCAGAGCGCGTCGGTCGCCACCTGTTCGATCAAATGGTGCAGTTCCAGCTGCTCGACCCACTTGCGCGGCAGGCCGGGCACGCCCACCCGGGCACCGAGCAAGGCACCGGTCAGCGCGCCGGTGAGTGCGCTGCGGCCAGAGTGGTTGACCGCGCGCAACATCGCCTGTTCCGGGTAGTTCTCGAACCCGGACAGCGCCGCGAACGAACGGCCGAGCGCCGAAAGCGTGCTGTGCCCGTCGCCGACCAGCTCCGGCATCCGCAGGTCCGGCAGGCCGTGCTCGCCGAAGAACGGCACCGCCTCGGCGACCAGGTCGCGGACCGGGCCCCACTCCGGACCGTCGTGCTCGGCGAGCACCTCGCGAGACAGGTTCCACACCGGGTAGCTGAACGAGTCCTTGGTGAGCGCCTTCTCGAACACCCAAGCCAGATAGGTCGCCGCGGCCACGTCGTCCGGCCGGTGCGTGACCCCAGCCAGATCGCGCACGACCTGGCTGATCCCGCCGCTGAACCCGGTGCCCGGACCGGCCGAAGTGAGCACCGCGGGCAGCGCGCCGATCAGCGCGGCCGGGCCGGACAGCGGCGCGGCCTGTGGATCCCCGGTGACCAGCGCGTGGTACGCGTTGAGCTCGGCGTCGTCGATGGCGCGCCGGGCGTGCAGTTCTGGCACCTTCACCAGGAAGCCGTCGGCATTCTCGATCGCCGCGCCCTGCGTGTGGAGCCAGCGGCCGAGCGCGCCGCGCACCACGCTGGGGAACTGCTTCTCGACGTCGCGCGATTCCGGCTGCTCGCGGTGCGGGCTGCGGATGACGGCTTCGGTGAGGAAAAGCAGCCGCTGGGTCAGCGAACCGATCCGGCCCGGCTGGTCGAAGGCGAGCGGCAGTTCGCGGACGCCGTCCGGGCCATAGGTCGAGACGATCTCGTCCAGCCGCATCCGGTCGACCGCGGAGCCGAGCGCCTCGCCCAGCGCGAAGCCGACCCACGCGCCGACGACGCGCTGCCAGCCGTAGCGGAAGTTCTCCAGGTTCATCTCGGGGTACTTCCCGAAGGTGTCCAACCGGGGAACGATCCGGCCGTGGTTGTCCCAGGACGGGACGAGACCGTTGACACGCAAGTCGTTCGGCCGCGCTCGGCTCGGCTCCGGCTGCTCCAGCCGGCGCAGCCAGGATCGGCCGAGCACGGTCCGGCGGCATTCGTCGGCGGTCAACTCGAAGCCGTGCCGCCGGGCGCGCTCGGCGGCGGCCTTCGGCGGGTCGACCGGCTTGTCCAGGCCGATCCGCGCGGCGGTGTCGACGGCGAGCTTCTCCAGCGCCTCTTCGATTTCCGGGCAGCGGCCGTTCTCGTCGATCCGCGGCTCGTGCCGGGGGAACCGTTTCGCGATCGCGGTCAGCTCGGCCCCCGCGACGTCTTCGAAGGTCGCCGGCCCGCCGTTGATCACCAGGTTCGGCGGATGCTCGAACTCGGCGAGGGTCGCCAAATCGACGCGCCACCAGGCGTGCTCGCGGGGCGGCAGGTGCCGGGTGGAGCTGAAGACGCGCAGCTCGTTGCGCTCTTCGGAGAAGTAGAACCGGTCGGTCGCGCCGGTCTTGAGGTCGAAGGGCACGAAGACCTCGCAGCGCAGCAACCCGATCAGCAGCTGTTCGCGAGTCAGCCAGCCGACGCTCGCGAACGCCAGCAGGGTCTCCAACGGGTTTTCCGGCTTCGGGTAGCCGCGGCGGATCGGACCGGCCTTGTACTCGGGGTTCTCCCGTTCGTCGCCGGTCTGGTGGCCCTGGTCGTCCACCTTCACCCAGCCCGCGACGGCGGGCAGCGGCACGCCCAGTTCCCCGAGCCCGGCCTTCGCGTACTCCGGGTCGACGACCTCGCGCCAGCTCTCCTGTCCCGGGTAGGCCACCGGGGTGCTGAGCCCGCCCGGTTGCGGGTGGGCTTGGCGCAGTTCGCCGTCCGGTTCGCGCACCACCACCGACGGGGCCGGGAACAGTTCCTTGTCCGGGCGGCCGTCGTCGAGGAACGCGACCGTGTTGTAGGGGATCGACCAGCCCTCGGGGACGCGCAGCACGCGTTCGCGGTCGACCCGGAGGCCGCCGGGACCGGAGACCTCGGGGCCGTGCACGGCGCGCAGCCATTTCCCGACCTTGTCTACCGCTTCCGCCGCTTCCACCTACTCGATCCTCTCCAGGCTTCCGTCGGACTCGTGGTCCGCGATCGGCTTGGGCAGCACGTACGCCACCGCGCCACCCGGCAGGCTCGCCCAGGGCACGGTCACCCCGGCGATCGCGTGCAGTGCTCTTCGGAGGCGAAAAGTGCTGGTCACGCGCTCGCGCTCAAGGGGAAGCGACGTCGTCGGGAACCGTACCGCCGGGTGGTGGACCAGGTTGCCTGGCTCCTCGCCGAACCGCAGGACGACGGTACCTTCCGCCAGCCTGGTCAGTCTCTTGTTACGCAGCAGCGTGAGGGGAGGGTCACCCGGGACCGGCTGGATCGGCCAGTCGGCGACCTCGCGGGCGGTTTCGAGCGCGGTCTCCCGGCCGCCGGTCGCCCGGGCCGGGTGCAGCAGCAATGCGCCGAGCAGGTGCTGCGCGGCGGCTTCGAGGTGCTGGAACGGGTGCTCGCGGCCGTCCGGGGCGGCCACCGTCCAGCCGGCTTTGGACTGGTAGATGCTCCATTTCCCGGCTTCGCGGCCACCGAGGCAGTAGGTGTCCGGCCAGACGCCGAACGAGTCGAGCCGCTGGCCGAGGTGCGTCAGCAGAGCGGGGTCGGACAGGACCGGGTCGGGGTTCGTTTCCCGTTCGGCGGCCAGGTCGGCCGCAGTCCGGCAGAGGTCGTCCGGACCGGGCAGCGGGCGGGGTTGCCCGGCGAGGTCGGCCTCCGCGGTGCGGCGCACCAGGGGCTCGACATACGGCGGGTGGAAGCCCAAGGCGCGGATGTGCGCGACCAGTTCGGGTTCGGGTGCGATGGCGTGCCTGCGGAGCTGTTCGGTCACCTCGACCGGCCAGATCCAGCTGCCGTCGGTGCGGTGCCGGCCGCCGACCTCGACCTCGCGTTCGAGGTATTGCAGCACGAGCGGCAGTTCGTCGTCCGGGATCGGTTCGCGGGCCTCGCCGTCGGCGGCCGGCCAGGCACGCTGGAACACGACGCCGAGCGGGAGCCCGACGTGCACGCGCCACCAGTCCGGCAGGTGCTCGTCGTCGCGCGGGAAAGTGTCGAGCTCGGTGCGGTAGGCGGATTCGCCGGGCGGCGTCGTCCACGGGGGTTCGCCGTCGGTGAAGTAGTCGAATTCGAAGGAGCCGTCCGGGGACAGCACGTAGCGGGCCTGCAGCCAGGTGCCGCGGCCCTGCAGATACATCTCGGCGCGCAGCGAGGTGAGCCGCTGGACGATTTCCGGTCCAGCCGACGTGTTCCGCGCCTGGACCTCGAAATGGTCGCCGAGCTGGGCGAATCCGACGCCGGCCGGCGCGTCCGGATCGGCCCGGCCGTCCCGGATCAGCCTGCCGATCCCGACGAGTGCGGCGTGCTGGCCGGGCTCGGCGCTTGGTTCCACGTGAATCATCGCGTCCGCAGTGGACGACATCAGGACCCGCGACGACGGTTCAGCGGAACGGTCCCGCGCGGCCGGACCCGACGCGGGGTCGGTCGCGGGGCGGGCATCTGCTGCAGCGTCGGGGCGGGCTCTTCGGCGAGCCGTCGCACCAGGTCCTGGACGGTCAGGGCGAGTTGTCCGGGCGTGGTCCGCTCGAAGGCGTCCGGGGCGATTTCGAGACGGTCGAGTGTCCCGGCCGGTCCGCCGGTGGCCCGGACGAGCCCGTCCGGCGAGGTCAGGACAGGACAGGCACGGTCGTCGCCGATGGTGCTCACGGTGGCCCCCCGTGTCGGTTGCGTGAGCCGAGGTTAACTCGACCGGGTCACGCGTCACCCTAATGCCAGACGGTGAGTTACTACCCACGTTTACCGGCAACGGTTTGCGGCAGCGAATCGCCGCGCCGTCGCCACGCCAGCAGATACCCGGCACCGCCCACCAGATACAGCCCGGTGGCCGCGGCGAGCACTGCTGGCGAATGCCCGTTTTCCGGCACGAAGATCGCCGCGACCGAGACCGCCGCGACCTGGGTGATGTTGAACAGGGTGTCGTACAGGGCGAACACCCGGCCGCGCGCCTCGTCCGCGACGTCGAGCTGGACGGAGGAGTCGACGCACAGTTTCAGGACCTGCCCGGTTCCCATGATCAGAAAGGACGCGACGAGCGCGAGCGGCAGCAGCATCGGCACTCCGAGCGCGCCTTGCGCGACCGCGGAAAGGCCTAACGCGGCCAGCACCGTGCGATCGCGGCCGAATCGCCGGATCAGCCGGGCGGCGAAGAACCCCGCCACGAGAATCCCGGCTCCGGCGGCCCCGACCAACTGCCCCAGTCCGGGCAACCCGGCGCGGAACACGCCGTCGTCGGCGAAGTAGTTGCGCATCAGCAATACGCTGACCAGCAACGAAATGCCATACGCCGCCCGATGCGCGAACAACGCGACGAACCCGGCCGAGACGCTGGGCGCTCGCCACGCGTGTTTGGCGCCGTCCGCCAGCCCGCGCGCCACCGCGACCAGCGGGTTGGCCGGCTCGTCGACAACAGTCGGCCCGAGCACTCCCTTCGCGAACCGCTGCGCGAAGAACGCTGACAACACCGCCCCCGCTATCGCGAACGCGGTGGTCTCCGCGGATCCCACGTCGCCGGACCCGAACACCGCCCGCAACCCGATCGCGCACCCGCCGCCGACGACCGCGATCGCGGGTCCCAACGTGGCCGCCACCGCGTTCCCTGAGACGACTGCTTCGCCCGGCACCACGTGCGGCAGCGCGGCGGACAACCCGGACCCGATGAACCGGCTGATTCCTTCCGCGACCAGTGCGAGCGAAAACAGTTCCAGTCCGCCCACGCCGGCCGCGACCGCGACGACCGACGCCACGATCGCCACCACTCGCGCGAGATTGGCGAGCATCAGCACGCGGCGGCGGTCCCACCGGTCAAGCAACGCTCCAGCGAACGGTCCGACCAGTGAATACGGCAGCAGCAAAGCCGCGAACCCGCCCGCGATCGCCAACGGATCGGTAGCCCGCTCCGGATTGAACAACACCGCTCCGGCGAGCCCGGCGCGGTAAACGCCGTCTCCCCACTGCGCGGCGAACCGCGTGAGCAGCAGCCGCCGGAACGAGGGATCCCGAGCCAACTGCCGAACCAGCCGGACTGCCTCGCCCCGCTCCGCCACCACCTGCACGCCCTCAACTCTACCGACGAACCAAGGCGGACAAACCCGGCAAACAAACCGGAAACCCCTATGAGTCGACGCTCTCGGAGAGGCTGGGCACCAGACGTGAGCAGAACAGCCCCGCCACCGATCGGTCTTGTCTGATCAGCCTCATCCGGTCGGCACCCGAACGGAACCAGCGAAACTCAGCCCGACCCAGACCCAGCCAAAGGGGGCTCCGCCCCCGCCCACCCCGAAACCGCAACATCAAGCACCGCGGGGTCGACACGCCGCCCCAGGGCGTAGGGGAAGGTGCCGCCAGGCACCGAACACACAACACCCACCCCCGGGGCGGGCCGGCGCAAAAGGTCGCCTCTCGGCGCTTGGCGCAGTGTGGCTCCGGCCGTACCGGTATTCCACAAAGGCGGTTCTTCAGTGAGCCCGGGGGACACGGATGCGCCGGCCCACTGTTCTCAACGGGGCGGGTGGTGCTGGTGTTCCCGTGCCGGGAGGATTTCCGGTCGCGGGTGATGGAATCATGGGTGGCGTGCCAGCGGACGCCGAGGTTGAACCGGGAACGCTCCTGGTCGCCGCACCCACGATGTTCGACCCGAACTTCAAGCGGACCGTGGTGTTCGTGATCGATCACCGGGCGGAGGGGACGCTCGGCGTCGTCTTGAACCGGCCCAGCGATGTGCCCGTCAACGACGTGCTGCCTGGCTGGGGCGCGCATGTCGCGGAGCCGCAGTCCGTCTTCGTCGGCGGGCCGGTCGACAAGAAGACCGCGTTGTGTCTCGCCGCGTTGCGGACCGGTGAGACCGCGGCGAGCGTGCCGGGCGTGGTCGCGGTGCGGGGGCCGGTGGCGTTGGTCGATCTGGACAGCGATCCCGAGGCGCTGGTCCCGAAGGTACGGGGCGTGCGCGTGTTCGCCGGTTACGCCGGCTGGGATTCCGGGCAGCTGGCGGGCGAGATCGAACGCGAGGACTGGGTGATCGTCCCCGCGTTGCCCAGTGACATTCTCGCTCCGCCGAGCCGGGACCTGTGGGGGCAGGTGTTGCGGCGGCAAGGCGTGCCGCTCGCGCTGCTAGCGACCCATCCGGGTGATCTTCAGCGGAACTGAGGTCAGCTCGCGTCGCTGGACTTCTGCAGCACGCCGCAGCCGCCCGAGCCGCACGCGCAGCCGCTGCAGCCGGCTGGCACCCGGGCGGGGGCGGGCACCGTCAGCGCGGCGCGGGTGCCCATCCGGGCACCGGCGAACACCATCGCCACCAGCGCGACCAGTCCGACGATCGCGGCGGCCACCAGGCCGGCGGTCGTCGGCATCGCGAGCCCGGCGGCACCGGCGATGATCGCGGCGGCCCCGCCGGCCAGCGTCGGGATGCCGGCCACGCGGTTGGCGAGCTGGAACGCCTCTTCGCTGCGCAGCGAGGCTTCGGTCCGGACTCCGGCCCCGCCTGCCCGGGTCAACCGTCCTCGGACGCCGAGGAATCCACCCCGGCCGACGACGACACCAAGGACGATCGGGACGAGCGCGATAGCGAACACCCCTTGAGGATAAGCGTGACCTCCCGGCCAGGCCCCGGATACCCTCGTCCGCTGTGCTATCGGCCATGTCTTCTTCCCTTCGGCACCGGCTGCTCGCCGCCGCCGGGATCGTTTCCTTGTCCTTGCTGGTCCCCGGGGCCGCGCATGCCGCCGAGCGACCGGTCCGGTTGCTCGGCGAGCGGATCGTTCCGCACAACCTGCAGTTCCAGGGCGCGACCGTCGGCGGGTTGTCGTCGGTCGACTTCGACCAGCGCACCGGCGAGTACGTCTTCATCAGCGACGACCGTTCCGCGATCAACCCGGCGCGCTTCTACACCGCGAAGTTCCCGGTCGCCGCCGGCGGAGTGGGGCCGGTCTCTTTCACCGGCACGCATCCGCTGCTGCGTCCGTCCGGCACGCCGTACCCGCCGCTGGCGAAGAACGATCCGTCCGCACCGCAGAACGAGCAGACGATCGATCCCGAAGAACTCCGCGTCGACCCGTGGACCGGGCATTACGTCTGGTCGCAGGAAGGCGACCGGCTCGCCGACGGGCACCTGATCCAGCCGTCGATCCGGGAGGCGGAACGCGACGGCGGCTACGTCCGGGACCTGCCGCTGCCCGCCGACGAGAAGATGACGCCGGACGCGGGACCGCGGCGCAATTACGTGCTCGAAGGGCTCGCTTACACCGGTTACGGAACCTTGCTGGCCAGCGAGGTCGAAGCGCCGCTGCTGCAGGACGGCCCGCCGCCCACGCCGACTTCGGGCGCATTGTCGCGAATCACCCTCCAAGCGCGGTCCGGCCCGGTCCTGGCGCAGTACGCGTACCCGCAGGAGAAGCTGTTCGCCTCCCCGGTTCCAGCCGGCGGGTTCGCGGACACCGGCGTTTCCTCGATGCTCGCGGTGGACCAGGCGAATCCGGCCAAGTTCCTGATGATGGAGCGGTCCTTCGTCACCGGCGTGGGCAACAAGGTGCGGATCTTCGAGATCGACACCACCGGTGCGACGAACGTGGCGCACACCCCGTCGCTGGCTGACGCGAAGCACGTCAAGCCGGTGAAAAAACGGCTGCTGGTGGACGTTTCCGATCTCCCGGTGTCCACTGTGGACAATATTGAGGGGATGACCTGGGGTCCGGCGCTGCCGTCCGGCGAGCGCAGTCTCGTGCTCGTGAGCGACAACAACTTCTCCGCCTCCCAGGTGACCCAGCTGGTCGCTTTGGCGGTCCCGTCGGAACGGCTTTGACCAGCGCGTTACGATGAACGTATGAACATGGCTCGGCTGCTCCTTGGCCTGCCGCGCTGACCTGGTCGCAAGGACCGGCTCGGCGCGGCGACCCCTCATGCCTTCGGGCTTGGGGGGTCGAGTTGTTTCTGGAGTGGCTCGACACGGAGGAAGACGGCGATGACAGGGTCCACCGAGGCCACCGGCACCGCGGCCGCGGCGAAGAACGTCGCGGACGCCGAGCACACCCCGCCGTTCCGCTACACCGCGGAGCTGGCCGGGCAGATCGAGCAGCGCTGGCAGGACCACTGGTCCGACCACGGCACCTACCACGCGCCGAACCCGGTCGGCCCGCTCGCGGAGCAGGGCGAGGCGGTCCCCTCGGACAAGCTGTTCGTCCAGGACATGTTCCCGTATCCGTCCGGCTCCGGCCTGCACGTCGGGCACCCGCTGGGCTACATCGGCACCGATGTCTATGCGCGGTATCACCGGATGATCGGCCGGAACGTGCTGCACACCCTGGGCTACGACGCGTTCGGCCTGCCCGCCGAGCAGTACGCGGTGCAGACCGGCACGCACCCGAGGATCACCACCGAGCAGAACATCGCGACCATGCGCCGGCAGCTGAAGCGGCTGGGGCTGGGCCACGACGAGCGCCGGTCGATCGAAACCATCGACCCGGACTACTACCGCTGGACCCAGTGGATCTTCCTGCAGATCTTCAACTCCTACTACGACGAGGACGCCCGCAAGGCGCGCCCGATCGAGGAGCTGGAGAAGGCCTACGCCGCGGGCGAGCGCGCGACGCCGGACGGCCGCCCGTGGGCCGAGCTGAGCCATGTCGAGCAGCGCAAGGTGATCGACGAGCACCGGCTGGTCTACATCTCCGAGGCACCGGTGAACTGGGCCCCCGGCCTGGGCACCGTCGTCGCGAACGAGGAAGTCACCTCGGACGGCCGCAGCGACCGCGGCAACTTCCCGGTGTTCCGCAAGAGCCTGCGCCAGTGGATGATGCGGATCACCGCGTACGCCGACCGGCTGGTGGACGACCTGGACCTGCTGGACTGGCCGGAGAAGGTCAAGTCCATGCAGCGCAACTGGGTCGGCCGCTCCCAGGGCGCGCGGGTTTCGTTCGCCGCCGGAGACGAGAAGATCGAGGTCTTCACCACGCGTCCGGACACTCTGTTCGGGGCCACCTACATGGTGATCGCGCCGGAGCACCCGCTGGTCGGGAAGCTGACCGCGGCGCAGTGGCCGGGCGAGCACCCGCAGAGCTGGACCGGCGGCGCGAAGACACCCGCCGAGGCCATCGCCGCGTATCGGGCCGCCGCCTCCCGCAAGTCCGATCTGGACCGGCAGGAGAACAAGGAGAAGACCGGCGTCTTCACCGGCACCTACGCGGTGAACCCGGTGAACGGCAAGGAAATCCCGGTCTTCGTCGGCGACTACGTGCTGATGGGCTACGGCACCGGCGCGATCATGGCGGTGCCCGCCCAGGACCAGCGCGACTACGACTTCGCGAAGAAGTTCGAGCTGGAGATCGTCCGCACGGTCGACCCGGGCGAGGGCTTCGAGGGCGAGGCGTTCACCGGCGACGGGCCGGCGATCAACTCCGCCAACGACACCGTCGACCTGAACGGCATGGGCGTCGCGGACGCCAAGAAGACGATCATCGCCTGGCTGGAGGACCGCGGCGCGGGCGAGGGCACCGTGCAGTACAAGCTGCGCGACTGGCTGTTCGCCCGCCAGCGCTACTGGGGTGAGCCGTTCCCGATCGTCTACGACGAGAACAACCTGCCGATCGCGCTGCCCGAGGACCAGCTGCCGGTCGTGCTGCCGGAGATCGACGACTACTCGCCGAAGACGTTCGACCCGGACGACGCCGACTCCGAGCCGTCGCCGCCGCTGTCGCGTGCGACCGACTGGGTCGAGGTCACCCTGGACCTGGGCGAAGGGCCGAAGAAGTACCGCCGCGACACCAACGTGATGCCGCAGTGGGCCGGTTCCTGCTGGTACCAGCTGCGCTATGTCGACCCGGCGAGCCAGGACGTGTTCTGCGCGCCGGAGAACGAGGCGTACTGGCTGGGCCCGCGCCCGGCCGAGCACGGCGCGGACGACCCGGGCGGCGTCGACCTGTACGTCGGCGGCGTCGAGCACGCTGTGCTGCACCTGCTGTACTCCCGGTTCTGGCACAAGGTGCTGTACGACCTGGGTCACGTGTCCTCGAAGGAGCCCTACCGCCGCCTGTTCAACCAGGGCTACATCGAGGCGTTCGCCTACACCGACCAGCGCGGCGTGTACGTGCCTGCCGAGGACGTCGTCGAGCGGGACGGCAAGTTCTTCTTCGGCGACGAAGAGGTCAAGCAGGAATACGGCAAGATGGGCAAGAGCCTGAAGAACGCCGTGACCCCGGACGAGATGTCGGACACCTACGGCGCGGACACCTTCCGGGTGTATGAGATGTCGATGGGTCCGCTGGACATGTCGCGGCCGTGGGCGACCAAGGACGTCGTCGGCGCGCACCGGTTCCTGCAGCGGATCTGGCGGCTGCTGGTCGACGAGCAGACCGGCGAGCTGCGAGTGTCCTCGGACGACCCGACCGAAGAGGACCGCAAGCTGCTGCACCGCACCATCGCCGGGGTCCGCGAGGACTACGCGGAGATGCGGTTCAACACCGCCGGCGCGAAGCTGATCGAGCTGAACAACCACCTGACCAAGGTGTATGGCTCGGCCGCGGCGACCCCGCGCGAGGTGGCCGAACCGCTGGTGCTGCTGCTGGCCCCGCTGGCCCCGCACGTCGCCGAGGAGCTGTGGCACCGGATGGGCCACGCCGATTCGCTGGTGCACGGCCCGTTCCCGGTGGTCGACGAGAAGTACCTGGTGGAGGACTCGGTCGAGTACCCGATCCAGGTCAACGGCAAGGTCCGCTCGCGGATCACGGTGCCCGCCGACGCGAAGAACGACGCGGTGCAGGCGGCCGCGCTGGCCGACGAGAAGATCGCCGCGCTGGTGGACGGCAAGACGCCGCGGAAGGTGATCGTGGTGCCGGGCCGGCTGGTCAACATCGTGCTGTGAATACGCGCGTTCCGGCCCGGGACCAGCTCCCGGGCCGGTACTGTGCTGTCCGTGCGTAATCGATCGATCACCGCGGTGCTGGTCGCGGCCGCGGCCGTGGTGTCCGGTTGTGCCGTCGCGCCCGGACCGGTGCCGGCGAAACCCGCGCCGCAGCTGCCCGCCGATTCGATCTCCTACGACGAGCTGCCGGTCATCACTTCCCGGCCACCGCTGTTCCCGAACGACTGCTCGCAGTTCGAGAAGGACCCGCAGCTGCTCGGCCAGTTGAGCGGCAGCAAGCCCTTCTTCAGCCCGTATACGAAGACCTGCGAGATGAAACGCGCGGACGGCGCGACGATCAGCGTCGGCGCGATGGTGCCGAACGAGCGGGTCAAAGAGGTGTGGCCGGGGTTCTGGAAGGTCTACAGCTACTCGGTGTACCACTTCCGCCGGTTTCTGCTGATGGACCGCTATTACGCGATTTCCCAGCTGTCCCAGCACGGGTGCGAGATCGCCGTGAACACCGGCTCGGAACAAGTCGTCACCCTGACCATTTCCACCAGCGGCCCGAACCTGTCACTGCCCGGTGACAGCGTCGAGCAGGATCGGCAGATGGCTGCTCAGTTCTGCCCGGATGCGGAGAAGGCTATGACCGCGTACCTCACGACGGTCGATCCGGGGGGCGGTTCGCTGGCCGCGCGCTAGGCAGCTTCGCGGGTGCCCGCCCGCCAGATCGCCAGACTGGTCAGCGTGATCCACAGCACCAGCGACGTGCTCAGTGCGACGACGCCGTGCTTGGCGATGCCGGTCAGCTGCCGGGCGGGTTCGACCGGATCCGCCCAGCCCGCGTAGTCGATGCCGGACTGCAGGAACAGGAACAGCAGCGCCAGCAGCACGTAGGCGGTGATCGCGCCGGCGGTGTTCGGGATCAACCAGGCGACGGTGACCGCGAACAGGGTCATGCAGGCCGAGCCGATCAGGATCGCGGTGATCACCATGCCGGGCCGCACGGTGAACAGGACTTGCACGTCGAGCTTGGTGAGCCGGGAGCGGAGGTACGAGAAGGTCAGCAGCACTTCCAGGGCGGCGCTGAGCAGCCAAACGCCGATGGCGACGGTGGCTTGCGCGAGCACGTAGCGCAGCCGCGACGGCTGGGCCAGCAGGGTCGGCTGTGCGCTGCGGTAGTGCCATTCCGCCGCGATCAGTTTCACGACCACGACGTTCATCAGCATCCCGCCGAGCCGGATCAGCAGGAACACCGGCAGCAGTTGGTCGGCCAGCGTGAAGTCGCGGGCGTTGCCCTGCAGGAACAGCAGCCCGACGAGAACCAGCAGGATCGGCGTGGCGATCATCAGGATCTTGTCCGCCGCTGTGGCGGTGGTCTTGCGCAGTTCGACGCGCACCAGGGTGCCGAACGATGCGCGCTGCTGCGCTTTGACCTGCCAGGCGTGCTGGGTGGGGATCATCGGCCGCCTCCGGTGAGCCGGAAGAAGAGTTCTTCCAGGTTCTGCTGTTCTTCGCGCAGTTCGAGCACCTGGACCCGGGCCGCGAATGCGAGGTCGGACACCTGCCGCAGCGGGGCGGCGACGGTCAGCCCGTCCGGGCCGGACCAGCGCAGTTCAAGCCTGGCCTGCTCCAGCGCGTGCGTCAGGCGGGGCAGGTCCACGGTGCGGATGAGCGTGCGCGGCGGGCCGGCGAAACTGTCGAGCGGGCCGTCCGCGACCACCCGGCCCTGACCGATCATCACCACGCGGTCTGCCGTCTGGTCCACTTCGGACAGTACGTGGCTGGACAGCAGCACGGTGCCGCCGCGCTGGGCGTAGCTGCGCAGCAGCTGTCGAGTGGAGCGGATGCCGTCCGGGTCGAGGCCGTTGATCGGCTCGTCCAGGATCAGCATCGGCGGGTCGCACAGCAGGGCTTGCGCGATGCCGAGCCGCTGCCGCATGCCGAGGCTGTACTTGCCGATCCGGCGGTTCGCCGCGTCGGAGAGGCCGACCTGGGCGAGCACCTGGTCGACGCGCGCCGAGGGCAGCCGCATCAGTTTCGCAGCGCTGAGCAGGTGGTGACGTCCGGTGCGGCCGGGGTGCACCGCCGCCGCGTCGAGCAGCACGCCGGCGACGTGCGCCGGGTTCGGCCAGTCTCCGAAGCGGCGTCCGGCGATGGTCGCCGCACCGGAGGTCGGGGTGGTCAGGCCGCAGATCATCCGCAGAGTGGTGGATTTGCCAGCGCCGTTCGGGCCGAGGAACGCGGTCACCGTGCCGGGCTGCAGGCTGAACGACACGGTGTCGACAACCCGGCGCTGGTTGTAGACCTTCACCAGCTCTTGGACGTGCAGCAACCCATCCCCCTCTCCCTTTTCGCTGCCAGAAGTCTGTCACACGGAGTGGTCGCGCGGGTGCGGAACCGGAGCGCTGTCGCCGAAAAAATGCCAGCTTTGCCGACCTGGTGACCGGCGGCAGCCGCGGAATCGGTGCGACGAGTGCGATTCGGCTCGCCGTGACTGGGTGGTGCTCGCTGACGTGGCGGGCACCGGGCAGGCAGCGGCCGTAGTGGACCGGATCGAGGCGTGCGGGCACCGCGCGCTCGCCGTGCAGGCCGACAGCGGCGACCTGGCCTGCCGCGCTGGAACCGGAGGTGCCCAAAGTGGCGGCCGCGCGCCTGGGCGAACGCGGGAGAGCAGTGACGTACTGGCCGACCCGGCCAGCGCGTACGTGACCGGCTCGACCATTTCGGTGGACGGCGGGCACGCCGCCTAGCCGGCTCAGCCGGTCTAGTCGGTGTAGAGGCCGACGTCCCGGGCGAGGTCGGTGAGCATGGCCTCGAACAGCACGTCCGGTTTGGACACCGGGATCGGGTAGTTCCCGAACACCTCGAGGGTGACGTGGCCGTAGAGCCGCGCCCAGAAGGTGATCATCAGGTAGGTGAGTCCGAGGTCCAGCTTCTCCGGCGGGATTTCCCGGCCGGACTCCGCGAGCACCGTGAGCAGGTCCTGCTGGAACGCGGTGAGGTCGTCGCGGAGTTCGGCCGGGACCACGTCGTTCGGCGGCATCACCAGGTCGTGCTGGGCGAGCACGTGGCCGGCGGCAGCGAGGAAGATCCGGCCGAACGGCTCGTCGAGCCGGTGCAGCGCGCTGCTGGTCGCGGTGCCGGTGCCGCCGGTCGGCGACGCGAACACCAGCGTGAACTCCTTGGTGTGGGTCAGTGCCCAGCGCCGGAAGCCCTTGCAGATCTCGAACAGCTGCAGCAGGCCCTCGTCTTGCAGGCCGGCGATCTCTCCGGCGAGTTCCGCGGCGAGATCGGTGCAGACGTCGAGCCGGAGGTTCGCGAGCAGGTCGTCGCGGGATTCGTAGTAGCGGTAGAGAGCTGGCGCGGTGATGCCGAGTTCCCGGGCGATGGCCCGCAGGGTGACCGCTTCCGGGCCTTGGCCGACCAGCAGTTTCCGCGCGGTGCGGCGGATGTCCTGTTCGGTAGCCGCTCGGGCGCGGCCCCTGCGCGTGGGGCTGCTCATCCGGACATTCTAGGTGGTCCGGACAGTCGTTTTCGCTTTCGGCGCGGCGGACCGGGGCACGGATTGCCAACGAGCGGGCAGACCGGGACCGGCGCGGCGGCTCTGGGAGCGAGAGCCGGGGCGCCGCCGGCGCCGATCACTCGGGGGGCTACGTGATCGGCGCCGGCGACCCGATGCCCTCTCCGGCGCGCTTCCGGTCGGGGCAACGTCATCGGCTTGAGGCCAGTGACGCTCCAGAAGAGCGAGGCCCGTCCCGTCAGTGACGCTTGGGGGATACGGACCCCCCGAACGAGTGACAGGCAGTCGCTGCTCCGCCTGATTGTCGCACTCCGCGCCGGGAAAGTTACAAACACTTTCACTTTTGGCCGTCGAGGAGGGAAAGGAAGGGTCATGGCAGAGTGGCGGCATGAGTGCTGCGGTGCTGGTGGTCGGGTCCGCGAATGCCGATCTGGTGGTGCCGGTGGACCGCCGTCCAGGCAGCGGCGAGACGGTGCTGGGTGGCGACACCTCGCTGTCCCCGGGCGGCAAGGGGGCCAATACCGCGGTCGCCGCGGGGAAACTCGGTGCGGACGTCGCGTTGCTGGGCGCGGTCGGCGACGACAGCTATGGACAGTTGCTGCGTAATTCGCTGTCTGACGCGGGTGTTGATACGCAATTTGTGCGGACAGTCGAGCGGCCCACCGGAATCGCCTACATCACCGTGACTCCGGACGGGGAGAACTCCATCCTGGTCTCCCCTGGCGCGAATTCCGCGCTGGAGCCGGCCGATGTCACCGACGAGGTGCTCGCCGACGCGCGGGTGCTGGTCGCGTCGCTCGAAGTGCCGCTGCCGACGGTCGAGCGCGCGGTGCGGCGGGCCCGGGAGCGCGGTGTCACGGTGCTGCTCAACCTGTCCCCCGCCGCCGAAGTGTCGTCGGAAACGCTGGCCGCGCTGGACGTTCTGCTGGTCAACCAGCACGAGGCCGAGTACCTGCTCGGGACGCCTGGCGCGGATCCGCGCAAGCTGCTGGATTTCGGTCCGCGTGCGGCGGTGGTGACGTTCGGGGCCAAGGGCGCCCTGGTGATTGAAAGCGACAAGTCGACGAACGTCGCGTCGCCGCGGGTGGAAGCAATCGACACCACCGGTGCCGGCGACGCGTTCGCCGGAGCGCTGGCGGCGGCCCTCGCGGACGGCGTCGGACTGGTCGAGGCGGCGGAGCGCGCGGTGCGGGTCGCCGCCGTGACGGTGACCCGCCGTGGCGCGCAGCCGTCCTACCCGACGATGGCCGAACTCTGATCTGTGGCGAGGGTCACGGACTGATTTCCGGCCGGTCGCGCCCGGCTCGCGGACCCGGCGGAGCTGCCCGGTTTCCGGCAGACTCTTGCGGGCCAGCGACCGCTTGAGGCGGCCGGCTGCCTGATGGCACGAGGAGGTGCGTCCGGTCGTGGAACGCAGGCGAATTCGGGACAGGTGGACGGCGGCGCGGGAGATCGCTGCCCGAGTGAGCTATGGTCTAGACCATGTCTGAGAGTGCTGCCGCTCCGGCCGGGCCCGTTGTCGGTTCTTCGCTGACCGGGGTCGCGGTCAGCCCCGGACGCGCGAGCGGCCCGGTGGTGCGCGTCGCCGAACCGCTCGGGGAACCCGCGAGCACGCCCGCGCCGGCCGATCCGGCGGCGGAGGCGGCGCGGATCGAGCCCGCCGCACAGGCGGTCGCCGCGCGGCTGGAGGCACAGGCCGAGGCCGCGACCGGGGAGGCCGCGACGATCCTCGTCACCACCGCCGCGATGGCCGCCGACCCGGCGCTCGCCGCTCAGGCTCAACAGCTGGTGACGGCGCGGAACCTACCCGCGGCCCGCGCCGTCTACCAGGCCGCCGAGGTCTTCGCGGAAGCTCTCGCGGCCGCCGGCGGGTACATGGCCGAGCGGGTCCGCGACATCCGGGACGTGCGCGATCGGCTGGTCGCCGAACTGCTCGGCGTCTCGCCGCCCGGGGTCCCGGAGCTGGCCTCGCCGAGCGTCCTTGTCGCGCGTGACCTCGCGCCCGCCGATACCGCGGGCCTCGACCCGGCGAAGGTGCTCGCGCTGGTCACCGAAGAAGGCGGGCCGACGAGCCACACTGCGATCCTCGCGCGGGCGCTGGGAATCCCGGCGGTCGTCGCGGTGCGCGGGCTGCTGGCCACGGACGCCGAGGCGTTGTCGGTCGACGGCGACACCGGCGTGGTCGAGGTTGCCGACCCAGCGGCTCCGATCGTGACCGCCGCCGCGTCCGGCCCGGCCGAGTGGAACGGCGTCGGCGAACTGTCCGACGGGCACCGGGTAAAGGTGTACGGCAACGTCGGCTCCCCGGTGGACGCGCAAGCCGCCGCGGACGCGGGCGCGGAGGGCGTCGGCCTGTTCCGCACCGAGTTCTGTTACCTCGACGCGCCGGCTGAGCCGTCCGTCGACGAGCAGCGGAAGGCTTACGCCGCGGTGCTTTCGCCGTTCCGCGGCAAGCCGGTCATCGTGCGCACCCTGGACGCGGGTGCGGACAAGCCGCTCGCTTTCCTGTCCCCGGAAGCCGAGCCCAACCCGGCGCTCGGCGTACGCGGGCTGCGGATCGCGTTCGACCGGCCGGAGGTGCTGGAGCGTCAGCTGGAAGCGATCGCCGGTGCGGCCGCGGATTCCGGCGCGGAGGTTTCGGTGATGGCACCGATGGTGGCCACCGTCGAGGAAGCCGCCTGGTTCGCCGAGCGGGTGCGCGCGGCCGGGATCGCCCGGGCCGGCGTGATGATCGAGATTCCCGCCGCCGCCTTGCTGGCCAGGGAAATTCTGTCCGTGGTCGACTTCGTCTCGGTCGGCACCAACGATCTGGCGCAGTACACGTTCGCCGCGGACCGGCAGCTCGGCGCGGTGGCGAAGCTGAACGACCCGTGGCAGCCCGGTCTGCTGCGGCTGCTGAAGGTGATCGGCGAAGCCGCCGAGGCGGCCGGCAAACCGGCCGGCGTCTGCGGCGAGGCAGCGGCCGACCCGCGGCTCGCGCTGGTGCTGGCCGGGCTCGGCCTGACCAGCTTGTCGATGAACGCGCCGGCGGTGCGGTCGGTCGGCGCCAGTTTGGCCTCGGTCTCGCGGGAACAGGCCCGTGCGATCGCGGCGGCGGCACTGGCGACGACGGACCCGGCGGCGGCGCGCAAAGCGGTCGCGGACGCGCTCTGAATCGCTGAGGTAGTTCCCCGGCGGGCGCGCCGGACCCGGGTGAGAGATGGGGTGACCGGGTCCGGCGCCGGATGCTGGTCAGCCGAAAATGCCCCGCCGAGGGTGGCGGATGACCAGCGAGCCCCCGTGGACGCGGCCGGTCAGGACGTAGCGCGGGGTGCCCGCGCGGCCGTTGCTGCCCGTCTTGTCGTCCAGTGAGCCGAACTTGATCTCGGTGATCGAGTTGTAGTCCACCGCGGCCTGCGGCGGGATGATCAGCTCGACCGATCCCCACTTCGAGTCGAGCTCGATCTGCACCACCGGGGTGGCAACGCGGGCCTCGGTGAAGTCGAGCTTCGTGCTGCCGTACTTGTTGCGCACCACCATCGCCGCCGGCACCTGCCACGGGCCGCTGCGCTGCAGCGACGAATACTTGGCGTTCAGTTCGAGCCGCTGTCCTCCCGGGTACTGCTGCGGGTAGCCCTGGTCGTAGGACGGGGCCGCGTACTGCGGTGCCGCGCCCGGGTGGAACAGCCCCGGCAGGTCGGCGAGCACGGTGTTGAGCTCGCCCCGGGTGCGGGCGGCGAGCGCCTGATCGGTGCGCTCGGTGAACTCGTCTAGGGTGAGCATCCCGTGCCCGATCGCTTTCTGCAGGACGCCGACCACGTGTTCGCGTTCGTCGTCGGATACCCGGATGTCGCGGTCGGTCAACGGCTTGGTCTCGGTCGCGGGGTGCGCGCCGGACATCTCTTCCTCGCCCATGCCCTCGATGGTAGAACTCGATTTCCGCAGGCAGATCGGGGAAAAACCCTGAACGGACCCGTAATCCGCGCACTGGCCACGCTCGGCGTGGCCAGCGTTCTGCTGGCCGGATGCACGAGCCCGCCGCCTGCTCCGCTCGCGCCGACGGCGCCGCCGAGGCCGAGCCCGACCACTCCGCCGCCGTCCGGGCTCGCCGGCGGAGTCGCCACCGGCGGCATCGGCGTCGAACTGCTGCTCGCGACCTCTCCGCCGACCGTGTTCGACGCCGATACCGGCGCGAGCGCGCCGATGCCCGGGGTCCCCGGCGGCGACCGGCGGGTGTCGGTGCTGCGGGTCGGCCACACCCCGGTCGTCCTGACCGCTCCGCCGTGTCACGACACCACCTGCGACCCCGCCGACGCGTACGTCTACCAGCGCGGTTCCGCGCCGCAGCCGCTCGGCAAAGCGCTGAGCGCGGCCCCCGGCGCGGACGGTGCCAGCGTCTGGTTGATCCGGCCGGACGGACCGGATCTGTGCCGGCTGGAACACGTCGCGCTGTCCGGCAAGTCATTCGGCCCTCCGACGGTCGCCTCCTGCCGGACTGTGGTCCGGGTCGAGACGTCGCACGGGCTGCTGATCACCATCGGGGCCAGCGCGGACACCGTCGACGTGCTGATCGACCCGGCTACCGGGCGGACCGTCCAGCAGGCACCGCGCATCCTGGCGTCGGCCGGCGACCGGCTGGTGCTCGGCGGGCTCACCGACGTGACCGTGCTGGACCTCCGCACCGGTGCCCGCAAAGTGGTCTCGCTGCCAGTCCCCACGCCGCGTCCCGCAGTGTGGCCGAGCCGGGACGGCAGCGTCGCCGCGTTCGACTTCGGCACCCCGTCGTGGCAGGGCAGCCTGACCCAGACTCGCGACCTGTGGCTGCTGAACCTCACCGATTACACGTGGCAGCAAGCCCCGTCGATGCCGTACACGACGGAAAACCTCAAGCACTCCGGCCTGGACTGGACCGAAGCCGGCGACCTGGTGGTCGCGGACGGCGTCGTCGGCGCCTGGCATCCGGGCGAACCGGCGTGGCGGCTCGGCAAGGCGAGATTGTCCGCCGCGCAGCAAGCCGCCGGCGTGGCGACGTCCTAGTCCTCGTCCAGTCCGTGCTCGATCGCGTAGCGGGCCAGCTCGACCCGGTTGTGCAGCTGCAGTTTCCGCAGGGTCGACTGCACGTGGTTCTCCACCGTCCGATGTGACAGCACCAGCCGTTCGGCGATCTGCCGCGCGGTCAGTCCCTTCGCGACCAGCCGGAGCACGTCGGTCTCGCGGTCGGTGAGCCGCGGCGGTTCGGGCGCGCCCTCCGGCGCGTCGGCCATCCGCCGGTACTCGCCGAGCACCAGCCCGGCCAGCCCGGCGGTGAACACCGGGTCGCCGTCCGCGGTCCGGCGCACCGCGTCCACCAGCTCCGCCGAGGACGCCGATTTCACCAGGTAGCCGGAGGCGCCCGCTTTCACCGCTTCCAGTACGTCGCTGTGCTCGCCGCTGGCCGAAAGCACCAGCACGCGGGTGTCCGGCGAGGCCGCGGTGATCTCGCGGGTGGCGTCGACACCGGAGGTGGTGCCGAGGTTCAGGTCCATCAGCACGACGTCCGGCCGCACCGCGCGGGCGATCCGGATCGCGGCCGGGGCGTCCGGCGCGGTCGCGGTCACCTCGAACCCGTTCTCGGCGAGGTCGCGGGCCACTCCGTCGCGCCACATCGGGTGGTCGTCGACCACCATCACCGAGATCGTCCGTTCCGTCATCGTCCGTCCCTCATCGTGGCTGGCACTCGCACTTCCCACTCGGTGCCCCGGCCCGGGCCGCTGTCCAGCACCGCGGTCCCGCCGAGGTCGGCCACCCGGCCGCGAATCGACTTCACTACTCCCAGACGGCCCTCGGCCACCGCTCGTTCCAGCCGGCCGCGCTCTATTCCGGGCCCGTCGTCGCGGATGCTGACCACCACCTCGCCGCCGAGGTCCTCCAGCAGCACCCAGGCGTGCGCGTCCGGACCGGCATGTTTCTCCACATTGGACAGTGCTTCGCGGGTGATCGCGACGAGTTCCTCGGTGACGTGCGCGGGCAGGTTCACGGTGCCGGCCGGGGTCGACACCTGCACCGAGGTCGTGGCCAGCAGCTGCAGCGCGGACCGGAGGTCTTCGAGGTCGCCGGACCGTTTCGGCTCGCTGCTCACCAGTGCGCGCAGTGCGACCTCCTGCTCTCCGGCAAGCCGTGCCAGCTCGGCCGCTTCGCCGCCGGCCTCGAGACCACGCTTGCGCACGCGCGCGAGCACTTGCAGCACGCTGTCGTGAATCGACCGCGCGAGCCGCTCCCGCTCCGCTGTCGCTGCTTCCGCGCGAAGGGCGCGCGCGAGCTTCTCAGCGGAACTTCGGGCGAGCGTCGCCGCCATGCCGACGAGGAGACCGCTCGCGCACAACAGCACGCCATCTCGGACCACATCGAGATTGACAGCCTCTCGCGCGACTCCCGTGCCAACTGCCACGATCAGTCCGGCCGTGACGCCGCCGCGCGCACCGAAGCGTGTCGCGGCAGCGAGCGGGCCCACGGCTGCCCACACTGTCGTGATCAACGGTGCAGCCGCGTTGTACTGCGCGTCGGAGAGAATCCACGGCGACGTGAGCATCAGTGCAGTAGTCAGCACGACGTCGAACACCACGAGCCAGCGACGCCGCCCGTTCTCGCGCAGGTATGCGAGGCTCGACAGGACTGTCCACGCGCCCATCACCCCGGCCACGAGCCAGGCCAGCCACGGTCGCTGGAAGTCCGCCCGGTGCGCGATCACCACCGCCAGGGCGAACAGCCAGGTGACGACCCGCAGCACTACGGTGCCGCGCCAGAGCGGCGTCGCCGGGTCTCGAGTGGTCGGGGCGCTCACGTCTGGACTTCGCTGTCTTCCTGCTCGACTTCGTCCGCGGCGTTCTGCTTCGGACGCCAGAGCCGCCTCTTCGGTTTGTCGACCTTCGCATGCAACGTGTCGACAGTGGACGGGTCCACGTCTCCTTCGTGCAGCAGCGATCGGACCCCGGAGTTGACCACCGCCAGCAACGGAACCGCCAGCAGCGCGCCGGCGATCCCGGCGGCGACCAGGCCGGTGGCGATCGCGAGCACCACCGCGAGCGGGTGCAGCTTCACCGCGCGGCCCAGCAGCAGCGGCTGCAGCGCGTGGCTTTCCAGCTGCATCACGCCGATCACCACGGCCAGCACGATCACCGCGCCGACGATCCCCTTGGCCACCAGAGCAACCAGCACCGCGACGCCGCCGGTGATCAGCGCGCCGATGATCGGGATGAACGCGCCGAGGAACACCAGCGTCGCCAGCGGCACGACCAGCGGAACGCCGACCGCCCACAGCCCGATGCCGATGCCGACCGCGTCGACCACGGCCACCGCGGCGGTCGCCCGGATGTAGCTGACCAGCGACGCGAACCCGCGCCGCCCGGCCACGTCCACTCGCGAGCGCACTCGCCGGGGCACGCCGCACACCAGGAACGACCAGATGCTCTCGCCGCCGGCCAGGAAGAAGATCGTGACGAACAGGGTGAGCACGAAGCCGGTGAGGATCTCGCCGACGGTGCCCGCGGTGGTCAGCGCGGTGGTGGTGATCGACGCCTGGTTGTTCTGCAGGAAGCCGATCGCCTGGTTGATGAAGTCCTGGATCTGCTCCTGGCGCAGGTGCAGCGGACCGTTGATCAGCCAGTCCTTGATCTGGTTGAGGCTGGTGGTCAGTTGCTGCTGCAGCTCCGGCAGGCCGCTGGAGAACTGGGTGATCACGAAGGTGAGCAGCCCGCCGAGCACCGCGAGTCCGGCCACCAGCACGATCGCCGTGGCGATTCCGCGCGGACAGTGGATCTGTACCAGACGCGACACCGCGGGGGCCAGCAGCGCGGACAGCAGCAGCGCGATCGACACCGGCACCACGACCGCGGCCAGGTAGCCCATCAGCCACACCACCGCGTACAGCGCGGCGATGACGACGATGAACCGCCACGAAAGCGCGGCGGACACCCGCAGGCCGCGCGGGACGAGTTCGGTGACGTCGGGGGTCGGTGCGGGGTCTGTTCCGGCTGGGGACGGTCGTTCTGGCGCGCTCACGTGATCACCGTATCGGCCCGGCGCGGAAAAACCGGGCGGATCGCCCAGCGGCCGCCGCGAAACCCGGCTTCCGCCCGGCGACCGGAACCGACTCCGGAGTAACCGGCCCTCTGCACCGGGGATGACCGAGCGTGAGATCCGGCCACACGGTGTGTTGTTCACACGATGGTGGCATCAAGTCGTGTCAATGATGCGCGGCGGGCCGAACATTTGGTTCTCTCGTTTTTGCACCACCGCGGAACCGCGTCGTAATCGCCGCTGTTCCGGCAAAGCTGAAATATATTTTCCCCCGAGGAGAAATCACCTGTGACGAACGACGCTGTGCACGAGAGGCGAGGCGCGACGCGCTTCGGCCGTCTCGCGTCGCGTGCGTTGTTCGTCGTGGGCGGCGCGCTCGCGGCCACCGCGGCCGCGTGGGCGGTTTCCTCGTCGGCCGCCTCCGCGGAGACGGCCGGCACGAGCGTCACCCCGGTCACCGACGCGACCGTCGCCGGCCTCGGCGACGTCACCGACGGCGTGTCCCGGTTCGCGGGCGGCGTCGCCGGCACCGCGCAGCGGTTGGCCTCGTGCGAGCAGGAGGCCACCACGTGGTCCGAGTCGGGCGCGGCGCGTCCCGGCTGCTCGCTGGAGCAGTTCGGCCACCGCGAGGACCTGGCGGAAGGCCAGGAAGCGGCAGGCGCGGTCGGCACCGCGGTGCGTGACCTCGGCCAGGACGCGGTGCTCAAGCCGGTGCAGCGCACCGTCGGCTCGCTCGAGCACATCGCGCGCAAGCCGGAGGACGCCCGTCAGGTGATCGCCGACGCGACCACTCCGCCGCCGGCCGCGCAGGACTTCAGCCGGAAACTCTGGGACCTGCTCGACTCGCACGCTCCCGGTCGCCTGGTCGACCTGCCGAAACTGCCGGACGCACCGGCCGAGGCGGAGCTTCCCGCGCCGACCGTTCCCGAACAGCCCGCCGAGGCGGACAACCTCGGCGCGGCCGCGATGACCACGTCCGACGCGCTGCAGTCGGTTTTCCCGGCGATGGACGCAGCCTCGTCGGCTGGCTCGCAGTACGGCACCGGCACGGTCTCGCGGCATCACGGTGCCCGCGATCTGCCGGGTGCCCCGTACTCCCCGGCGCAGCTTCCGGCCGCGCCTGCTTCCATCCCGACTCCGCCCGCCGGTGGCTCCACCGCGCCCGGCGGACACCTCGACGGCCTCAACTTCGGTGTGCCCGCGTGGGTCACCGACGCCGTCGACAACGCCGTGGCGGGTTCCACCCGCACCGGCCTCGCGCACACGCCGCGCACCCCGGGCGAGCAGCCCGGTGTCACTCCTGACTGATCCACGTAACCCGCGGGGTCGTTGACGAACCCGGACACGTACGCGTGTTCCTTCCGTTCGTCGCCGACATTCATCCCGCGGGTTTTTCGCGCGATGCGCAATTTCCGCGCTCGCATTCCCCGGTGTCTGTCCTGACGAAAACAGGCGCACCGCCACGAACCCGCAAGGGACCCCGATATGAAGGAGAACAATCCCATGCAGACCTGGGCAAAGCGCGGACTCCAGACCGCGTTGGTCACGGGTGGCTTGCTGATGCTGGGCACCGGCATCGCCTCGGCCGACGAGAACGTCAACCCGGACACCCCTGCATCCCCGCTCGACCTGAATGTCACCGTTCCGATCGACGAGGCCAACAACGCGATCGGCACGCCTCTCGGGCAGGTCGACCTCCCGGCGCACCACAACGAGATCAGCACCAAGCCGGTCACCTCGGCGCTGAAGAGCGCTCTCGCCTCGGCGAAGACCCCCGGTTCCGCCGGCGACCTGACCGGCGCGCTGCCGAAGAAGGACGCTCCCCGCCAGGTCACGCCGACCAGCGACGCGTTCAAGGGCAACAAGGTCAACGGCGACGTCGTCGTCCCGATCCAGATCGTGGACAACGCGGTGGGCGTCATCGGCGACGCGCACGTGCAGGGCGGCGACCACGACCAGACCTACAGCCACAACCAGGACGTCGCGACGTCCGGCAAGTACTCCGGCATCGCCGGCAACGTGGTGGCGCTCGACTACGCGCTCCCGGTGCAGATCGCCGGCAACGGCGTCGGCCTCGCCGGCGGCAGCGGTGCGGTCAAGGGCGGCTCGGCGCACCAGAGTGCCACTGAGACCGGCAACATCGACACCACCGGCAAGGGCTCCGGCCTCTCCGGCAACGTCGTCGCGGGCCAGTTCGCCACCCCGGTTCAGGTCACCGGCAACGCCGCGTCCTGGATCCTGGGCAACGCCTACAGCGGCGGGTACAACGCGGACACCGCCGCCACCTCCGGCGGCTCGATCAAGTCCAACGGCAAGGGCGCCGCGGGCAGCGGCAACGTGGTCGGCGCGCCGATCGCGCTGCCGGTCAAGTTCAACGGCAACGCCGGCGGCGTGTGGGGCTCGGACGCGGACTCCACCTCCAACTCCTCGGCCGACGCCAAGGCGGGCGACACCCGTCCGGGCAGCCTGAAGATCCCGACCTACATGGAGACCGACGGCGACGGTTCGTTCCTGTCCGGCAACGCCGCCGCCGCGCAGGCGAGCCCGGTCGCGAACGTCGCGTCCGTCGCCGGTTCGTGGATCGGCAACGCCACCACCGGGCACGCGCTCGACCGCCAGGCGTCCTCCTCCACTCACGAGACCACCGCCACCTCCGGCGGCTTCGTGAAGACCAGCGGCGAGAACGCGGCCGGCGCGGCCAACGTGATCGACCCGGCCGTGGCGCTTCCGGTCGAGGCGTGCGGCGTCGGCGGCACCTACATCGGCAACGCGCACGCCGACTGCACCAACACCACCACCGCGACCTCCGGTGACGGCAGCTACACCCGCGGCAACGGCTCGGTGCTGACCGGCAACATCATCAACAGCCAGGTCGCGGGCGCGCCCGAGGTGCACGGCATCGGCGGCAGCCACATCGGCAACGCGTCCGGCACCTCGAACGAGACCAAGACCGTGACCGCCGGCAACTACGACGGCAGCCAGGGCAACGACTCGTCCGGTTCGGGCAACATCGTGCAGGTCCCGGTGGCGGCCCCGGCCGAGGTGTTCGGCGTCGGCGGCTCGTTCATCGGCCAGGGCTCGGCGGACTCGACCGAGACCAAGGTCGTCAAGGCCGGCGGCGGCGGCAACACCGCTGACGACAACGGCTTCCTGAGCTCGAACCTCGCCACCGCGCCGCTGTCCACCCCGGTGCAGCTGTTCGGCATCGGCGGCGCGTTCGTCGGCCAGGGCCACGGCAAGGCCAGCAACGACACCACCTCCACCGCGGGCCAGGACGTGCACGCGACCGGCGACAAGGGCGCTGGCGCGGGCAACCTCGTCGAGGCTCCGGTCTCGCTGCCGGTCCAGGGCCACGGCGTCGGCGGCGCGGTCGCCGGCATCGGCACCGGCATGTCGGACAACCTGACCGACTCGAAGGCGGGCGGCAACGCCACCGCGACCGGCAAGGACGGCGCGCTCGCCGGCAACATCGTGAAGGCGCCGATCGCCGGTGCGGGCTCGATCTTCGGCGACGGGCTCGCCGGAGCCGCGCTCGGCCACGGCACGGGCACGAACGACGTCACCTCGGCCTCGGGCGGCACCGCCACCACC